>NZ_JAFNOZ010000001.1:0-347776 GCF_026536045.1 Lactobacillus sp. B4005
CATGCCGAACACAGCAGTTAAGCTTCTTCACGCCGAGAGTAGTTGGTGGGAGACTGCCTGCGAGGGTAGGAAGCTGCCGTGCTTTGATGGAGGATTAGCTCAGCTGGGAGAGCATCTGCCTTACAAGCAGGAGGTCACAGGTTCGAGCCCTGTATCCTCCATTTTCCGAGTCGTTAGCTCAGTCGGTAGAGCATCTGACTTTTAATCAGAGGGTCGACGGTTCAAGCCCGTCACGACTCATGGCCCCATTTTGCGGGTGTGGCGGAATTGGCAGACGCGCTAGATTTAGGTTCTAGTGTTTTCGGACGTGTGGGTTCAAGTCCCACCACCCGTATTCGCCATAATAATATACCATATTTACATTTTGCCGATTTAGCTCAGTTGGTAGAGCATCTGTCTTGTAAACAGGGGGTCGTACGTTCAAATCGTATAATCGGCATTCCATAATATTGCGGAAGTAGTTCAGTGGTAGAACATCACCTTGCCATGGTGGGGGTCGCGGGTTCGAATCCCGTCTTCCGCTTTCATTACATGCCGGGGTGGCGGAATTGGCAGACGCACGGGACTTAAAATCCCGCGGTTGGTTTCAACCGTACCGGTTCGACTCCGGTCCTCGGCATTAATGATGCGCCCTTAGCGCAACTGGATAGAGTGTCTGACTACGAATCAGAAGGTTGAAGGTTCAAATCCTTCAGGGCGCATATCTCGGGAAGTGGCTCAGTTTGGTAGAGCACCTGGTTTGGGACCAGGGGGTCGCAGGTTCGAATCCTGTCTTCCCGATTGTAATTTGTTAACTAACGGTTACATTTTTTGGCGGTGTAGCTCAGCTGGCTAGAGCGTCCGGTTCATACCCGGGAGGTCGAGGGTTCGATCCCCCCCGCCGCTATTTGCCAGAGCTTGGACCTTTAGCTCAGTTGGTTAGAGCAGACGGCTCATAACCGTCCTGTCGTAGGTTCGAGTCCTACAAGGTCCATTAAAATATGGGTTTTGTACTTTTATATTTTAACATCGCGGGATGGAGCAGTATGGTAGCTCGTCGGGCTCATAACCCGAAGGTCGGTGGTTCAAATCCACCTCCCGCAATATGGTCCATTGGAGCAGTGGTTTATCTCGTCTCCCTGTCACGGAGAAGATCATCAGTTCAAATCTGATATGGACCGTAGGATGGCTCGGTAGCTCAGTCGGTAGAGCAAAGGATTGAAGCTCCTTGTGTCGGCGGTTCGATTCCGTCCCGCGCCATTTTATTAGTTTAATTTTGCGGGTATGGTTTAGTGGTAAAACGAAAGCCTTCCAAGCTTTAGTCGCGAGTCCGATTCTCGTTACCCGCTTTTGGGCCTATAGCTCAGCTGGTTAGAGCGCACGCCTGATAAGCGTGAGGTCGATGGTTCAAGTCCATTTAGGCCCATTATGGAGACTTACTCAAGTGGCTGAAGAGGCGCCCCTGCTAAGGGTGTAGATCGGGTTATTCCGGTGCGAGAGTTCAAATCTCTCAGTCTCCGTAATTAAGAAGTTTGTAGGTATTAAAGCTTACAAACTTTTTTTGTTGTTATGTGTATTTACCGGGTAAAAAAGATGAAAGTAAATGTTTTAAAGTCAATCGAAAACATTGCGCAGATGTATGAGAATGGCGTTTTTGGATCAAAAGAATTGCCTGAAGATACCAATCCACATCTTGCTCAAGATTCTGAAGAAAATGCATTGTATTTTACTTTGCCAACAGCACTTAACTATCAGCGAAATTCGTATTCTTTATGGGTGAGTGCAAAGAAGACGTATTTAGATGAATCGACTAACTTCCTCTTTAACCCTAAAAAAGTTACTGAGAGCGATTTTGGCACTGTTCAGGCAGCTTTAACTAAATACCGCTTAGCTTTACAGCAAAACAAGCAGACGGCTATTTGGTGCCAAATATGTCAAACACTGAATGATAATTTCGCTGGCAGTGTATTAACCTTATGTCATGAAAATCATGATGACGTGGTTCAAATAAGAAAGTATCTGCAAATTGATAATAAAGCCGGGTTTCCGTATCTTTCTGGCAAAAAGCTCTGCAATTACTGGCTATTTGTTTTGGATCATTATACAAGTCTTCAATTAAAAAACGTGTCTAAAATTTCTATTGCAGCTGATCGTCATGTGATAAAGGCTAGTAGAAAATTAGGATTGATTACAGCTGAAGAAGAGAATAGTTCAAAAAAGCAGGAGATTGTCATTTCTGCCTGGTTTGATTTACTGAAAGGTACTGGGTATCGACCAGTTGATTTTCAAACGCCAATTTGGTTTTGGGGAAGAAGCGGCTGCCCAGCAATAATAAACAAATAATACTGATATTAAAGCTTTTTAGCTGGATTTTTGTACCTTAGTGAAAGTAAAAGTAATGCAATTATTACAAAAAATTCATCTTTTTGCATAAAACTCTTGCAAGATGACTAGGAATCCTGTATTATAAATAACGTTGCGATTAAGGAATTGCCACTGATACACGAATTAATAGAAATAAAAAGTAGTTGACATTTTAAATTAAATTCGGTATTATAATTAAGCGTCTTGTGACGTAAGAAGAGAATATGACCCGTTGGTCAAGTGGTTAAGACATCGCCCTTTCACGGCGGTAACATGGGTTCAAATCCCGTACGGGTCATTACCAACGTTTATTGGTATTTTTACATTTGGAGGATTACCCAAGTGGCTTAAGGGGACGGTTTTGAAAACCGTTAGACGGTCTTGCCGTGCGTGGGTTCAAATCCCACATCCTCCTTTATAACATCGCGGGATGGAGCAGTATGGTAGCTCGTCGGGCTCATAACCCGAAGGTCGGTGGTTCAAATCCACCTCCCGCAATATGGTCCATTGGAGCAGTGGTTTATCTCGTCTCCCTGTCACGGAGAAGATCATCAGTTCAAATCTGATATGGACCGTAGGATGGCTCGGTAGCTCAGTCGGTAGAGCAAAGGATTGAAGCTCCTTGTGTCGGCGGTTCGATTCCGTCCCGCGCCATCAGCCTGGAGGAGTAGCGAAGTGGCTAAACGCGGCGGTCTGTAAAACCGCTCTCTCTGAGTTCGGCGGTTCGAATCCACCCTCCTCCATAATAGGGATATCGTATAAAGGTAGTACATCGGTCTCCAAAACCGCTAGTGTGGGTTCAATTCCTACTATCCCTGTTTACCTCATGGCGGAATTGGTGAAGGGGTTAACACACCGGTTTGTGGATCCGGCATACATGGGTTCGAATCCCATATTCCGCCCTAGCATTGGGATATAGCCAAGCGGTAAGGCACTAGACTTTGACTCTATTATGCGCTGGTTCGAATCCAGCTATCCCAATCTATTAAATAAATATTCAATGGCGGTGTAGCCAAGTGGTAAGGCAGAGGTCTGCAAAACCTTAATCGTCGGTTCAAATCCGATCCCCGCCTTAATGGTTCACTCATTGAACTTCATAAAATTATGGCGGTGTGGCGGAATTGGCAGACGCGCCAGACTCAAAATCTGGTGTCCGTTTAGGACGTATCGGTTCGACCCCGATCACCGCTATTAGGTAACAGCTTCATGTATAGAAGCTGTTTTTTGTTTATAAAATTACGCGCTTTTTCTATTATAAAAATTGCACAAGCAAAGCGGAATCTTTATAATACCTTTATACGGAGGTATTCAAATGAATATTGGTATTTTTACCGATACATATTTTCCACAAATCAGTGGTGTAGCAACGTCAATTAAGACTTTAAAAGACGCCCTTGAAGAGCAGGGACATAATGTATTTATTTTTACGACGACGGATCCGCACGTGAAAAAAGGTACTATTGAGGCTAACGTTTTTCGCTTCAGTAGTGTGCCATTTATTTCATTTACAGATCGCCGAGTAGCATTTAGAGGATTTTTTGAAGCAACTAAAGTAGCACGTGAAGTAAAACTGGATGTTGTTCATACGCAAACAGAGTTTGCTTTGGGAATGATTGGTAAATATGTCGCTCACCAATTAAAAATACCGGCAATTCATACTTACCATACGATGTATGAAGACTATTTACACTACGTGTTAAACGGGCATTTGTTGCGACCATATCACGTTAAGCAATTTACCAATGTTTACCTTAAGAACATGGATGGTGTTATTGCCCCTAGTAAGCGCGTTGAGGCTCTTTTGAAGCGCTATGGTGTATCTATACCTTTACGTGTAATTCCGACTGGTGTGGATGTTAAGAGCTTGAATAAGCCCGCAACCCATGATGTGCGTCATGAACTAGGAATTGCTCCCGATGTCCCCGTTTTGTTAACCTTGAGCCGAATAGCTGGGGAGAAGAAAATTAATCGGATTTTAAATGTTATGCCAGAAATTGTCGATGAATTTCCTAACGTACAGCTTGTGATAGCGGGAGATGGCCCAGACGTCGAGATCTTGCAAGAGCAAGTTGAGCGACTGACTTTAGAGGATAACGTTCAGTTTGTTGGCGATGTTCCTCACGATGATGTTGGGGCATTTTACAAGATGGCCAATTTGTTTGTTTCAGCAAGTGATACTGAAACGCAAGGCCTTACTTATATTGAGGCACTCGCTGCGGGTACAAAGTGCGTTGTTTATGATACCGAATATACGGAAAATGTCTTCGATAACCCTTGCTTTGGCAAAGTTTTCACTCGGCCTAGCGAAATGCGTGACGCAATTTTATCTTATTTAAGAGAAAATCAAACTGAAATTCCGCCAGATAAGTTGAAAGCTAAAATGAAGCAAATTTCGGCTGAGCGTTTTGCTAGCGAAGTACATCAGTTTTATGAAGAAGTAATCGAAAATTACCAGGAAGAGCGCGAAGAGGATAGCAATGATAAGAATTAATATGTTCTCACAAGCTGATTCAGTTAAGGGCCAGGGTGTTGGCTCTGCCTATAACGAACTGATCAACTTATTAAGAACCCACTTAGTTAATGAATTTTATGTAACGAATAATAAATATGGTGCCAGCGATTTAACCCACTATCACACCATAAATCCTACTTATTTTGTTAACAGTTTTTCCCCAGCGCGTGGACGTAAAATTGGTTATGTCCATTTTTTACCGGAGACTTTAGAAGGATCAGTCAAGCTTCCGAATTATGCCAAAAAAGTCTTTTATAAATATGTCATAGACTTTTATCAAAGAATGGATCAAATTGTTGTGGTTAACCCTATTTTTATTGATAAGTTAGTTAATTACGGTATCAAACGGGAAAAGGTTAAGTACATTCCTAACTTTGTGGCAAAAGATGAATTTTATCCTGAACGGCAGGAAAAAAAGAATGCCTTTCGGCATCAATTAGGTATTCCTCTTGATAAATTTGTAGTCTTTGGTGATGGGCAAGTTCAGGCTCGTAAAGGAGTCGATGATTTTGCAAAACTAGCACAGGCCAACCCAGAGATGCAGTTTATTTGGGCAGGTGGTTTTTCTTTTGGCAAAATTACTGACGGCTACGATCACTTTAAAGAATTAGTGGCCAATCCGCCAAAGAACTTAAAATTTACCGGTATCATTGATCGGAAACAATTAGTTGATTATTTAAACATCGCAGATCTATTTGTTTTGCCATCATTTGATGAGCTTTTTCCAATGTCTGTTTTGGAAGCATTTAGTTGTGGGACACCAGTTTTATTGCGCGATCTTGCTTTATATGACGCCATTATCAAAGGTTACTATCTAAAAGGGAAAAACTTTGATGAACTGAATGCGCAGTTGCGCCAAGTGGCGAATGATCAGGCACTTTTGCATAAATACAGTAATCTATCTAATATGGCTAGTGAAAAATATTCAGAAGATAATTTAGCCAAAATTTGGTGTGATTTTTATCACGAGCAATATGAACTTGGCAGGGAGTTAGGACAGATCCGCTAATGAATAAAAAGCACTTTTGGGGAATTGCGGTTGTTTTACTCATCAGCCTTGGCGTTTTGTATGTTGATTTAAAAGATACACCAGTATCGCAACTGCGGCAGGCAATGAATAATGTCAATGTTGGTGCGTTGCTATTAGTTTTCTTGTTAATGCTGCTATCATACGTTTTTGAAGCTAGCATTTTAGCCGTTCTTGCACAACGTCCTGGTGAGCCTAAACGATCAAAGTGGTCATTTTTACGAATTCCAATTATTCAAGCACTCTTTAATGCAATTACCCCTATGTCAACTGGTGGTCAGCCGTCTCAACTGGCTGCAATGGTACAGATGGGAATTGAAGGCGGCCGTGCTACTTCACTTTTGTTGATGAAATTTATCATTTATCAGATTGTTGTTTTTTTGGCATATGTTGTTACCATTATTACTGGTTTTCATATGGTTGCAACTAAATTTGCAGGTCTTGCTTTTTTTATTGCAATTGGTTTTTTAATTCACGTTAGCTCAATCATTTTTTTATTAGCAATTTTGTTTGCTTACAAGTGGACTAAAAAAGCAGCTAATTGGTTAATGAATTGGCTAGCCGAAATAATTAATCCCCAGCGTGTAGAGGGCTGGCGGACCGCAACGATGGCAAAGATTGACACTTTTTATACCGAAAGTCAGAAGCTAAAGCATGAAAAAAAGAAATTAGTGCTTAGCGCCGTGTTAACAGTGCTGCAGCTGCTTTGTTTTTATTCAATTCCATTTATGGTTCTGGTAACTTTACGAGTTCCAGCTGATTGGGTCAGTGTCACGCAAATGAACATTATGATTATCATGTTTATGGCAATTATTCCCATTCCAGGAGCTTCAGGTGGGGCAGAATACAGTTTTCAAACGCTCTTTGCCAGTTTTATTTCATCTAAAGGTGCGCTTGTTTTTGGGATGTTTTTGTGGCGCTTTGTAACCTACTTTTTCGGGATGATTTTAGGTATTTTTGGCTGGATTTTCAAACCGAAAAAAGTTACTAGCTCCGCAAAAGATTAATTTTTACTAAAATCACTATGTTTAATTGAGCTTAAGGGTAAGATATTAGCATAGTGAGAGGAGAATAGAATGACACGGACCAAGTCTTTCTTGCAATGGTTAACATCAACCAAATTAGGTTTTTTTTCCATTGTGTTAATAACTTTTTGGCTAAAAACGTACGTAATTTATTTGACCAAGTTTAATTTAGGTGCTGTCGGTGCGATGCAAAATTTTCTTTTGTTCATCAATCCGCTGCCAACGGCTCTGTTGCTACTGGGAATAGGCCTATTTTTTAAGGGACGTAAATCCTATTGGATTATCATTGTTATTGATTTAGTTCTTAGCACATGGCTTTTTGCTAATATTTTGTATTACCGCGAATTTTCCAATTTTTTATCCTTATCAATCATTAAAACATCTGGTTCAACGGCTGATAATTTAGGAAAAAGTATTGTCGGGATAACGCGGGTAACTGATTTTTTAACTTTCATTGATGTTTTGGCAATTATTGCTTTAATGATTGGCAAAGTGATTAAGTACGATTTGCGCCCATTAAAATTAAAGTTCAATCTTTTACTTGAAGGGTTGGCAGTTGTGCTAATTGGCGTTAACCTGATGATGGCGCAAAAAGATCGTTCAGGACTTTTAACCAGAACTTTCGATAACAGCTATATCGTTAAGTATTTGGGAATGAACCAATATGCAGTTTACGATAGCTTTAAAACCGCCCAAACTAGCGAGCAAATGGCCAAGGCCAATGTCTCTGATTTAAGTTCTGTCAAAAAGTACTTGAAGGCCAATTATGTTAAGCCTAATCCCGAATATACCGGCGTTGCTAAGGGGAAAAACGTCATGGTTATTCACCTTGAGAGTTTCCAACAGTTTTTAATTGGTTATAAGTGGAAGGGCAAAGAAGTTACCCCCAACTTAAATAAACTTTACCGGTCGAAAAATACATTAAGTTTTGCTAATTTTTATAACCAAGTTGGTCAAGGTAAGACTTCTGATGCGGAAATGATGCTGGAAAATTCCTTATATGGTTTACAATCTGGCTCGGCAATGTCTAGTTATGGGACTTCCAATACTTTTGAGAGTGCCCCAGCGATTTTAAATCAACAAGGTGGCTATACTACTGCCGTAATGCACGGTGGAGCCGGTTCATTTTGGAATCGTAATAATGCTTATAAGCAATTTGGTTATCACTATTTTATGCCGTTGTCTTATTATGAAAATAAGCCTAAATATTATATCGGCTATGGTTTAAAGGATAAGATCTTTTTTGACCAATCAATTAAGTATATTGAGCGCTTGCCGCAGCCATTTTACTTAAAATTGATAACTGTTACCAACCACTATCCTTATGATTTAGATAAGAAAAATCAGTCGATTGATCCAACCGATACCGGGGATGAAACGGTTGATGGCTATGTTCAGACAGCACACTATTTAGATCAGGCAATTGGGGAATTAATGCGCTGGATGAAGAAAACTGGATTGGATAAAAAAACCATGCTAGTGCTCTATGGCGACCATTATGGGATATCCGGTAATCACCATAAGGCTAGTGCAGAACTACTTAACCAAGATGAATTTACCAATTTTGATAATCTGAAGTTTCAGCGAGTACCCCTGATGTTCCATATGCCCGGATTAAAGGGTGGAATCAAAAAGACTTATGGGGGAGAAATCGATGTTTTACCGACGCTATTAAATCTTTTAGGAATTAATGATCGTAAAACAATTCAATTCGGTCATGATTTATTAAGTAGTAAAGCACCACAAATTGTCGCCCAGCGTAACGGTGATTTTATTACTCCTAAATATGCCAAGGTCGGAAGTACTTATTACGACACTAAGACCGGAGAAGAAATTGAGGATCCTGATGAGAAGCTAAAAGCAAAACTTGTGGCGATTTCGAATAAGGTCACTACCCAATTGTCTTTATCGGATCGGGTAATTGCCGGCAACTTGTTACGCTTTTACCATCCGAAATGGTTTAAAAAGGTCAATCCGCATGATTATAACTATAACGAGGAAAAGGCGTTAAAAAATCTGTATTCTTCACAGGACAAAACTTCGCTTTGGTATCATAATCATAAAAAATCAACGCAAAATAAATTTAAGACGGATGCGCCTGAACTTGAAAAATAAAAAACTCGAAAAAAAGCACATTTTGTGCTAAAATTTATCAGTAATCGTATGTGTATATTGGAGGCAGCGTATTGTATAATTTATTTATGACGCTACTAATTATTGTTTCAATTTTAATCGTTGTTGCAACAATGATGCAGCCACAAAAGCAACAAGATGCTTTGAATGCCTTATCTGGTGGTGCAGTATTTAGTGGTCAAACGAAGAAACGTGGTTTTGAAGCATTTATGGAAAAAGTGACGTCAGTTTTACTGGTTCTCTTTTTCGTTTTTGCTATTGTATTAGCTTATTTGTCTTCAAAATAGTATTGGTTCCTCCCGATCAAAACGATGGGAGGACTTTTTTTATCTTTTTAAGTAGGAAATGGAGATTAAGTGCATGGCACAAAACGAGAAAATCTTAGCTAATGTTTTAGAGATCTTTCGCCACAATCCCAAAAAGCAATATCAGGTTGAACAAATTGAGCGCATGCTCAGACGCGACCGACTTGGTAATTTTTCTGATCTCGTAAAAGCATTATCTTTTTTAGAACAAGAGAAAAAGATAATCACTGACGGCAATGGTCACTATCAACTGGCTCAAGAAAATATCGTTGTCGAGGGAATGTTTAAAGCCAATAGTAAGGGCTTTGGTTTTGTTAAAGTTGAAGATGAAGAAACCGACGATATTTTTATCGCCAAGGATTATACTGCATATGCAGTTGATGGTGATGAAGTTCGCGTTAAAATAACTGCTGGTGGTAATCCGTGGAACGGTAAGGGACCAGAAGGCCAGGTTCAGGAGATTATCTCTCGTGGGGTTAGCTCCTTAGTGGGAGAATTTCATCCACTGACTGATGAGCAAACTAAAGTTAGTCATTTTGTCGGCTATGTGTTGAGCACTAATAAAAAGTTAGCTAATTATCGGGTTTATGTGGGTGAAAATGGCTTGCGTCCGCAAAAAGGTGACATGGTCAAGGTTTCAATTAGCAATTATCCTGATAAGGATAATCCTGACTCAATGGTTGGTGTTGTTACCAAAATTATTGGTAATAAAAATCTCCCGGGCGTTGATATTATGGCAATTGTTTCTGCTCATGATGTCCGGACAGAATGGGCTCAGGATGCACTTGATCAATCCAATGCTATTCCGGATCATGTGCTGCCCGAAGAAATGGCCGATCGTGAGGACATTAGGGAGCAGCCAGCAGTCACAATTGATGGCGATGATTCAAAGGACTTTGATGATGCTGTAGTATTGTGGCGATTACCTAATGGCAATTATCATCTAGGTGTTCACATTGCTGATGTTGCTCATTATGTTAAAGAAAATTCGCCCCTTGACAAAGAGGCGTTTACTCGTGGCAACAGTACTTATTTGGTTGACCGGGTAATTCCGATGCTGCCATTTAGATTATCAAACGGTATCTGTTCTTTAAATGAGGGCGTAGACCGCTTAGTTCTTTCATGTGACATGGAAATTACGCCAAAAGGTGAGCGGGTAAATTACCGGATTCACCCCTCTGTAATGCGTTCACACGGCCGAATGACGTACAACAATGTCAATAAGGTCCTAGATCCAAATAATGAAGAGCCACTGGAAGAAAAATATGTTAAATTAGCACCAATGCTAAAAGAAATGGCCGAGTTGCACAATGCTTTGTATCAAAAGCGCCACCAACGCGGAGCAATTGACTTTGAAGAGCCAGAAGCTAAAATTATTGTTAACGATCAGGGTAAGCCAACTGATATCGTCTTGCTTAATCGGGGTACAGCTGAAAAGATGATTGAATCGTTTATGTTGATGGCTAATGAAACCGTTGCTGAAGACTTTTACAAAAAGCATGTACCATTCTTGTACCGTGTACATGAAACGCCAGATGGTGAAAGAATTAAGAGCTTCTTTGAATTTTGCAGTGCATTTGGCTTGAATATTACGGCTGATCCTAATCATGTTAAGCCGATTGACTTGCAAAAAGTGGTAGCCAAGACAACCGGAACACCTGAGGAAGCCGTTGTTCAAATGATGATGCTGCGAAGCTTAAAGCAGGCACATTATTCAGAAGAACCTCTCGGACACTTCGGCCTAGCTGCCAAGTTTTACACCCACTTTACCTCGCCAATTCGCCGGTATTCCGATTTAATGGTCCACCGCATGATCCATGCATATAGCGAGGAAGGAACTGATAAAAAAGTTCGGGATCATTTTGCTAATTCCTTACCTGTGGTGGCAGATCAGACTTCTACGCAAGAACGTGTTTCAATTGATACTGAGCGTGAGACCAACGATTTGAAGATGACTGAATACATGGCAGACCAAGTTGGTGAGCATTTTGATGCTGTGGTATCTTCAGTAACTAGTTTTGGGATGTTTATCCAGTTACCTAATACAGTTGAAGGATTAATCCATATTTCCAATTTAACAGATGATTTCTACAGCTTTAATGAAAAGAGCATGACGCTTACTGGTCGTGGTACCCATAAGCAATATCATGTGGGGATGCCGATAAAGGTGACGTTGACTAATGCAAATGTTGAGCAGCATCAACTAGATTTTGAAATTTATGACCCCAATGCTCCTAAAAAGGAGCATAATAACCGTGGCAATAATAATCGTCGGCGTGGAAATCGGGGATTTCGCAACGATCACGGTCACCGCGGAGCTACGAACGGCCGCAATCATTTTCATAAAAATGGCAATCACCCACATTTTAGCAAGTATAAGCATTAGGACGGGAAATTGAAGAAACAAAATAATGAGAACTTAATTGCTCAGAATAAAAAAGCACATCATGATTATTTTATTAAGGACACTTATGAAGCAGGAATTGCACTTACAGGAACCGAAATTAAATCAGTACGTGCAAGAAGAATTAATCTGCGCGATGGCTATGTTCAAATTATTAATGGTTCCGCTTATCTCGAAAATGTTCACATTAGTGAATACAAGCAGGGCAACCGCTATAACCATGAGCCCCTGCGCCAACGCCAGCTGTTATTACATAAAAAAGAAATTGCTCGTTTAGCTAAGGAGCAGGAGCAAAGGGGGATCGCCATTATTCCCCTCAAAGTTTACCTTAAACATGGCTTTGCCAAAGTATTGATTGGCGTGGGTCAAGGTAAGAAAAAATATGATAAGCGCGAAACGATTAAGAAAAGAGATCAGGAGCGTGAATTACGCCGCCAATATAAAGTTTAAAGTTAAGTTTAATTAATTTATCTTATTATTCACCTTGAACATGCAAGGAAACAAAGGTAATTGAGGCGCGTTATATCTAAGTTGAATTAAAGGAGTTGAATCTTTTTAGTAATATAATAATAAGGATATATGAATAGCATTTTTACCTAACTAATAAAAATTAATGAATAAAGTGATCAAAATATTAACAATTATTTGTTCTCTTTTCCTAATGGCATTGCAATATTTACAATTATTTATTAAGATTATTAGTATATATATAACTGGCTTTTGCAAGTAGTATATTCAGATTTAATTTTAATAGAAAAATTGTTAAACGTTATACATTAGTTTAATTTTTCTTATGATTAAAATAGGTTTCTAAAATATGAATTGTTTAAAAGCAGAATATAAATAATTAAAATATAGTTTGGTATGCCAAGTTTAGTTTGTAAGGATTTGAAATGGTAATGGAATTTAATGATGTTTATAATCAAGAACGGGTAACACGTAAGTTTACCAACCGAAAAGTTAATGAAAAATTATTGGCTAAAATAATTGAGAGGGCTCAGCAATCACCATCATTACTGAATTCACAACCTTGGAAGGTTTACTTATTAGCCGGGGAGGCGCTTAATGAACTAAAAAAAGAAGTAAAAAAACAAATTGATGCAGGTGTCGATCCGCATGAAGATTTTGCTAAAATGCTATCGCTTAACTGGGAATCATTTCCAAGTCAAAATTTGGCTGCTGTCGGTGCATCGCAACCGTATTTCTTCCATAATAAGATAGAGCTTTTTGAAAATTCAAACAATACAATGTTCAATGCGCAGGATATTGCATTTCTAACGATACCCAAAGCATCACCAGCCTGGTCGGTTTATGATTTAGGGATTTTTTCACAGAGTATAATGTTATTGGCCATTAATGAAGGTATTGCAATCATGCCAGCTCATTCTATGGTGTCATATCCAGAATTAGTGAGAAAGTATGCAAAAATTCCTAATGATGAGTTGGTTGGAATGGCAATTGGCTTAGGTTATCAAGATAAGTCTGCTGAGGTTAATGATCCGAAATATATTCCTGCAAGATTACCGTTTAAGAAAATTTATAAAATAATCAAATAAAAAACATTTTTATCAAGATAAAGCGCTATTAATGCTAAAATATATCAAATAATTGTTATAAAAGGTGATATAAATTTTGAATACAGCTCAAATAATTACTAATTTAATAGCAACTTTAGTGATTTTTGTTTTTGCAGCCTTCTTTGTTGCTGCTGAATTTGCATTGGTCCAAACAAGATCAAGTCAGTTAGAAGATATGCTGGCAGATAATACTGGTAATAGCAGGAAGGTTAAGCGTGCTTTACATATGACGCATAACCTGAATGAGTATTTATCGACAACGCAAGTCGGCACAACTTTAGTTGGCGTCGTTTTAGGTTGGTTTTCTGCCGATACGTTTGCAGCGATTTTTGCAAATTTGTTTAAAGTAACTCAACTTAATCATTCTGTAGTGCGGTCCGTTAGTGCCCTTTTAGGGGTGATTTTATTAACTTATCTAGAAGTAGTTGTGACGGAGATTGTTCCGAAAAATATTGCAATTGACATGCCAGTCAAAATATTATTGGGAATTGTCACGCCATTGCAGCTATTTCATACTTTGGTTTATCCTTTTGTCTGGCTTTTAAATACCAGTTCCAATGGTTTGCTTAAAATCATGGGCTTTGAGCCGGCAGATGAAGAAAATCAGGTTTATTCGCAGTCTGAGATTATTAAATTATCACGGAAGGCTGTTCATGGTGGGTCCCTTGATAAAAACGACCTGACATACATGCAGCGTGCTTTTGAACTCAATGATAAAGTCGCTAAGGATATTATGACGGACAGAACCAGGCTAGTGGTGATCAATTCAACTGATACGATCAAGCAAGCACTAAAAATGTATCTTGATGAAGGATCAAGTCGTATTCCTGTTGTTCGTGATAATAATAAAGATGATATCGTAGGCTATATTTATGCCTTCGATGTGGTTCAGCAAAATGAAATAGATGATCAGGTACCTGTGACACGGATTATTAGAACAATGATTACCGTACCAGAATCAATGCCGATTCAGGATATTTTGCATTTAATGATAAAAAAGCACACGCCGATTGTTTTAGTCGTAGATGAATACGGCGGAACTAGCGGAATTGTGACGGATAAGGATATTTACGAAGAGCTCTTTGGTACGGTTAAAGATGAAATAGATGATGTTTCAGATGACTATATTATCAAAGATAAAAAGGGCAATATTCATGTTTCGGGTAAAACGACCTTATATGATTTTGCCAGATATTTCCGCAAAGATCTTAAAAGTTTCCAAAATAGTGATATTATCACTATTGGTGGTTATATGATGGAACATTATCCAGAATTAAAAAAAAATCAAACGGTTGAGCTCGAAAATTTTGAATTTAAGCTTGAAAACATTGAGCAAGGCTTTATGCGGTGGTTTATTGTTAAGCCACTAGCACCAAAAGCAAATAAAACAAGTAAAGAAGAAGACTAACTGATAAATAAAAGGAGCTATTTGAATAGCTCCTTTTATTATTTATTGTTAGCTAGCTTGATGACTTCAGGCTTAAGAACGCCAATGTAGCGTAAGTTACGGTAAAAGTTCATAAAATCCAGACCATAGCCTACAACAAACTCGTTTCCGACTTTTGAACCAAAATAATCAACCTTAACATTAACTTTTCGATTAGCTTCCTTATTCAGTAACACGCAGCATTTAACGTTTTTAGCGCCGCGTTTTTGGAGCAAATCCTTCATATATTTCAAGGTTAATCCGGTATCAATGATATCTTCAACGATTAAAACATCACGATCTTTGACATCTGTAGCCAAATCGGAAATGATTTTCACTTCGCCTGAAGATTCAAAACCATCACCGTAACTAGAAACGTCCATAAAATCAATTTCTTCTTTGACGTTCATTTCACGTACCAGGTCAGTTAAAAAGAAAATTGCACCCTTTAATGCACCTATAACTAATGGCTTTTTACCAGCATAGTCTTCAGTTAATTGCTTACCCAATTTGACACACATCAGGTGAATATCATCTTCGGTAAACAATTTATGATCAATAATATTATCAATATTGTCGTTTTTCGGCATTTATTTACCTTTCACTTAAAACTCAAAATTCCTAATAAAATTGATTATATCATTTTTATCGGGAAAAAGGAGCTTGTTTTGAACTTTTTTAGCCATTTTTTACCGAAATTACGGACAAAATTATCAAATTTGCCAAAAGCAGTAGGATTTTTTCAGAAATAGCTTAAATAATTGTTTTTTGCTACAATGAAATTTAAAGTTTAATAAGCGAAAGGTCAATTACAACGATGGAAAAAGAACAAGAAATAAAAATGCTCAAAGCTTTTTCGGATGCTAATTCAACTTCCGGCTTTGAAGGAGAGTTTATCAAATTATTCACTGACACAGTAAAAGATATTGCCGATATAAAAGTTGATGGTATGCTCAACGTTTATGCTGCTAAAAAAGAAAATCAAACTGGTCAGCCAATTATCCAGCTTGATGCCCATTCTGATGCTGTTGGTTTTATAACTCAGGCAGTTAGACCAAACGGAATGATTAAATTTGTTCCGCTTGGCGGCTGGGTTAAATATAATATTCCAGCTTTACGGGTAAAAATTAGAAACCGTGACGGTAAATATGTTCCTGGCGTAGTAGCAACTAAGCCACCGCACTTCATGACTAAAGAAGAACGTGACAATGTACCGGAAGTAGAAAATATGTCAGTTGATGTTGGTTCTAGTTCTCGTGAAGAAACAATTAATGATTATAAAATTGATACTGGTTGTCCCATTTTTGTTGACGTCAAGTGCGAATACAATGAAAAAACCGGTCTTTTCTTCGGTAAGGATTTTGATGACCGGTTTGGTGCAGCTGCAATGGCTGATGTTTTGGATAATCTCAACGGCGAAAAGACTGACTGTAACGTTGTAGCCGCACTTTCGAGTCAAGAAGAAGTCGGCTTACGAGGAGCGTACGTAACAGCTAGAAGTATTAAGCCAGACCTAGGGATTGTGCTTGAATCATGTCCAGCAGATGATACATTTACTCCAAAATGGCTTTCTCAAACAGGCTTAAAGCGTGGACCAATGCTGCGTGATATGGATACCTCATTTTTGCCTAATCCAAAATTCCAACAATACGCATGTGAATTAGCGGATAAAAACAATATTCCATATACTCGTTCGGTTCGGACCGGTGGCGGACAAGATGGTGCGGCAATTTACTATGAAAATGGTGCGCCAACTATTGTTATCGGAATTCCAGTGCGTTACGAGCATTCGGCATACTGCTTCAGCGCATATCAAGACTTTAAGGCCTCAGTTGACTTAACTTGTGCAATTATCCGTGATTTGACTAAAGAAAAGTTGGCTAGTTTTAGTCAGTTTTGATTAAATTGCTAGTTAATTGAATAATTTAAAATGTCTTCTTGATATTGTGTTATAATAGGCAAAAAGATAAGAAAGTCACTAGGGGTGCCACATTTAGCTGAGAAATACCCTCCGAACCTGAACAGGACAATACCTGCGTTAGGGAAGTGTTATTAAGTATATTAGAGTACTCCTACTGACTTAGAATGTTAGTTAGGAGTATTTTTTATGTTTACAAGATCATCAAAATGGAACGTTAAAGCAATTATCCTGATTGCTTTAATTGGAATTATTATGGGAGTAATCTATACTTACGGGTTTAATTGGGCTTACAATTTAATTAAGTTATTACTGCTTCCGACTGGCTTTGCTCCGGTAACAGATACTGTTTTTTCTGGATTATGGCTAATGGCAGCTCCCTTAGCGATGTATTTCGTGCCAACGGTTGGTTCAGGAACAATTGGTGAAACATTGGCAGCAGTTGTCGAAATGGCTATTGGCGGCCAATGGGGTGCAGTAACAATTTTGTCTGGTGTGATTCAAGGAGCAACTAATGAAATTGGCTTTTTTCCGCAAAAAAGTCGGTATCAAGCATTTTCTTGGCAAAGTGTACTAACAGGGGCCTTTTTTGCCGGCCTTGGTAGTTTTATTCCAACGTATTTTTTGTACGGCTGGAGTAAGTATAGCATCCAACTGCAAGTTATCATGTTTATTACTTGTATACTCTCTGCGCTTGTCTTTGACGGCGTTTTGGTAAAATTGATTACTAACTTATTTGATCAGGCCTTAAAACCAAAAATTGCTTAAATTATTGAGCTTTGAAAAAGCTATTTACTTAGACCAATAAAAACGTTGAATTTACAGATACAACGTTTTTATTTGTATATATTACAGTATTTCATCTAAGCGAGCATTCAAATCCAAATGGATCTAAAACTTTTTTTGCTTATAAAAATCATGCGCATAGTTGTGCCTAAGAGGGTAGACAAAAGTTAAAAATGATCTAAGATTAATGCTTATGACCATGAATTTAAAGAAATATTGGCACATGCGCAGTCCGAGTAATCAACTTTGGTGGGAAGAAAATAGTAAAAAGCAGACAAAACTATTTTTGAAGTGAACCCTAAAATTAGGACACTTTATATTAGCTGCAAACTTAGGACCAACTTGATAATCATGCCAAAGATGATAGATTTCAATTTTATCTTGCTTAGATAATTTAGCCATAAAATAACCCCCAAATTTGTCCTAAATTTGGGGGGTCACTTCACAATTTTCAGTGTCTTGTCTGTTTCTTTTTTGTTTAAAGAGCTAGTCTTTCCTGGACTCTTAGTAATTTATCTAAATATTAGCCGAGTAATTTGAAATATGCACCAGCTATACTTAGTAATAGCATGATTAACATAATCCATAAGGGATTCAGTTTTTTCTTTAGTAACCAATAAGTTAATCCGAATACTAACAGTACAGGAATACCTGGGAAAATTCCGTTAAGTAATGATTGAACTGTAGATCCACCCGTTTTTGTTGAACCAACTTTAAAAACGAAATTTACTTTTACCATGTCCATTGTCATTGCACCAACTACAATCATTCCCACAATTGAAGCATACTTGGTAAGTTTACTCATTAGTCCGGATTGTTCAACTTCCGAAATAACATTGGTGCCTAAGCCATACCCTAAAAAAGTACCATAATATCTAAAAAGATAATGCACTGTATTAAAAATCAAAAAGAAAAGAATTGGTCCTAATATATTTCCCTGTAATGCTAGTGGGATGCTTACCCCTGTAGCAATTACTCTAATTGTTCCCCAAAAAAAGCTATCTCCTATTCCACTAAGCGGTCCCATTAGAGCAGTTTTAACGTTTGAAATCGAGCTTTCATCAAAATCTGATTTTAAGGAGTTTTCTTCCTCCATTGCTGCAGCAATTCCCATAGGAAACGTCGAAATATATTGTGTAACGTTATACAATTCCAGATGTCTCTTCATAGCATTAGAAAAGTCTTTTTTCTGTGGATAAAGCTTTTTTAGTAATGGCATCAATGCCCAAGCAAAGCCAACATTTGCCATTCGCTCATAGTTCCATGAATGGTTTAATGGTATGCTACGCCAAAAAATCTTTTGTAAATCAGTTTTTTTAACTTTTCTTTTGTATTCAGGTCTAAAACTCATCAAATCCATCACCATTCTTTCCTGAATTATTTAAAAGCTTTCTATCTGTATCTTCTTTATCAGGGATATAAAGAAGCATGAAGGCAACGATGATAAATGAAAAAATAGCCACTTCAGTTACTGTAAATTTGGTAAATGCAATCACAAAAAAGCCTAAAAAGAAGAACAAAAAATTCTTTTTATTAATAATCATTTTTAATAGCATAGCAAATCCAAGTGCTGGTAAAATGCCAGCGGCAATGTTCATACCCGTTTGGACAAACTCTGGGATAAAGTTGAGCATTTTCTCTACTGCACCAGAACCAAAGTAAAATGCTAAAGGAATAAAAATCAGTCCTGGCCAGCTTTGAATCCAACCTGAAATTAGCATATCGATAGTAAACTTTCTGGTGTTAGCTTCGGCAGCATCTCGATCACACTTATGAATGAAAATAAGCATCACAGGTTGACCTAAAGCTGTGTTTAAGGCTAACATTAGGGTTGCAATTGGAATCCCCATTGTTAGAGCTGCTCCAACGCTTGCATTACTTTGTATTGCCAGTGCTACACCTAAAATTGTGCCTGCAACAGGATCTGGTGGATTATATGCTCCAACTGAAATTGATCCCAACATCGCCAGTTCTAAAGTTGCACCCATAATTACCCCTGAAGTCAAATCGCCCATGGCTAGACCAACCAATGGACCAAGAATTATCGGCCTTTGAATATAACTTGTACCTAAGAACCATTCACTATATCCTAAAAATGATAGTAAAAAAATTAAAAAAGTTTTTAAAATCAAGTTAATGCCTCCTATTTATTTAAATGAATGCTTTGTATCATCAGGAATCATTTGTGCAAAAACATTTACTCCGTGATTAACCATTTCTTGAATAAGAGCAGCTTCTTGATCATTAAGGTAGACGCTGTTACTAAATTTTGTTGTGTTCTTTCTAAAAGATACATTGCCTAAATTTAGTTCTTTGAAATTAGTACAATTGATTATTTTTTCTGCAATGGCAACTGTTTCGCATACAATAAGTAATGAGTATTTATCTGTAACACCACTTCTTAATTGTTCTATTGCTTCAGATGTCGTTTTAGCGACTACTTTTACTCCGCTAGGTTTCGCTAGTGCAATTGTTTGCTTTCGCATCTTATCTTTTTTTAACGTATCACTAACCAATAAAATCGCATCAATATTTAAGTTTGATGTCCATGAAACAGCAACTTGACCATGTAGCAAGCGATAATCTACTCTGATCAATTTGATCATAATAATCTTTTCCTTTCATAATTAAAATTCATCCAAATTATTTACCACTTTTTTCTTACTTAGTTCATTACAATAAATAATTCCATTTTTAGATTCGGTAATAGCCTTTTTTATCTCATTCTCTATGTTATTTCCTTTCACATTTGTAATTAAAGATAAAACTAAAGGAAGATTTATCCCAGTTATTAGATGAATGCGACAATCATTTGCAAGAATTTTCATAATGTGATTATTAACGCTACCACCAAATAAATCTGTAAGGATTATGATGCCATCAACATTTAACTGAGCCAAATAAGTATCAATTATTTGGTCAAAATTTTTACAATTTGTGGTATAAGCAGAAAAATAAGCAATATTTTTCTGTTTACCCGCAATAAATTCGATTGTTTTTTTGAATCCCGCAGCTAATTCACTATGTGTAGCAATTACAATTTCAATTTTTTTATACATCTTTTAGCACACCCTGACTGCCCATCTTTTGATGAAAAGCTGGATCTTTAGGAATACTTGGATCAATACCGCTGATTTCTGGTACCAAGGCGGCGATGACTTGAAAAACAATTGGATAAATGAAGGTTTCAAACTGTGGTAGAATGTCTAAACCATAGCTAAAAATTTTATCCTCACTCGGTCCATTACCTCTAACAAGATAAATTTTTTCGGTCCATTCGCCCAAGATCTTAACAAGAAGATTAATCTTAGGCTCAGTACCATCGTCAATGAAAAATAAGGTTGACTGATTATTAACCGCATTGTAAATACCATGAATAAACTCATTAAATTCATATCCTGTTATTGGCAGACGACAAGTTTCTAAAATTTTTAAAGTAGATTCTAATACGTCACCATATAAAGCGGCTGGGCCACTTAATCTAATATCATGTGCTCCAGAAAATTCATTCTTGTGACTGTTAACCCAATTGATCGCTTTATTTAAAGCAATTGGAAATTGATTAAGAGTAGCGTTTAAATCTTTTAAATCATTTTCAAACTGATTATTTGTAATTGTTCCATTCTGTAAACCAATATATTCGGCTAACAAGAGTAGGTTTAACTTGGTTGCATAATATCCTTTGGTTTTGGGACCCACAGTTTCTTTACCAATGTCAACTGTCAATATTTCATCAGCAATTGTATTGATGTAAGCTTGGGAATCGCCAGACATTGTAGCAATCAGACACCCATATTTTTTTGCTAAATTCATCGCATTAAAAGTGGTTAAACTTCCACCTTCTTGCGATATGCCAATAAATAAGGTATGGGCATTATCTGGATTAGTTTCAAAAATTTCTTTTGTTAACTTAAAAGGATAGTATGCTTCTACAGGAATACCACTTTTTTCCCGCATCTTTTGTTGCATCTGTTCTCCAGAGTGGTAACTTGTTCCTGAGCCAGTAATAAATATTTTCGTAATATTATGAGAAACAGTTTCTTCGAATAAATCTTTACTACAATCAATTAATTTTACTAATTGTTCCGGTGTTTCTTTTAAGTTTGTAATAATTCCATTCATTAGCAATTAATCCTTCTATTTAAAACTACATGTTAAAAATGTGAATATCCACATAAGTTTTTTAGAACGTTCATATTTACTTTATAATATTATTAATGCTTATGAAAGCGTTTTTGTAAAATTGAAATTTTGTTTTACAATTATTTGTAAAGACACTACTATAACCGAAACTTTGTTACGGTGAAATAATGGAATAGGTGCATAATATGAAAACATTAGAAAACTTAATAGATATTAAAAATACTACTTTTAATGAAGAGGAAATTATTAAGTATATTATTGCTAACCCAGAAAAAGTGATTAATATGTCAATTTATAGCTTGGCTAAAAAAACTCATACTTCAACTTCTTCGATTATTAGACTATGTAAAAAGTGCCAATATAAAGGCTTCAAGGATTTCAAAATTGAACTTATTCAAAGTATTGATAAAGAAATCAATAATATTACAAATATTGACGTTAATATGCCTTTTAAGCAAAATGATTCAGATTATATTATTGCGAAAAAAATTAGTCAGCTTTCTATTGAAACTGTAAAAGCAACATATGATTTATTATCTCCTCAAAAGTTAAACTCAACAGTTGATCAGCTAATAAATGCTGCTAATGTTTTTGCAATTGGATTTGGTGATAATTATCTTCGCTTAAGCGATTTTAAAACCAAGTTACTATTAATAAACTTTTTTATTAAAATGACAGAATTAGAGGACGATCAAATCAGATTAACTAATCTATCAAATAATAGTGATGCTGCAATTATTGTGTCTTATAGTGGAAAGACTGCAAAAGTAATTAATTGTGCAAAAAGATTTTATACCAATCAGACTCCTATCATCGCAATCACTAGCGATAGTCATAGTCCCTTAGCTCTACTAGCAAGCCAAATTTTTTTAATTCCAAATAAGGAAAATATTGACCTAAGCTTTTCCAATTTTTCATCACATGTTTCAATAGAATACATACTTAATACGATTTATTCGTGTATTTTTAAGCGCAACTTTACAGCTAATTGTAAATATACACGCAAAGGTTAATTTGCTTGAACTACAAAAGTGTTTGGAAAAGACTATTCTGATAGACTAAAAAAAGTTGAATTTGCTAGTTCAACTTTTTTGTATATATTACAGTATTTCAAAACCTAGACCGAAACAGTTTTTCAAAGCATTAGCATACGCAAGATTGATGTTGGTCATTTGAAGAATGTGTTTGGAATGCGCCGAGTTCAATTAAGAGGGCAGGCATAAGTTAAAAAAGGTTGTTTT
The DNA here is from genome assembly GCF_026536045.1 of Lactobacillus sp. B4005. Lineage (NCBI taxonomy): Bacteria > Bacillati > Bacillota > Bacilli > Lactobacillales > Lactobacillaceae > Lactobacillus > Lactobacillus sp. B4005. Next base: position 22,841 of record NZ_JAFNOZ010000001.1, read on the forward strand.
TTTGCGTTTTTTTTATAAAAAAGACTAAGAAACACAAATTAGTTTGCGAAAATCATGGACGTAGAATTCAATAAAAATTATAATATTCCTTTATGAAAACCAAAAAGTTTTAATAAATAATAAGTTTAAGGAGAATTATGACTACAGAGATAACAAATTGGCGTTCATTAGGTGGCTATGTTAGTTCAGATGGAAGAAAGGTTAAAGAAGGGCTGCTTTTTCGTTGTGGTCAACTATTTGATTTAACCGAAGAACAAAAAGATCGTGTTCAGAACTACTACAAAATAAAGCGACTGGTTGATTTTCGCGGTGATGAGGAAAGACAAGAATACCCAGACTATCTTTGGTCAGAATTAGACTATGAAATTATTGATGTGCTAAAAGATGTTGGCACAACAAATCAGGCTAGTGTTGATGAAATTGTTTCGGCCAATAGCAGTGTTGAACAAGATATGCTGAAAACCTATGAAGAATTGGCAATGGCAGAATCTGCTAAGCAAGGCTATCACGACTTTTTGCTAACGTTAATGACCGATCCAGTTCCAGTTGCCTTTCATTGCTTTGCTGGTAAGGATCGAACAGGGGTAGCTGCAGCCTTGATTTTAAAGAGCTTGGATGTTAGTGAGGAGCAGATTTTTACCGACTACTTAAAAACAATTTCTGCTCGTAAAAAAGCTAACAAAGAAATATTAGAATACTTAAAAGATAAGATGGATCCTAATAACCTCAACGATGTAGCAATTGCGTTAACTGTTGAACGCCAATACCTGGAAAGATACTTTTCAACCGTTAAAAAGCACTACGGTGATTTTGATCACTACTTTACTGACGGCTTGAAACTGCCACAAGATTTTAAAGAGCAAATGCAAAAGAATTACTTGGTTTAACTTAATGAAGTTGACTGATTGAGCGTGAAGAGAGCAAAAATTATGAACCGAGAAGATTATATTAAAAGTTTGAGCCTTGAGCCTCACCAAGAAGGAGGCTGGTTCCGTCAAATATATACTAGTGATGAGCAGTTCTTTGCTCAGGATAGCCAAGCAGATAGATTTTACTACACTTCAATTTATTTCTTACTTGATGATCAGAGCTGTTCCCATTTTCACCGCTTAAACCATGATGAACTATGGTATTATCATGACGGCACGGCGATTACAATCTACTGCATTGCTCCAGATGGTCATTATTATGCTATAAAATTAGGTAAAAGAATTGATCACGGAGAAGTCTTGCAATTTAAGGTTCCAAAAAACACCATCTTTGCCTCAGAAGTCACGGAACCAGATAGTTTCTGTCTAGTTAGCTGCATGGTTTCTCCCGGCTTTGACTATCATGATTTTGAAATGCCCCACAAACAAGATTTGTTAAAACAATATCCAGATTATGCTGAAGTAATTAAACGGCTAGCAAATGATTAAAATGAATAAGAAAACGCCAAATTCTAAAGCTAGAATTTGGCGTTTTTTGATGCTAATTTGGTTTATCAGTTTTTTATCTAATATTTTCGCTTAAAACAGAGTGTACCTTAGTGGTGAGCATGTCGATGGCGACATTATTTTCGCCGCCTTCAGGGATGATGATGTCTGCATAGCGTTTGGTTGGTTCAATAAATTGGTGATACATTGGCTTAACTGTATCTAAATATTGTTCAATGACCGAATCAATCGATCTGCCTCGTTCCTTAATGTCACGCTCTAATCGTCTGATAAAACGAATATCATCATCCGTATCAACGTAAACTTTAATATCCATTAAATTACGAATCTCTTCACTTGCTAAAACTAATATTCCCTCAAGAATAATAATATCGGCGGGCTCGATATGGATGGTTTCTTTGCTTCTTGTGTGTTCTTTGAAGTCGTAAACGGGCATTTCAATTGGCTCGTATTGTAATAACCGATTTAATTGCTCCTCTAAAAGGGGAATATCAAAAGCATCAGGGTGGTCATAATTGATATTCTGTCTGATGTTCATCGGAATACCAGTATTATCTTTGTAATATGAATCTTGCGTCATAATTAAGACGTGTTCATTTTCCTGCATTTGGTCAACAATTTTGTGAGCGATGGTAGTTTTACCGCTGCCTGAACCACCGGTAATTCCTATCACAACGGGTTTTTCAAGTTTAGACATTGAGACACTCCTTTTTATCAAATAACATTTTACTTTACTTTTCCTTGGATTACCAACGGTTAAGGTAAAAAATATCTTATATTTAGAAATTTAATTGATAAAAATATTTGTTTGATTTTGCAGCGTAAACTTAAATCGGTCGCAAACTTTTTCAATTTTATTTACGAAACTCTACATCATTTTACAAATATGGCTTTATACAAAGAATCTGGGCAATTTGTTAGTTTAACTGAGAAACTTTACCGTGATTTAGCTAATAATGTAAAGTACTTGAGTAAAGAGATACTGCGGAAGAGATATTATGAAAACTATATTGACTGATTAGCAAGCTGCAATTAATCGGTCATTAGAAAAGGTTAATATTTAGGAAAAAATACTGATTTTGACAAGGTCAAAAATAATAGATCTCAGTTGAAAATGATTCATTCTATGAAGTTGAATATGGTTAATTTATCTGAAAGTTTGAATGGCTATGTGGTATTTTCAGGTTCGAACGTGAAAGAAAATATAGTAAGGTTAGGCCTAGTTGATGGATATTAAAGAAAAACTATGTGGCAAGGAACTTTGAATCAACAATTATTGAATATAGTTTTTATGCTTAAATCTTATTGTTCTAGTAGCTTAATAACCACTTAAAACTAAAACTTCGGAATAGGGAAAATATTTTTAATCAAACATATTATTAACTGTATTGTCTAGCCTTTTTGACTGGATTTTTTTGTAATTACTTAATAATAGCATTGTACTTATTTATGAAATGGGAAAATCTGGATGTCAGTTCGCAAGTAATTGATAACGTATTTCTCATTGATAAATTGTTCTATTTTAGCTTGAACAACATTTATAAAATCGCTACCATTATCATAAAAGCATTATATAATCGAATGATTGAAGAAACTTAAACAATATGAATGTGAAAGAAAAATTATTGTCTATAATGAGACAAACAAAGCAGAAAAAGGGTCATTATCTTTTAACTTTAGATTTAGCTAAAAAACTAGGAGTTAAAAGAAATACAGTCAGTCATTACTTAAATCAGTTGGTCAAAGAAAAAAAGATTATTAAAGTTAATACCAGGCCAGTCATTTTTGTGGATCGTGAATGGGCAGAAAAAAATGCTAATCAGCAATTACAGCAAGAATATACTACTCTTAAAAGTTTAGAGAATCTGATTAGTCATCATGATGTTTTTTCAAGTGTAATTGGTCATGATCAATCGCTTTATAGTCAAATAAGAAAGTTGAAGGCTGCTGCATCATATCCTGGTCGACTCCCCGTATTGATTAATGGGCAAACAGGTACAGGCAAAAGTTATATTGCCAAAAAGTTTTTTGATTACTGTGTAGAAGAGGGCTATATTTCGTCAAATGGAAAGTTTATTAGCTTTAATTGTGCAGAATATGCTGATAATCCGGAGTTGTTATCAAGCACACTTTTTGGTCATGTAAAGGGGGCATTTACAGGGGCTGATTCGGACCACACAGGACTATTTGATGAAGCAAATAACGGTATGCTTTTTCTTGACGAAGTTCATCGACTTGATTCTAAAGGTCAGGAAAAACTGTTTTCATATTTGGATACCGGAACTATTTCACCTTTAGGTGAGGCGGCCGAAAAAAAACGTATGAATGTTAGACTAATTTGTGCAACAACTGAAGATATCAAAAGTAGTTTCTTAGCAACATTTATTCGCAGAATTCCCGTTCAGATAACTATGCCACCACTTATTGAACGTAGTTCAAACGAAATCCGGTCGTTAATCATCTATTTTTACATTCAACACGCTAAAAAAATCAAAAATAATATTAATATTAACAACCAAGTATTTGCTACTTTGACTAATACAAAGTTTGAAAGTAATATAGGTCAACTCAAAAACGATGTTTTACTTTCTGTAGCCAATGCCTTGGGTGAAAGTAAAAAATCTTCTCAAAACGGTATTTACGTTAAGCTAGCGGATTTACCGCAAGATATTTTGAAGTCGAGTATTACTTCAACAAAACAAGTTCTATCCAAAACTAAAAAAGATATCGTCATTACTCCAACCAGTGAAGTTACGGACTTTGTGGGAAACCAGCAAAGTGCTAATTATATTAAAAAAACAATTCAAAGTATTTTTACTTTATATAAAAGTGAGTCCTTTTCGTCTTTTAAAGTTAAGGCTTTTGACAAAATTAATATTTTATGTGATTACTTGGTTTTTAAAAAAGAAGCTTTAGATATTGGTGAATTACCTTTGGATCTTATCAAAAAAACACTCAATCAGGAAGTGGGTTATCTTCAAGATGATCTTAGAAACGATTTTAATGGGAATATTATTGTAGCAATTTCTCATTACTTTTATTTTAGACAGGAAAAACATTGGAAAGTTAAGCCTGGAGAGAAAAAATTAGCAGATGAAATTATTACTAAAATTGATGAAAGTATCTATACTAACCAAGTAGTTCAAGCAATTATCAGTGTTGTTAACGGAATGCTTAACCTTTATACTGATGAAATTGATAATTTGTTCCTAACTATTTATTTAAGCGGTGCTCAAAAAGAAAAGAATTCCAAGTTAATACATTGTATCTTGTTAGCCCACGGTTACTCGACTGCTAGCAGTATTGCGGATACTGTGAATAAAATCGCTGGGGAACCGCTTCTTGACTCATTTGATATGCCAATTGATATTCTGACCGAAGATATTGTGAAAAAGGTTTCTAATTATGTTCATGTAAGACATGTATCCAATGGTTTAATCTTAATGGCCGACATGGGTTCTTTAGAGAAGATCCCTGAATTGCTGAAAATTGATCTAAATTTCCCAGTAGTCATTTTTAATAATGTTTCAACTCAGTTAGCCTTGTTTGTAGCTAATTACATTAAAGAGCGAAAGCCGATTGAGGCAATAGTTGATAAGATGAATGAAATCATTTGCAATGATTACCGTATTATTTATCCTAAAATGGTTAAACAGAATGTGATTTTGGTATGCTGTACAACTGGAGTTGGAACGGCCAATAAAATTAAAGACATGATTGAAGAAAGTCTCCCGCCAAAAAGTAAAATTGTTATTATGGCTTGTTCGTATAGCTGGCTCAAACTGGAAGATCAAGAAAGAGCAATTAAAAGAAAATATAATGTTTTAGCAGTTATTGGTACAGCTAATCCACATTATGACAATGTTCCTTTTATTTCTTTAGATCAGCTTATAAATGGTTCTAAGCTCTCAGCTTTAAAGGAAGCTCTCAAAGATATTTTAACGGATAAAGATCTTTATGAATTTAATAGTTCTATTTTACGCAATTTCACGATTGAGCGGGTAATTAATTCCTTGACGATACTGGATACTAAGGAGGTTATTAAAAATATTGATTTGTGTATTAAAGAGTTAAATAAGTATTTGCAAATAAGCCTGTCCAATCAGACTGTAATGGCTTTGTACGTACATCTTAGCTGTATGATCGAAAGGATAATTAGAAATCAAACTTTGGAAACTAATCCAAGCAAATATAAGCCAACACCACAAAATCAGAGAAATTTGAATAACATCAAAAATTCGTTAAGGTCGTTAGAAAAAATCTATAACATTAAAATTCCACTAACTGAAATTAAGTATATTAATGAACTTATTTTTAATACAGAAAATAATAGCTTAGAAACAGAAGAAATTGAAGATTTTTGACAAAATAAAATACAGCTTTAATAGTGTCAAAATTTAATTAAAATTATCACAAAATGTGGTCAGTATTGGCCGCTTTTTTTTTTGACACTTACTTGGCATGATAATTGCTAAAAACTAGATGGAAGTAAAAGATTAGTTTTTAAAAGGAGGAATTTCTTTGATTAAGTTAATGAGAGTGGATCATCGCTTATTGCATGGTCAAGTTGCCTTTTCATGGACACAAGAATTAGGCGTGGATTGCATACTAATTGCTAATGACGATGTGCCAAATAATGAGATTAGGAAAACAGCAATAAAACTTGCTAAACCTCAAGGTGTAAAGTTGGTAATTAAAAATATTAATAATTCGATTAAAGCATTGCAAAGTGGTGTGACCGATAAATATAGGTTATTTATTGTCGTAGAATCAGTTGCAGACGCCTACGCTTTGGCTAGTGCTTATCCTGCAATCAATCATATTAACTTGGGAGGGACAAAACCAGTTGAAAATACTATACAAATCAGCAAAGCTATTAACGTCACAACTGACGATGAGAAAAAGCTTGATGAGTTAGTAAAAAATGGCTGTGAGGTTGAGATTCGTCAAGTTCCAAATGATAAAAAAGAACTTTATCAAGATGTTAGATAGGATTTTACATGAATAATAAAATTAAGCGCAGTCGTTTAGCAGCCATGAATTATTACTATAGAAATTATACATTCGATTATTTCTTAGATTCTGTGTGTAAAAATGGTCTATCTAATATTGAACTTTGGACAAGTCCACAACACTTTTGGATAGAAAAAACAGGTTATCAAAATGTCGATAGTATTAAAAAACGTTTGGCTGATCATCATCTTAAGGTAATATGTTTAACTCCTCAGCAAAGCAATCCCAATCCATATAATTTGGCAGCAAAGGGTAGAAATCTTCGTGAAGGTTCACTGAATTATTTTAAAAATTTAATTGATGCTAGTGCCGAACTCGGTGTTCACATGGTGGCACTTAATTCTGGCTGGGACTATTACGATGAGGATCCAAAGGCTGCTTGGGATAGATCGGTTGAAATGATGAAGAACGTTGCTGAATATGCTTCTTCTAACGAAGTTAAGGTTGCGATTGAAGCTCTGCAGCCAGAAGAATCGCATTTAGTGAATTCCATTGTTGATTTGAAACTTTATCTTGAATGTGTAGACGAAGAAAATGTTGGAATCAACATTGATTTAGGTGCAATGGCGAGAAATAAGGAGACAATTTCACAATATTTTGAAGCCTTTGGATACAAAATTATTCACTGTCACTTTGTTGACGGGAATCCAGTTGGTCATAAGTGCTGGGGTGAGGGTACTCGCAATCCAGCTAATGATTTAAAAACTTTTAATACATTTCAATATCATGGTGATTTTACTTTTGAATTTGGGCAACCTCAGTATTTCTTAAATCCGGCACAAACAGAACTAAAAGCACTGAATTTTTTAAAACCATTTTTAGAATAGATTGGAGAATAATAATGAGCAATTTGGGTACAGCACTACTAATAGGGCTGGTTGGCTTTGTAGGTCCGTTGGACTTTGCTATCGGCTCTAATATGTTGAATAGACCAATTATCTTAGGGCCTTTAGTTGGGTTAGTTCTAGGCAACTTGTCTCAAGGAATAATTATTGGTGCATCACTTGAATTAGTGTTTATGGGCGCAATTTCAGTTGGGGCATATTTACCACCTGATGTGATTGTCGGTGGTGTTCTAGGAACCGCATTTGCTATTTCTTTAGGGAAAGGAGTCGGTGCAGCTATTGCTATAGCAATGCCTATAGCAATGCTTTCACTTGCAATTGGGAATCTTACTAGTGTCATTTTTCCAGCTATTGCACATATTGGAGATAGGTATGCAAAAGAAGGGAAACCAGGTGGTATAACTGCATCAATGTGGGGAATTGGATTAATTGAATGTACACGCCGTGGTATTCTCTGCTTTTTAGGCTATTATGCAGGTAGTGCAGGAATGAAAGCTTTACTAAGTGTAATACCACAAAATATTATTAATGGTTTACAAGTTGCAGCAAACATGTTGCCAGCAATTGGGTTTGCCATTTTACTAGAAATGATAATGAATAAAACAGTTTTGCCGTACTTTTTCTTAGGTTTCTTACTATCAGCTTATCTAAAAGTTCCTGTACTTGGCGTTGCGCTTTTCGGATTAATCATTGTTTTTGTAAGGTTTCATTCCGATCAAAATCGTGCAGTAGTAAGTACCAATGGTTCAAGTCAGGAGGATGTAAATGATGACGACGATTTCTAATGAAAAAAAAGTTACCAATAAAGACTTAATGCAAATTATGTGGCGTTCATTGCCTATGGAATTTGGCTGGAATTACGAAAGACAGATGCATTTGGCTTTTGCCTATATGATGGCACCACTTATGAAAAAACTTTATCATGGCGATCAAAAAGAATATACAGAATCTCTTGAACGTCAAATGGAGTTCTTCAACTGTACACCGCAACTTGTACCATTTATCGGTGGTGTAGTGGCGTCAATGGAGGAAAAGAACGCAGAAGATAAGGATTTCGACGTTAGCTCAATCAGTGCAATTAAGACTGCTTTAATGGGACCATTATCTGGTATAGGCGATTCATTATTTTTGGGCACTCTCAGAGTTCTAGCTGTTGGAATTGCCGCTTCCTTGTCATTGAAAGGCAATATATTAGGACCAATGATTTTTTTGTTAACTTATAACATACCGGCATATCTTGTTAGATATTTTGGAGTAAAAGTCGGATATAACATTGGTACTAGTTACCTTGAAAGAATTCAAAAATCCGGACTGATGGATAAGTTTAAGGATGCAGCCGGAATTTTGGGTGTGATGGTCATCGGTGCTATGACACAGAATATGGTTGTAGTTAAGGTTGTTGCTAAGTTTGGCACAGGAAAAACTGCTACATCACTGCAAAGCATATTAGATAGCATTTTACCTGGACTTTTGTCATTATTAGTTTTGTATATTTTTTACGTACTAAATAAAAAGAAAGTCAACGTGCTTTGGCAGCTTTTAGGTGCAACTATCATTGGTGTTTTGCTGACTGCTTGGGGAATTTTAGGTGTTTAAAAGATTTATAAGGTCGAAAAAAGAATGATAAACAAGAAAATTGATTATATTGATGATCCAAATGATACTTTTGAACAATATTTGGAAAAAGCAAAAAAGTATAATTTTCGAGCTGTTTTTGCTAAGCCTGAAAAAGAATATGATTTTGCTAAAGACTATTTAAGAGATACAGACATTATCATTGCTGGTGCTGTTGACTTTCCTGAAGGTAAGATGGATCTTGATAGCAAAATGAAAAGGTTTGCTGATTATGCGGCTAAGAATTTTGAAGAAATCGATTATCCGTTAAACCAAAAAAATGTTGAAAATCGGGACTTTCATGCTATTGAAAAAGAAATGGCGGCAATTTCTAGCTTCTGTAAGAAGAACGGAATTAAAGACAAAGTAATTGTTGAAATGTGTAAACTAGATGGCGACAATGCTGCAAAAGAAAAAATATGTGAAATAGCAAATCGCATTAAGCCGGCATTTCTGAAAACCTCAACCGGTAGAAGCTTTTCTGGTGCTAAGATTGAAGATGTGAAACTTATGAAACGTATTTTAGATTCATCAATCAAAATAAAGGCAGCTGGTGGGATTCACACATATTTAGAAGCAAAAAAATTCCTTAATGCAGGTGCATCAATTTTAGGAGCAAGTGCGGGTATTAAGATAGTAGAACAAGAAAAAGAGGAGAAAAATGCGTAAGTTCGATAAGCAAAAATTAATTACTAGTATGAATGGAGCACTCGAATTAAGAGGCAAGATTAATGAAATCATTGATCCATTATTTAAAAAAGGAATTACAAACATCTGCTGGTTAGGTATTGGTGGTACCTATGCTTCAGGGATGCAAGCTAACATTCATATGAAAGAAAAAAGTGCCCTTGAAACTTTCTACCAAAATGCCGCTGAATATATCGTGACTGGCAATAAGCGCATTACCGATAAAACGCTAGTTGTCATTTCTTCAGTAACGGGTAATACTAAGGAAATGGTTGATGCAGTTAAGAAATTAAACGAGGTAGGCGCCACAATTTTAGGCTTTATGGATGATCCTAAGGCTAAATTGGCAGCAGATCTAACTTATTGCATTTCTTATCCAGAAAACGAGCAATTGAAGTTCTTTATGGTTGGGGATCGTCTAATGTACTTGAACGGTGAATTTCCGGACTATGATGAATTTTATGAAGTAGTGGATAAACATTTTGCTGAGGATATTGCCGAAATTGGAGTTAAAGCAGACGACTTTGCTAAGGACTTTGCTTTAAAGCATCACGATGATGAGATTCATTACTTTGTTGGTGCGGGTAATCAATGGGGTGCAACATACTCATACGCAATGTGCTATTGGGAAGAGCAACATTGGTTAAGAACACGTGCCGTTGAAGCAGCAGAATTTTTCCATGGCATGTTTGAAATAGTTGATCGTGACACACCAGTTACTGTTTATGTTGGAGAAGATTCTCAAAGACCACTCAGTGAACGTGTTGCTAAGTTTTTACCAAAGATTTGTGGTAATTACACTATTATCGATGCTAAAGATTATGACCTCCCTGGCTTTTCAGAGAAATATCGTGGGACCCTGTCACCATTTGTTTTCCATGCAATTAATAATCGAATTGATGTTCACATTGAACACATTAACCGGCACCCAATGGACATTAGACGTTATTATCGTGCGTTAGACTATTAGGAGTGGAAAATACTAATGGTTGGAGTTTTAATTTGTACACATGGCAGTGCCGGACAGGAATTGCTGAAATCGGCAGAAATGATTTGTGGCCAGCAAGAAAATTGCCAAACAGTCAAGTTTACAGACGGTGAGTCGCTTAATCAACTAGAGCAAGAATTGAAGCAAAAAATCACTGCTCTTTCTGGCAAAGTTATTTGCTTAACTGACTTAAAAGGTGGAACACCATTTAATACGTTAGTTCGAATACTGGAAAAAAATCCGGCAATTGAAATTGTTACCGGAGTTAATATTCCAATGCTGTTAGAATTGCTGCTTAAACGTGATCAGCTGCCGCTTGATGACCTGATAAAAATGATTCTAGAAGCCGGTAAAAGCGGTATTTATCATTTTCAGCCTACACCGGCTAAGGATGAAGATGAGGAATTTTAACTAAAGAATAAGGCAGATTGATACGATCTCCGAAGTTAAGGTAAATTTAGAAGTCGTATTTCGATTGCTAAATTATCTAAGCAAGATAAGGTTTTAGAAATTGCTACAGGATATTAAGTTTAACCAAATTTTAGCAATTACAGGCAAATGCTGAAAAAGCGATTCTATCATCAAGTTCATTTAATTGGCAGCAAATAATAGCAAAGAAAATGCGTCCCTTAAGGATTATTTTTTATCCTTAGAGATGCATTTTTTATAACACTAAATATGCAAAATTTTTACTTTAGATATTTATCAAACCAGTTCAACGTTTCTTCTAATCTCTTAATCCGTCTATTAGGAGCACCTTTCCTTGATAAGTCATGATTAGAACCTTGAAAGACTACTAATTTAGTTGGGACATTACGTAATTTCAATGCTTGGAACATTTGATAAGCATCAGGAATTGGACAACGAAAATCATGATCTGAATGTAAGAATAACGTAGGAGTAGTCACATTATTGACATAGCGAAGAGGTGAGTGGAACCAAAGCTTATCAATATCGTCAGAATGTAAATCATCTGTGGCCATTTGATCGTTTACGAATTCAGGGCCAATATCTGAAATGTACATTGCTGTCCAAGAAGCAATGCTGCGCATGCTGACGGCAGCACTAAAGCGGTGAGTATGACCAATAACCCAATTAGTCATAAAACCACCATAACTTCCGCCTGCTAATCCAAGCTTTTCTTCGTTTATCTCTGGAACTTGCTTTAAGACTTCATCGGTAAATAACATTAAATCATCATAGTCCACAGTGCCATATTTACCGCGCACGTCACCATATTCATCTCCCCAACCTTCAGAACCGATGATATTGGTAAAGAAGACAAAATAACCAGCACTAGCCAACATTTGCATCTCATGGAAAAAGCCATCGCCATAAGTAGCGCGGGGACCACCATGAACTTCTAGAATAGCCGGATATTTGTTACATTCTTGGTAATTCAGCGGATAGAGTACCCAGCCATAACGCCAATCGCCATTATGATCCTTATAATCAATTTGCTTTGGCTTTGCCACATATCTGTCTTTCAAAAATTCGTTAAAATGACTAAGTTGTTTGACCTGTCCATCTTTTTCAAATTGGTAGAGTTGCTGCGGACTTTGTGGACTATTTGCGATAAATTGTAAATGATCGCCTTGAAAGGCTAGGGAAGTAATTGAGCCATTCCACTTGCCAACTAGTTCTGTTTTTTCACCGTCAAACGTATAAATTTCATTATGAGTCGCAATTGTAGCAACAAAATAAAGTTTGTTATCGTGGACAAAAGTGGTTTTGCCTGGTACTACTTCCATGTCATGGATGACAATATTGGATAAGTTATGATCCCATTCTTGCACGAGCTGCATTTCATGAGTATCTTTAAGCAAATGATAAAAATTAGGGTTCTCTTCAATGCCATATTTTTTATTATCGGTGGCTGCTAGATATAATTCATCATTTAATAACGCCACTGCACTTATAGACCAAGTTTCAGGCTTAAGCAATTCTTGCAGCTTTTTTTCAGTAAAATCATATTCATAGAGACCTTTTTGAAATGGTTGATGATTTTGATATTGCGCACCGCTCAAGAACAGGTGGCCATCTTGGTACCAAAAATTGCTGACCTCAAAATCTTTTGGTACTAATGGGTGCAACTCTTTGCTTTTTAAATCAAAAATAAAAAGTTGATGTCGTTTACCATTTACATTCCCCTCAGCGTTGGTCCAATAAGGTACTTCAGTTACTTCGTGCCAGGGTAAATCACCATCAGTTTCTGTTAAAAATGTCGTACCTGATAAAAGTAATTGCTTGTTTTGTAATACTTCTTGAACCGCCAAACTTTGCTTTTTAAATTCATGAACCACAGTCAAATCTTGGGTATCAGTATTTAATTTAAATAATTGCGTCTTTTGCTCATCATTTACCGTTGTAAAATATACGTTCGGTTCTTGATCAAAGACAAAAGCCGGATAAGTGTCAGTAGCTAAAATAGTAGACAAACCGGTCTTACTATTTTGCTTAACAAGTGAACACTGATATTTATCCAAATCATCAAAATTAGGATCAGCAGTTTGGAAAATACTATTATTGCCTTGTGTCTTCAAACCTCCTGCATTTTTTAAGTTTAATAAGTCTTTTGCTGTTAATCCTTGCATGTTATACCTCCATTTTAGTTAAAAACCAAGATTAATAATTTATTAAATTCTAATTTTGGCAGTTTGATTTGTCAATTTTATTTTTAAATCTATGATTTAAAAAGTAATTCACAGTGAACAATTGTAAAATGAAATTGAATACTGGTTTTGATAAAAAATCCATTAAGCCTCTTAGATAAAATGTCGTTTGTTGCTAACTAGCTCAAGAGAAACATATTTATAAACTCTTTACGTTTTAATATGTCTACCACCTAAAAAGGCAAGCATCTTTCTTTTATAGATTAGGTAATAATTATCCAAGTTTTGCAGGGACAAAGCCAATCCTTGCGCTAAATTATCGCCAATCACAATTTCTCATGCTTTACAGCAAAATACGAGTTTAATCTAGACCAAATTTCTTTGTATTACGGTAAATAGCATCGCTATGATGCTGAAAGCTCAGCTATGTTATCAGACATGGCACTTGGCAAGCAAGATCATACGTTCATGTCTAAATAGATAGAGAATGTCAGACAAATAAGTTGACTAAATAAAGTTATCTTAATTAAAAATATTAAAAAAGTATCTCCTCCTCGTATGATTAAAGTATCAAGCAATATCGTAGAAAAGAGAGATTCCTATATGAACAACATAACTAAACAAATCATAATTACATTAGTTAAATCTGGTAGCGATGACTTAAAAGTCTTTAGCTAGCAATTAGGATATGTTTTTGAATTAATTTCTCAAAGCTGAATGGGCTAGTTTCTTGGGCTATAATCAATATAATTGGTTTAGTGTTAATACTGGTGGCTTTCCCAGTGGCATCTATACTATTAGGTTTGATACTCAGTTTAAAACTCTTAATTTGAAAATTCCGCGTGATCGCATTGGTGACTTCAAGCAACAGACTATACCAAACAATGATCGATTAAAAAACAAACCACGACCCAATTTTAAACACTTTGCACAACTTTTGCACAACTATTGTAGAAATCTTTCAGTTAATCCAATTTATGTATAATGTATTACGTTTATGCAACAGTCTCTAATATTACCAAGACCACTTTATCTGAAGTAGGGTAGTTTCATTAATACAAGCTACAAGACAAATATTTCCGTATATTCTTAGAAACCTCTTTCATCGATTTGAAACGAGAACACGTAAGTCTTGAAGTATTTTTGTTTGCTTTAGAAATCAAACTTGATAGACACAAGTAAGCAATTAACTATTACATTTTGCTGAATGAAAGCATGATCTCTAAGAATACGGCTTAAAGCAGGTGCGGCCCTTGCAACAGTAATTAAGAGCTTTTATTATAAAGTTTCATTCGCCACTCCCATGTGCATATCATAAATAAGTTGCGTAATAAATTCAGAAAGCATGACCATATATTCGTTTTGACTGATCTTATGTCTTTACATCGTACTCATAATCTAAACCAAACGCATAAAACCCTTAACCATTTTCACAAAAGCAAAGCAAAATATCTTAGTATTATTAGGCAACTAAAAGTGATTGTGACCGAAATATTGGGTTTCATGGATTATTACCCATCGCCAATCAGATTTTCAATTTATTCTACTAATCAGATCAAAAGTATTCACAAACGAATGAAGTGAAAGACTAAAATTACGTAACAATTTCCCACTGAAGACTCATTAGGCATCCTCCTTGAATAACAGGTGCTAGTTTTAAACAGCTCCGTTGTAGCTGAGAAAGTAGCACGCTGCTTCAATGACATATACGTATGAGTCATCCTTTGATGAAAGCAAGTCAGTGGATTAGGAATCCATTTACACATAATTATTGAGACTTTTATCCCATTTTTACTTCTCCATAAAAATATTTCATTGATGTTATGGCATAATTAGCACTATTTTTACTTTTGTCGGAACCGTAGTTATGGCTAATCTATTATGCTTGAGAAAGTAAAAAAGGTAAATCTTTTTATTAGGATTTACCTTTTTGAGCTATTTGGTAGTATTTGGTTTTATTCGGTAGGATGACGATCGCCTAACTGGAAGTCCTCTTCATGTTCAAACATATATCTAACTGTGATTTGTTTCTTACCACATAATTTAGTAAAATCGCTAACCGGCACATCTAAATAACCATCTCTAACAGTAGTACCAAAGGTAACCATTCCGTCAGAAGTTGCTTGAATAGGACTTTTGGAGAAATCACCGTCGGTATTTCTGGGAACACCGATACTATGAAAGTAGTCATAAAGTTCCTGATCCGTTTTCTTAATGTAACTAATGTTGTTGCCTGTCACTTCATTTGCTATTTTTAGGAAAGCATCATAGGTGAATGGCTCACAGCCATTAATGTTTAAAATAGCACGGTGGAGTAGGTCATTGTTTAAAGCACAAGAAGCACTTAATGCCGCATCTCTTCTAGAGATAAACCATACTCGACCTTCACCCATGTTTTTTTCAATGCTGTCTTCATGATTATTAACTGCTCTGAAGTAATCGGTAATGAATGCTTCCGCAAAAAGTGAATTACGTAAGATAATATAATCCAAATCAGTGTTTTGAATAATAGATTCAGTATAACCATGATCTGCATTTTCAACACTAGGATTGAAAGGATTTCCAGATGATAGTACTGAAGTGTAGATAATTTGACCAACATGAGCCTTAACACAAGCATCTACACAATTTTTGTGTGCTTTTCTTCTCTTAGCACCAACGAATGGCATGGAAACTAATAATACTTTATCCGCATTTGCATAAATTTTAATTAAATTATCTGGGCTATTGAAGTCAGCAACCGCTGTTTTAATACCCATTTTCTTGTAATTTTCTAATTTATCTGCACGTGGAGCAGTGAAGAGCAAATCTTCTTTAGGAATTAATTTTAAAACATCTTCAGCTACCAATTTACCAAAATTGCCATCCACACCATTAACTACAATCTTTTTCATTTTGCGCGCCTCTTTAATTATCTTTAGAATGGCGATCACCGATTTGGAAGATGTTTTTATGCTCAAACATGTATTTAACAGTAATTGGATCATCACCAGTTAACTTCTTGAAGTCATCAGTGAACATGTCCATTTTTCCTTCATGAATTGCTTGGCCAAAGGTGACCATACCTTCTGAACTGAATGGAGCAGCGGAATGCTTTTGAAATTTACCATCTGTAGTCCTAGGAACTCCCATTTTATCAAAAACTGCATAGTTTTCTTCATCAGAAATTTCTTCATAGCTTACACGATTGCCAGTAACTTTGTTGCCAATTTCGATAAATCTACTAATGGTCATGAGTTCAGCACCATTGATGTTAAGAATACGGTAATGTAAATTATCAGCCAGGAGGGCATAGGCAACAGCTTTGGCACAATCTTTTCTGGAAATATAGGCCATCTTACCATCACCTTGATTATTACAAATTACCCCACCGTTATTTACATAAGTGAAATAGTTAGTAATCATGGCTTCAGCGTATTGTGAATTCCTTAAAAGAATATAATCTAAACCAGTATTTTCAATATAGTTTTCAGTATAAGCATGATCAATTTTTTCTTTACTTGGATTCATCGGATCACCAGCATTTACTAATGAAGTATAAATAATCTTATTTACACCAGCTCTTTTCGCTGCATCAATTGCGTTCTTTTGAGCTTGACGTCTCTTTTCACCAACAAATGGCATGGAGATTAAAGCGAGAACATTGCCTCCTTTAAAACTATCAATTAGTCCATCCGTATGATTAAAGTCAGTTTGTTTGGTGGCAATACCCATGTTTCGATACTTCTTTAAGCTATCTTCGGAATAGCCACAAAAAACTAAATTGCTTTTATCCGTTAGTTTCAATAAGTATTCAGCTGCTTGACCACCTAAGTTGCCGTCAACGCCTGTCAAAATATATTTGGTCATAATTAATCTCCTTAATATAATTTATCTACAATTAAACTATAAATGAAAGCGGCTTCCTTGACCAATATATAAAAACACTATTGTTATAGGTTGAACCTATATGCAACTATATTTTTGATTTCATTTGTTAAAGAAATAATTTTAGATGATGCATTCTTTTTGTAGGCTATGACACGCTGATATGAATGGGGAGAATTCTTGATTTTAATTAACTTTAAGTTGGGATTTTCAAGTTTCATTGGGAAATCTTCAGGGAAAAAGCCAATCAAATTCTTTTGTTGAATCATAAAAAGTTCACTTTCAACATTATCGACAATCTCTCCAATATTCGGCTTTTCGCCTGCTTTTTGTGATCTTTTGATCATTAAATCATAAGATTTTCCAATACTTGTAGGAGTAATCATGACAGAAGGATATTGATAAATTTCATCCATTGTCACTTCGCTTTTTATAGCTAGTGGATGGTCCTTCCTTATTCCTATCTTATAATGACCATTTGAAAGCGGAATAGTTTCAATATCTGGCTCATCGACAAATTCAGAGTCAAAGGTAATTGCAAAATCAATCTTTTCGTTTCGAAGGTAGGGAGTAAGGTTAATCATTAACTCTTTAGCTACTGAAACCTTTTTTTGATACAACGGCATGTAGCTGAAAAGCGTATTTAGGTAAGATAAATCTTGCAGGGATGTGTAAGCAATTTTAAGCCTTTGCTCTTTTTGCTGTTCCATTTCTTCATTCAGACGATCAATATCTTTGAGAATGATTTCAGACCATAGATATAGCAGTCGTCCTGCTTCAGTAACAGAAATAGGTATTGTATTGCGGTCGATTAATTTTACATCATATGTTGCTTCTAATTCTTTAATTTGTTGACTGATTGAAGTTTGAGCTACATGATTTTTACTTGCGGCTTTAGTGAAGCTGCACAAATCAACTACATCTTTAAAGTATTTTAGTTTGATAATTGATAGCATTTTTACCTCATTGATTTATCTTTTTTCTACATGTATCTAATATTATAAAATAGAGATAAGTAAAGAGGGCATCAAGAAGTACAAGTTATAAAAAAGATTTAATCATTTGAAGAATGTATTTGGCATGCACTGAGCGCGCCTAAGAGACGGAAGAAAAGTTAAAAATGTTCTATATTTGAGGCTTATTACCATGAGTTCGACAAAATATTGGTAAAGAAACGAACCAAATAGTCCATTTTTATTAATAGAAAGAAGAAAAAGCCAGTTTTTGTCATAATATTTTAATGTTTACCTTGTTTTTTGAATCTGCTATTATATTCGCATAAGAATATTTGATTATTAATTTGTTTGAGGCAAAAAAAATGAGTCTAATTAATCCAGTAATTGATCGTGTTGTTTGTATTGCTGTCATTGTTTTGGGTGTAATCGAATTAATTTACAGTGTTAAATACGCCAAAACAATCTTTACTAAGGGAACTAACAATGCATTTTCATTGATTGCAGTTGTATTTGCCTTTTTCTTTGGCTTTGCCCTTTTGGGAACAGGAGTGTCAGGCTTTTATCAACTATTTTTCTAAAATAACCGTAGCTACCAAAAAATTCATTTATTTTTCATTGTAATTTATGTTAAAGCTAAAAGAAAGTGCTATCATAAACGTTAGAAAGAGTATAATTTTTTTACGATTGTGAGGTATAAAGATGTTACTGACTGAAAATTTATTCACGCTACTTAAAGGAAATTACCTTGTGATGATAGCAGGAATTATTCTTTTGGTTTTAGGTGTCGTTGAACTATTGTTAAGTATTAAAAATATGAGAAATCTTAAGAAAACGAAGGGGCAAGTTGGGTTTGCACCAATTTCGATGGTAGCTGCTTTATTCATCGGCGTTTCCTTAGTTATTGTTGGACTTATGTTTTTAGTTGCCAGTTTATAAGTTTAATCCGGCCAACTTGAAGCATAATTTATTTTAAAAAAGTCGAAATTATTTTAAATAATCTTTACTTTTAAATCGAAAGCGCTAACTTAAAAGTGCTATAATAGAATAAATCTTATGGATACATTTAGGAGGAACATACTATTATGGCAGAACAAACAATTATGTTAAATTGTAGCGCTGGAATGAGTACTTCATTGTTAGTAACGAAAATGCAGCAAGCAGCGAAGGACCAGGGCATTGATGCTAATATCTTTGCTTGTCCAGCTTCTGAGGCACAACAACATATTGAACAGGATCATCCAGATTGCGTTTTGCTTGGACCACAAGTTCGTTATATGGAAAGTGACTTTAAGAATAAGGTCAAGGGCCAAGGTAAAGACGGCAAGGATATTCCACTTGCTGTAATCGATATGCGTGCATATGGCATGATGGACGGTGTTCAGGTTTTGAAACAAGCTGAAGACTTAATTAACGGTTAGCATAGGGGATAATAATGGCAGAAAACAAAACTACTGAACAAGAAGAACAAGCAACTTTAGAATCAGCTATGGGCTTAATTGCCAATGGAGGTAATGCTAAGAGTTTAGCTTTTGAAGCAATTCGGTTAGCTAAAAAGGGTGACATCGACGGTGCCCGGGCTAAGTTGAAAGAATCTGACGATTCATTAACTGAAGCACATAATTCGCAAACCGGAATGCTTACTAAAGAAGCTCAAGGTGAACATACTAAAGTTACTTTGTTAGTAGTTCACTCACAAGATCATTTAATGAATGCAATTACTTTTAGAGATTTAGCAGGCGAGATGGTCGATTTATATGAAAAATTATACGAAACTGGTACTTTAAAGAAATAAGCAGACAGTTACGCGATAATGATCGAAGCAAAAAAACGAAGTTATTAGTAACTTCGTTTTTTTTGTTAGTTTTAATTAGCTCTAATTTAAGCTAAATCTGCACCATTTGAATTGATGACTTTCTTGTACCAGTCAAATGAGTCCTTGCGTGAACGTTTCAATGTTCCTTTACCAGCATCATTTTTATCAACATAGATAAAACCATACCGTTTATCCATTTGGCCTGTTCCAGCGGATACAAGATCAATTGGTCCCCAAGGAAGGTAGCCCATTAAATCTACGCCATCAAGTTCAACTGCTTTTTCCATTTCTGAAATGTGCTTTCTCATGTAGTCGACACGATAATCATCATGAATTGAGCCATCTTTTTCGACCTTATCATAAGCACCCAAACCATTTTCAACAATAAATAGTGGTACATGATAGCGGTCAGTCAAATGATTCAAAGAAATTCGTAAACCTTCAGGATCAATTTCCCAACCCCAATCACTGCGTTCTAGCGTTGGGTTTTTAGCAATAGCCTTGGATAAGTCATTTAATTCATCAGGCTTAACTTTTTCGGCAGAAACAGTAGTTGATTGGTAATAACTAAAACCAACGTAATCAACCGTTCCTTCTTTTAGGACTACACGATCTTCATCAGTAATATCAGGTCTGTAGCCATTACGCTCAATGTATGCCTCAACTTCTTTTGGATATTCACCAAAAACGTGAACATCTGAGAACCAGTCACGTCTTTGCTCAAATTTGTCGGCCAGCAGAACATCATCTGAAGACGGGGTAAGCGGACGAACTGGTGAGTAATTGATCATACAACCGATTTGGAAGTCAGGATTAATTTTATGACCAATTTTTACTGCCAAGGCTGAAGCAACTAGTTCGTAGTGTGCAGCTTGGTACATGGCAGCTTCTTTTTCTTTATCTGTTAACCCGTTGAGAATAATGCCGGAGTTAGTGGCCATTAAGAAGTCTTCAGTGTATGCTGCTTGATTGTCGATTTCGTTAAAAGTCATCCAGTATTTGACACTGTCCTTATAGCGCTTAAAACAAACAGTCGCAAACCGGACAAAGAAGTCAATCAGTTTACGGTTAGTAAACCCTTGATATTTTTTGACTAAATTAAATGGGATTTCAAAGTGCGACAAAGTAATTACTGGTTCGATGCCATAATGATGACAGGTAGCAAATAAATCATCGTAGAATTTCAAACCCGCTTCATTTGGCTGCTCGTCATCGCCGTTAGGAAAAATTCTCGTCCAGGCAATTGAGGTTCTAAATGCCTTAAAACCCATTTCAGCCATTAATTTAATATCTTCTTTGTAGTGATGATAAAAATCAATTGCACTGTGGTTAGGATAGTTTTTCCCTTCAATGACACCGTCAGTAATTTCACGTGGCTTAGTGGCTGAACCGACAGTCATGACATCGGCAACTGATATGCCTTTTCCGTCAACATTCCAAGCTCCTTCTAACTGGTGGGCAGCAACTGCACCACCCCATAAAAAGCCGTCTGGCATTTTTGCTGAGTACATTGTTATCTCCTTTTTATTGTATTATGCTGATAGCACTAACAGATCTATTTTATATCAAATAAGTTTAGTCAAGCAAGTTAATCTCGGCTAGCTTTAATTAAGATATTAGGGATATAATGAAATAATATATGCATAAGTGTTAGGGGAATAAAGAATATTGAATAAATTTCAATCAAAAGCGTTGCCGAAAAGAAAAAAGCAGACAGTATTAAATACTTGTATTTTAGTCGCTATTTAATGCTCCGTTATATCGTAATAATTTTTTTATTTACTAACCTTTTCTGGTTACTAATTTTAACTCAATACCAGAGGTGGCTAGGAATTATTATTTCAGGAATAATGACGATTTTAGCAGCAATTGCTGCCATCGAGCAGCTAACTAAAATGCACAATCGGAAGCGGGATATTCCTGCTACCAGGTATTATTTTTGGCTTCAAATCGGAGTCAACGTCGCTTTAGTCTGCTGTGTATTTTTACCGCTAAAAGACCAGTTATTCCCGTTTTTAACTAATATGAGTTCTGTGTATTTAATTTGTGCAATTTTTTTAATTGGTATTCTTTTATGCTATCTTTGCGAGCGACGAATTCGGAATATTAGGGTAGGCAAGGATAAATATCAAAAACTAATAGCTACTTTCAAAAAAATTAATTAAAAAAAGATTGCTTTTATAATGATAATTCTTACAATAAATATATTACTAATTCAACAATATAAATTAATTATAGAAGGGAGTTTTTTTAATATTATGGCTGATACTACAAAAAAGCTGTTAAAAGATAAGATTGGTGAAATAGCTGGGAAGTTTGCCGCAACACGCTTTGTTAGGGCAATCATGGATGCGGGCTACAGCGTTATTTCATTTTCAATTGTCGGAGCATTTTTCTTAATCCTGACTGTTTTGCCACAGGTTATTAAAATACCTGCTTTTGTTAGTTTTTATGCAAATACAATTGGGCGCTTTTCAGTACTGTTTAGTTCTGTTTATAATGCCACGATGGGAATTATCGCCCTGGTATTTTCAGGCACCTTCGCCTATTCGTACACTAAAATTTATCATGATGAGGAACACATTAACTTAATTCCAATGAACGGATTAATGATGTTCTTAATGGGCTTTTTCATTACCGTAGCTGAATTGGTTTGGAAGAATGGCCAAATGCAATTTGTTCAGGTCTTTACCAAAACTAAAATGGTTGCTAGTGGATATGAGGCCTCGGCTAGTGGTATTTACCGGATTGGTGCTGTCGGTATTTTCATTGGGTTAGTTATTGCCTGGTTGACCGTTCAAATCTATCGCTACACCATTAAGCATAACTGGCAAATAAAGATGCCGGCTTCAGTGCCATCTGGTGTATCTAATTCCTTTAGTGCCTTGATTCCAGCTTTTTGTGTTGCAGTCGTGGTTTCTGCTTTAAACGGGGCATTAGTTATTGCAGGCACGGATATGTTCAACTTACTGTTCATTCCGTTCTCGTTTATCAGTGATATTGCTGACACCTGGTGGGGCTTCTTGATTATTATCTTCCTGATTCACTTTTTATGGTGGTTTGGGATTCATGGAGCAACGATTATCAGTTCTTTCTATATGCCAATTATTCTTGCCAATATGGCAGATAATGCTCAAAGAGGAGGCCATCACTTTTTTGCCGGCGATCCGACTAATGCATTTATTACGGTCGGTGGTTCAGGCGCGATGCTTGGTGTGGCCATTTGGTTAGCCTTTCGGGCTCGCTCGGCACAATTAAAAGAATTGGGGAAAGTGGAAATTATTCCGGCAATCTTTAATATTAACGAACCGTTAATTTTTGGCTTACCAATTGTTTACAACGTAGATTTGTTTATTCCGTTTGTTTGTGCACCGCTTGCTTCGGGGATTGTTGCATATTTAGGCATTGTTTCAAAATTGGTGCCAGTAATCAGATTTCAACAACCTTGGCCGACACCAGTTGGCTTGAGTGGCTTCATTGCCACGACCAGTTGGCAAGGCGGCGTTCTTTCAATCGTCTGTGCAATTGTTGCTTTTCTTGTTTGGTACCCATTTATCAAACACTATGACAACACTTTATTAAAACAAGAACAAGAAACAGCAGCTGCTGAATAAACTTTAACATAGATAAAAATTCTGTCTGAAGAGAAGTTAAACTAGCAAATGATGGTTTAGCCTAAACTCTCAGGCAGTTTTTTATTTTGCTTTTGGTAGCGCTTTACTATTAGCTGAAAGGTGCTAAAATAACTTTAATTTTAGCAAGAAAGTGTGAATGAAATGATTACTTTTGGCAAGAAAATGAATTTTCGCCCTTTAGTGATATCGTTAGCTTATTTTTTATTGGCTAGTTTGATTGCTTGGGATGTTTTAGCAATAGTTAATTCTCAAAATAAAAATTGGGCTTGGGTAATTGGCCTTATTTTCTTCGCTTTGGTAGCCTTTGGTTACTATCCAAATGTTTTACCTATTGAGTTTAATTATTGCGAGATTTCAGCTAAAAAAATTCGCTATTATGATCATGGCAGTTACTGGAATCGCATTAAGATGATCTTTCTTGGCAAGGCAAGTCCACTGAAAGAGATTGCGACTAGTGAAGTTGCTGATGCGAAATTTTTAGGTAAAAAAAGTTTGGTTAAGATGGCACCAACAATCTTTTATCCAATGATTTTGATTTATTTTGTTGGAATTGTTTCAAGTGTAAATAACTTATGTGGTTTTCAATTGAAACTTGCAGACGGGCAAGAAATCACCTTGTCACTATCACGTGATAAGATTTATGAACCAGAGAAAACCATTAACCAGTCAGAAAAGGCTCTTGAGTTAATTAATCAAGGTTATACTTTGAGCAAATCATAAAACTGCTTGTTTTTAATTTGCTAATCAATATTTTAGTAATTAATGCGCTTACTGGATATAATAAAAGTGTAACAATATTATATATTTGGGAGGCATTTTTAGATGAAATATCCTGAGACAAAAGAAATATTAAACCAACTTGTTGCTGACTTAACGCAATTACATATGGTAGTTCACCAACACCACTGGTATATGCGGGGCAATCGGTTTATAAAGCTGCACCCATATTTAGATAAAGTAATGGATGAATTAGCTAATCAGCTAGATGAAGTTTCAGAGCGGCTGATTACACTGGATGGCTCACCAGTTTCTACTCTGAGTGAAATTGCCGAGAAGACCAATATTAAAGATGAAAAAGGTAATTGGGACGAGACAATTGATGAGCGCTATGCCAAGATTATTGCAGGTTACCACTATCTTGATGACTTATATCGCGAAGGCATTAAGGCCAGCGATGAAGAGGGCGATTATGCCACTAATGATTTGCTTACCGGCTTTTTAGCTGAAGTAGAGAAACGGATTTGGATGATGTCTGGTGAAATTAATAAAGCACCAGAAATCGATCCTGAATAAGCTATGAAAATACTAAAAAAGGCAGTTTAATTAAATTGCCTTTTTTTGTGTCTTCTTTTAGGTTGATCTTTGCTATAATGAAATTAAGTTGTAGTGTTAGTAACGGTTGTGAAGAAAGCAAGAGCAATGGATAAGAAAAAGCAGGATGAACTAAAAAATAAAGCAGCAATTAAGGCAGCAGAGTTAGTAGAGCCAGGGATGAAATTAGGTGTTGGCACTGGCTCAACAATTGCCTTTTTTATTGATGCATTAGGAAAACGGAAAAAAGAAGAGGGACTTGACTTAGAAGCTATTGTTACTACTTCAAGCAGAAGTAAAAAACAGCTTGAAAAGTGGGGCTTCACGGTTAATGAATTAGCAGAAGTGGATCAGTTAGACTTGACAATTGATGGGGCTGATCGAGTTGACGTTAATTTTGACGGTATTAAAGGTGGCGGTGGCGCCTTAACAATGGAAAAAAATGTCGCCGCAAATTCGGAAAAAGTGCTGTGGATTGTTGATGAGTCGAAGTTAGTTGATCGTTTAAGCGGCTTTCCGTTACCGGTAGAAATTTTACCGATTTCCTGTGAACAAAATTTTCGGCGTTTTAGAAATGATGGCTTGAACCCGTCTTGGCGAATGGATGGCAATAAACGGTTTGTCACGCATTATGGCAATTATATTGTTGATTTAAACGTTGATCCAATTCCGATTCCGCGTGGATTAGATGATTACCTAGACAAAGTGGTTGGTGTTGTTGAAACTGGCCTATTCCTTGATATGTGCGATGAAGTAATTATTGCTCGTTCAGATGGCGAAATCGAAGATCGCGAAAAATAAAAGAGTAACATGGTAAATTGATTAGTATGAATCCGTCAAACGTAATCTGTTTTGACTGATTCATATTATTTTTTCAAGGTAAAAAGACAATCGTTAAATAGATTTGGTATGATGGTCTTATATCTTTCAAGGAAGAGGAATTTCGATGACTAAAAAACCTTTGATTATCAGTACTGACCCCGGCATTGATGACGTAGTAGCAATTACTATTTCATTATTTGCAAACGATCTTGATGTTAAATTGATTGCTGCAACTTGGGGCAATGTTCCTTTGGCTAAAACATTACTCAATGCTTTAAAATTGGAAACTTTCTTGGGAACAAAAGTGCCAGTTGTTTCTGGAGCTAGTCGTCCGTTATTGCGTGAAGCAATTGATGCTTCTGATGTCCACGGTAAAAGTGGTTTGGCTGGCTATGACTTTCCGGAGCCAGATAAGTCATTACTTAAACCAGGAATTGCTGCAGATGCAATCCATGAAGTTGTAACTAACAGCCCAGAAAAAGTAACTTTAATGCAAATTGGTCCAGCGACTGATTTTGCTCTTTATTTTAGACAGTACCCGGAAGATATGGCTAAGATTGAGCAGTTAGTAATTATGGGCGGTGCGATTGGTCGCGGTAATTGGGGCCCATACAGTGAATACAACGTAGCTGGTGATCCCGAAGCAGCCCAGATTGTTTTTTCTAGCGGTATTAAGATCTTACTTGCTCCACTTGAATTGGGGCATGAAGCTTATGTGACCCAAAATACCCTTCAAGAAGTCAAAAAATTGGGCAAAACTGGTGATATGCTTTATCATATTCTAACTAATTTACATGATAAGACCGCAAATGATGGTCGTGAAATTTACGATGCTTTAGCTGTGGGAATGTTAATTAACCCGGATATGTATACCTTCAAGCCGGCCCAGGTTGTTGTTGACACCAAGAGCCCATATGCCTATGGCGCTTCGCTGATCGATTTTGATAATTTCTTTGACAAGCCAGTTAATGCAGAGGTAGGGGTAGAGATAAATCAGGCTACATTTGCCCATTGGTTTATTGAAGCAATCAAAAAAGCAGAATAATTGAGGAGAAAAATGGCAGATTTCGTTTATCGGACTGTGATGCACGATATAAAACAGAATATTTTAGATAATAAGTATGATGGGATGCGCCTTCCTGATGAGCGAAGTCTTGCAGAACACTACCAAGTGAGCCGCTCTTCAATGAAGCGGGCAATGGAACTTTTATCTCAGCAAGGGATAGTTTTTAAAAAGCGTGGTAGCGGGACATTTATTAACCCTCTTTATCTGAAAAACCAGTCACTATTTCGCTATGAAGGGTCAAATTTAGGTTTAACAGATAGCTTAAAAGTTCCAGGTAAAAAACAAGGAATTAAATTGTTAGACTTCAATGTAGTTAAAGCATCGGAATCGATTAGGCAGGATTTATTTTTAAATGAAGATGATTTTGTTTATGAATTTCGGCGCCTCCGCTACCTTGATGCGCAGCCGTTTTTAATTGAAACGGGCTATGTTCCTATCAAAATTGTGCCGGAATTAAAGCCGGAAAATTT
The DNA here is from genome assembly GCF_026536045.1 of Lactobacillus sp. B4005. Classification (NCBI taxonomy): domain Bacteria; kingdom Bacillati; phylum Bacillota; class Bacilli; order Lactobacillales; family Lactobacillaceae; genus Lactobacillus; species Lactobacillus sp. B4005. The sequence continues at coordinate 49,976 of NZ_JAFNOZ010000001.1, forward strand.
ACAGAAATCATTGTTTAACTATTTGGAAGATACTCAAAATAAGGTGGTAACCAAAGCATTTCTCAATATTACGGTTGAACCTTCGAGTAAGGAAGACCAGGAACGAATGACATTAAAGACAACCGAGCCGGTGGGTGTTATAGAAGGTATTTTCTTTCTTGATGACGGCACGCCATTTGAAGTTTCAACAATGCGAATTCATTATCAATACATGAGATTCAATACATTTGTAAATTTGAATAAATAAAAAACGAGTATCAAAATAACATGAAACAAGTCGATTAGTTGGTAATAATTGTTTGTTTTTGAATAAAGAGTGAAATAATATCTAGGTTTTGAAAAGATACTAGAAAAAGGACGCTGAATTATTTGTTCAGCGTCCTTTTTTAGTTTAAAAATAATTTTTCAAAAATTTTGGATACATTTTATCTAAAAAAGAAACTAACTATTTTTAAATTGGCGTAAATCCGTAATGGGCCCAGAATAGACAAAGTTCAAATTGATTTTCTTTGTATTTGTACCCAAAAGCTGCAATAAATTTTGTTGCTCACAAGTTAAATGCAAATGCTCTAAAGCAATCGTTGCTTGAATGTACATCACTAATTTTCCTGTATATGCCAGCGGGTGGTCATGACAGTCGAATTTGCGCATTACCAGGCCAATTGCATCACGTATTTTGCGGTATTTAGCAATATTTAGCTCATTATAGATATTGTTGAAAAAACTATTATAAAACTGTTCTAATTCTTGATAAAGCTCTTTATCTAACTGTTTATTCTGAATAGCAGAATGGTTAGTAAAAAAGATTTGCATGACCTCACTTCCTTAGCACCGGAATAATTTGCGTACTCGGTGAAAAACAACTTTGCATTTCTTGTGACAAAGGTGTGTCTGTGATCAACACGTCAATTTGTTCAAGGGGAATAGACATAAAAGGAGAAGTGTTTTGACTGTTAAACTTGTATTGCTCTGCAACCACAACGACTTGCTTTGCTCTAGAGGCGGCGAGTCTGGTCAACTCAGAATCACTCATTCTATTCGAATATATGCCATCTTTTTTAACATTTGAAGTTCCAATAAAAGCGGTGTTAAAACTCATTCGTTCCAGCGTTTTTAATGAAGTCACAGAATAACTAAAGCGATGTTCTTTATCAATTTTTCCACCTAATAACCGTACAGCAGGCATTCTTGATTGCATCAATTCTAGGGAGTTATCAATTGAATTGGTGACAATCTGGATATCGATACCATTAATGAGTTCGCATAGTTTTTTTAGGGTAGTGGAAGGACCAATAAAGTCGCATTGGTTAGGGTGAACAAAACGGTGGGCCATCTGAGCCATTTTAGTTTTAATGGGTGAATCAATTTGGTTTCTTGTTAAAAAGCTGGGCACGTCATCCTGATTATTTGCCAGCAGACCACCATGAACACGGATAGCTTGTCCTGTTGAGGTTAAGCGCAACACATCACGACGAGCGGTATCAAATGAAACATTAAAATAATTAGCTAAATCTCTAGTAACTAAATGGTGTTTCTGATTCAATAACTGCCTAATTTCATGAATTCGTTCTTCTTGTGTCATTGCCATTTCTCCTAAAAATAATCTAGCATTCTTTTAAATGGTAATTAATGAAATATTCAGTATATAGTTCTTATTCTAAGTATTTATCAGTATTTGAGCAACTAAATACTTAAAAGCTGCTTATTATAAAGCCGATTAAAATTACCTTTTGGTAATTTAGGAATTAAGTAAATGCAAATTTTATAATTGGGACGAACCAATTTTTAGAATGGTTGAACTTTTTGAAAAAATTGGTATAATATTCGTATAAAGTTAATTGAAGTTAATAACAGCTATAGGAGACACAATATGGCAGTAGATTACGATTCAAAAGAATTTTTAAAGAGTGTTGATGCACACTGGCGTGCAGCCAATTATTTATCAGTAGGTCAACTTTTCTTAATGAGCAATCCATTATTAAAGCATGACTTAGAGGCAAAAGAAGTAAAACCTAAACCAATCGGTCACTGGGGTACTATTTCACCGCAAAACTTTATTTATGCGCACTTAAACCGGGTAATTAAAAAGTATAACTTGGATATGTTTTACATTGAAGGTTCAGGTCATGGTGGTCAAGTTATGGTTTCAAACTCATATCTTGATGGTTCATATAGTGAACTTTACCCGGAGATTCAGCAAAATGAAGAAGGAATGACTAAGCTATTTAAACGGTTTAGTTTTCCTGGTGGTTCTGCTTCTCACGCTGCTCCTGAAACGCCAGGATCAATGCATGAAGGTGGAGAATTAGGCTATTCGATTTCTCACGGTACTGGTGCAATTTTAGATAATCCTGATGTCATTGCGGCAGTTGAAGTTGGTGATGGTGAAGCCGAAACTGGCCCACTTGCAGCTAGTTGGTTTAGTGACAAGTTCATTAATCCAATTAAAGATGGTGCTGTTCTACCTATTTTGCAAATTAATGGTTTCAAGATTTCTAATCCAACAATTGTTTCACGAATGAGCGATGAAGAGTTAACCAAGTATTTCGAAGGTATGGGCTGGCACCCGTATATTATTTCCGCCTATAATGGTGGCGAATTTGATGGTTACAAAGATCATATGCAAGTTCACGAAGAAATGGCCAAATTGATGGACACAGTTATTGAGGAAATCAAGGCTATTCAAAAGAATGCACGTGAAAATAATGATACTACTTTGCCTCATTGGCCAATGATTATTTTCCGAGTACCTAAGGGTTGGACTGGTCCTAAATTTGATGTTGATGGCAATCCGGTTGAAAACTCATTCAGAGCACACCAGATTCCAATTCCCGTAGCTCAAGACTCAATGGAACACAAGGATATGTTAATTGATTGGCTGAAGAGCTATCATCCTGAAGACTTATTTGATGAAAATGGTGCACCTACTGATTTAGTCTTGGCTGACAATGTTGACGGCGACAGTCGAATGGCAATGAATCCGATTACTAATGGTGGTAAGGATGCCAAGCGCTTAAGTCTTCCTGACTACCGGAAGTTTGCCCTTAAGTTTGACCAACCTGGTTCAGTTGAAGCAGAAGATATGACGGAATGGGCTAAATACTTAAATGCAATTGCAGAACTTAATCCAGACAACTTCCGCGGCTTTGGTCCTGATGAAACTAAGTCTAACCGGCTATTTAAGTTTATTGATGAACAAAAGCGGCAATGGGAAAGTTCTGTTCATACACCAAATGATGAAAACTTGGCTCCAAGTGGTCGGTTAATTGATTCTCAGTTGTCTGAGCACCAAGATGAAGGTTGGCTTGAAGGCTATGTTTTATCTGGACGTCATGGGTTCTTCGCTACTTACGAATCATTTGGTCGTGTCGTTGACTCAATGCTAACGCAACACATGAAGTGGTTGAGAAAGGCAAAGGAACAATATTGGCGTAAGGATTACCCTTCACTTAACTTTGTTGCTACATCAACTGTATTCCAACAAGATCACAATGGTTACACCCACCAAGATCCAGGTATTTTGACTCATATGTATGAAAAGAATCGGCCAGATTTAGTTCACGAATATCTGCCAGCAGATACTAACTCATTATTAGCCGTTTCTGCCAAAGCATTTAGTGACCGTGAATGTATCAATATTCTGGTAACTTCTAAACAAGTTCGGCCACAATGGTTCTCAGTAGAAGAGGCAGCGCGGTTAGCTGATCATGGCTTATCATATATTGATTGGGCATCAACAGATGGTCACGACAAACCTGATGTTGTTTTTGCTTCAACTGAAACTGAACCAACAATTGAATCCTTGGCCGCAATTGATTTATTGCATAAGAATTTCCCAGATTTGAAGATTCGCTACATTAATGTAGTTGATGTGATGAAGTTGATGAATCCAGCAGACAATCCAAATGCAATTTCAACTGAAAAATTCGATCAATTATTCCCAAGTGATGTGCCAGTAATCTTTGCATGGCACGGTTACAAAGCAATGATGCAATCAATTTGGTTTGGTCGTGGACGTAATAATGTTCATATTCACTGCTATGAAGAAAATGGTGATATTACTACACCATTTGACATGCGTGTTGTTAACGAGCTTGATCGTTTCCACCTAGCAAAAGATGCCATTTTGAGCATTCCTCAGTATGCTGAAAAGAGTTCAGCTTTTGTTGATGAGATGGATCGCTTGCTTAATAAGCATCACCAATACATTCGTGATAATGGTAAAGATATGCCAGAAGTTACTGAATGGCAATGGACTGGGTTAAAGTAAATTGTTAAATTAACTAAAATAAATCGTTAAAAAAGACTAACATCGCGTTAGTCTTTTTTTGGTAAATTGATTTTTATTTTTGTTTTTGTGATTCGAATCCCCAGAAATAAGTTAGGACTGCCGCAGTAATTAAAGCAATTCCTGAACCCAGAATCATAAAGCCAATTGGTTTATACATCATCATAATAATGGAAAAGATATTATCAATAAGGAAGGACTTAACCATCACATGCAATGAAGCATTAATATTAGCTGTAATTGCGATAATTATGAGATAAGAATCAAAAAGTATTTATGACGAAACATGAATTAACCGTTTGATTGGCAGTATGAATCTGGGTCTTAAATTGGCAATTGTGAGTGTCTTTTTAATTTCCTTTGCCAATTTACCTAACTTGGGAACAACTTTGGGAATTATGCATACGATGGTTGATGAAGAACACGGTGAAGCAATTGCTAGCCATGCATTGCGCTTATTCCTCGTTGCAACAGCGGTCAGCATCATTAATGGTGCGCTAGCCGGACTGTTTTATTCATTTTAAATTGCATTGACCTTGTTAAAAATGCCAATTTTATTTATAATAAAATCATCATAAGGGAGTAACAGCAATACCTGCGATAAGCCCAACAACCGAAGAGATACTTCTGGACTTATCTTAATTAGTGAGACTTGTGTGTGGAGAAGCATATAAGTCTCTTTTTTATTATTTAGGAGGTCAAAATGCCCCAGAGTTTTTATAATCAGTCAGTAGAAAGTGTTGAAAAAGAACTGTCAACAACTTGCAAACTGGGTTTGAGCCCAGAACAAGTAAAGCAATTGCAAGAAAAAGACGGTCCAAATAGTTTGGCAAGTAAGAAGAAAACGAGCCTGTTTCAACGATTCATCGCCCAGTTTAAGGACTTTATGATTATCGTTTTGATTGTAGCAGCATTACTATCTGGTTTTGTTGCACAAGAATGGACAGACGCAGCAATTATTATGATTGTTGTGATTTTGAATGCAGTCTTGGGCGTGTTCCAAGAAGCTCGTTCGGAAGAGGCCATTAATGCCTTAAAGAAAATGGCTACACCTAATGCGCATGTGCGGCGTAATGGGCAAGTAGTTGAAATTCCAAGTACACAGCTAGTGCAAGGTGATATTGTCTTGCTTGAAGCTGGTGATGTTGTTCCAGCAGATTTACGCTTAACGGTCACTAAAAGCTTAAAGATTGAAGAGTCGGCTTTAACCGGTGAATCTGTTCCAGTTGATAAAGAAAATGGGCTAATTGCTGAAGATAAGGTGGCTCTTGCTGATCAAGACAACATGGCTTTTGCCAACACCAATGTTACTTATGGTCGTGGAGAAGGAATTGTCACCCAAATTGGGATGAACACCGAAGTCGGTAAGATTGCCACAATGCTTAACAATACCGATGAAACAGATACGCCATTGAAGCGTAACCTTAATCAATTGGGTAAGACACTGACAATCATGATTTTAATCATTTGCGCAGTTGTCTTTGTAGTCGGCTTTTTCACCAAGCAAGGAACCGAACCAACACAAAAATTAGCAATCGATATGTTCTTAGTTGCTGTTTCACTTGCGGTTGCGGCCATTCCTGAAGGCTTGCCCGCAATTGTAACCATTATTTTGGCTCTAGGAACTCAAGTAATGGCTAAACACAATTCAATTGTGCGTAAATTGCCAGCAGTTGAAACACTGGGCGCTACTGATATTATTTGTTCTGATAAAACGGGAACTTTAACTCAAAATAAAATGACAGTTGAACAAGTTTACTATGATAATCAGGATCATAAAGCTGCCCAGCCAATTGCTGCTAATACTCCAGCATTGATGGCAATGGTCTTAGCAAATGATTCCAAATTAGATGATAATGATCGTTTGCTCGGCGATCCAACTGAAACAGCTCTTATTCAATATGCGCTAGATCAAAAGATTCCGGTTCACCAAATGTTAACCGATTATCAACGACTGCAGGAAGTTCCGTTTGATTCAGAGCGGAAATTAATGAGTACGGTTAATCGAGACGGTGCGCGATACTTTGTTGCTGTAAAGGGTGCTCCTGATCAATTGCTCAAACGGGTAACCAAAATTGAGCGGAACGGTCAGATCACTGCAATTTCAGCGCAGCAGAAAGAAGCAATTTTAGAAGCTAACCAGAAAATGGCCAAAAATGCTTTGCGTGTCTTAGGATTAGCCTATAAAAATATTGACCAGTTATATGATAAGCCAACAACGGATAATGTTGAACAGGATCTAGTTTTTGCTGGCTTAGTTGGAATGATTGACCCTGAACGTCCGGAAGCAAAGAAGGCAATCGTTGAAGCTCACGAAGCTGGAATCAGAACGGTAATGATTACCGGTGACTTCCAAGTTACTGCGCAAGCAATTGCTGAGCGTTTAGGAATCTTGAAGCCAGGCCAAGATGAACGAGTTGTAACAGGTGCACAACTTGATGAAATCAGTGATGACTACTTGCAAGAACATGTTCCAGACTACAGTGTTTATGCCCGTGTATCACCTGAGCATAAGGTTCGCATTGTTAAAGCTTGGCAAGCTCGTGGCAAAATCGTAGCTATGACTGGCGATGGTGTTAATGATGCGCCGAGTTTAAAACAGGCTGATATTGGTATTGGCATGGGAATCACTGGAACTGAAGTTTCAAAAGGTGCTAGTGACATGATTTTGGCTGACGATAATTTTGCCACAATCGTCGAAGCCGTTAAGCAAGGTCGTAAAGTTTTCAGCAATATTCAAAAAGCAATTCTATATCTAATGAGCTGTAATGTTGGTGAGGTCTTGACCGTCTTCATGATGACAATGCTTGGTTGGGATATTCTGGCACCGGTACAGCTACTTTGGATTAACTTAGTTACCGATACATTACCAGCGATTGCTCTTGGCCTTGAGCCAGTCGAACAAGGCATAATGAAACGGGCACCGCGTGGACGAAAGTCCAACTTCTTTAGTGGCGGCGTTTCTAGTTCGATTGTTTACCAGGGAATTCTGGAAGGACTGCTAGTTTTGACAACTTACCAGTTAGGGTTAAACTTTGGTCCGCATTTGGATAATGCCAATTTGCAGCATGCAGATGCGCTAACAATGGCGTTTTTGACCCTGGGATTAATTCAACTGTTCCATGCCTTTAATTCGAAATATATTCACCAGTCAATCTTTTCTAGACATACTTTTAGTAATAAGTGGTTTAACTGGGCAATCGTTATTTCGGCGGTGGTAATGGCTGCTGTTGAATTGCCATTTATGACGAAATTCTTTGATGTTACGGAATTAAATGGTTTACAATGGCTCATTGTTCTTGCAGCTGGTATTTGCATGATTATCATTGTTGAAATTGTTAAATTCTGCCAGCGCCAAGCAGGGCAAAAGTAATTTTCAACGTTTAAAATAAAAAAGCTGATCAATCTGTTTTGATTTGTGTTTCCGCAATTTTATTGAAAAAATGGCGGTCACTTCTAGTAGATGATCAGCTTTTTTATTGCTTTTAATAGTTATTAATTGATGATACAAGCGCCAATTTGGGCTAAATAAGTGGCATCGGTTTGGTCGAAACGATTGAACTTTTTACTATCAAGGTCTAAAACCGCAATTAGCTTCTGGTCCTGCATAATCGGCAATACAATTTCTGAATTGGTGGCTGAATCACAGGCAATATGTCCTGAAAATTGATGCACATCAGGAACTATTTGAATTTTATGGCTAGCAGCCGCTGTTCCGCAAACGCCTTTACCCAGCGCAATATGCATACAGGCAATTGGCCCCTGAAATGGTCCTAACAACAATTCGTCGTTTTGGTAACGGTAAAAACCGGCATAACTGACATCAGGTAAATTATTGTAGAGCAGGGCACTAAGATTACTCATATTGGCAATTACGTCGTGTTCGTCTTTAAGCAGACTCTGAGCCTGCTTAAGTAGCATCTGATAATTATTTGCTTTATCCATCTTTTTTCTCCTTTCATGATAGTTTAAACTAACGCTTTTAGTTTTGAAAGTGCTAACAGAGTTTTTACATTTTTACCGGAAGTGTATAATATTGAGCAAGTCGTATTTGATTGGCAAAAAGAATTAAGCATAAAAGCAAGCAATTATTGTCGATATAAACTTTATCTTCTCTTTAAGTTTAGTAAGATTTATATTACAATTTTGTATAAATTTTCATTAAAAATAGTGCTTAACTTTTAAAAATCTTAACGGCTATAGTAAAATAGAATCAATGACTTATATATTTTTATTGCAATGACTATGAAAGGGGCGATGACAATGTCGATGATAGAGTTCCATGACGTGCAAAAATATTATGGCCATTTTCATGCACTGCACGACATTAATTTAGAGATTGATGAAGGGGAAACGGTGGTTCTAATTGGGCCTTCTGGCTCAGGTAAGAGTACTTTAGTTCGAACCGTAAACGGCCTAGAATCAATTCAAGAAGGTAAATTGATCGTAAACGGACACGATTTATCTGATCCCAAGACTAACTTAAATATTTTACGTAGAGATGTTGGCATGGTTTTCCAGCATTTTAACTTATACAAAAATAAAGATGTTCTTGAAAATATTATGTTAGCTCCACGGATTGTCAGTCACATTCCAGAAGAAGAGAACAAAAAACAAGCAATGGAATTGCTTGAAATGGTCGGTCTGGAAAAGTGGGCACACAATATGCCATCACAAATTTCTGGTGGACAAAAGCAACGTGTTGCAATTGCGCGAACACTTGCAATGAAGCCTAAACTTATTTTATATGATGAACCAACAAGTGCACTTGATCCTGAAATGATCGATGATGTTCTACAAGTTATTAAAAAAGTAACTAATGAGAGCGGAATGACTTCCCTGATTGTTACTCATGAGATGGGTTTTGCTAAAGAAGTTGCTAACCGGGTTATCTTTATGGATAAAGGTCAAATTGTTGAAGACGATGATACTACAAGCTTTTTCAAACAACCTAAGACGGTTCGGGCACAACAATTTTTGAGTAAAATTATCTCTCACTAAGGAGGCCAATTATGAAGAAAAAATTTTGGCTGTTTCCTTTATTAGCGTGTATCTTGATGTTGACCGGATGTGGCAAAAGCTTGAGCGATCAATCTGTTTTAAATAATGTCAAGCAGTCAAATACAATCACCTGGGGTGTAAAAGGTGATGTTAGATTATTTGGTTTGATTGATGTCCGTGATGGCCAGCAAAAGGGCTTTGACGTTGATATGGCAAAGGCTATCACTAAGCATATTCTCGGGCCTAAAGGGCGTGCTGAGTTTGTTACTACCACTTCGCAATCGAGAATTCCGCTGTTGAAAAATGGCAATGTTGATGCAGTGATTGCGACGATGTCGATTACGCCTGAGCGGAAAAAAGTAATTTCATTTTCGAAGTCTTACTTTGATGCCGGGCAATCACTACTTGTTCCCAAGAGTTCAAAAATAAGAAGCACTAAGGATTTAAATGGTAAGACCGTTATCGGGGTAGTCGGTTCTAATTCAGTTGATAACATTAAAAAGGCTGCGCCGAAAGCGAAAGTAATCGAACTGCAAGATTATGCTCAGGCAATGAACGCATTGAAATCAGGTCAAGGCGACGCTTTGACAACTGATAATGGTATTTTGTTTGGGTTGGCAGTTCAAAACCCAGGATATGAAGTTCGAGGTGGTACTTTTACTGTTGAACCTTATGGTGTTGCAGTTGATAAGGGACAAACCGGATTCACTAAGGCTGTTGATAAGGCAGTTCTTGAAATGCAGCATAGTGGTGAATACAATCGCTTGATTAAAAAGTGGTTCGGCGACGTTCCAGGATTTAATTATAAGGAGCTGTATCGCCGATGATTAACATTTTTACAAAATTTAGTGGCCAACTGCTCGTTGGATTAGGCTGGACCGTATTTTCCAGTGTGATTGCATTATTTTTTAGTTTAATAATCGGAACAATTTTCGCAATTATGGAAGTAGTTCCGAGTAAAGTGGCACGCGTTATTGGGCGTGCATATGTTGAAATTTTACGTAATATTCCACTACTAGTTATTACCATGTTCTTTTATTTGGTTATTCCAATGTATGTGGTTAAAATTAACGGTTTTACAGCGGGAACAATTGGCCTAACGCTTTATACTTCCGCATTTATCGCTGAAACCATTCGCTCAGGAATTCAATCTGTCTCTGGCGGACAGATGGAGGGGGCACGTTCTACCGGTATGACTTACTGGCAGGCAATGCGTTATATTATTTTGCCGCAAGCATTTAAAATTGTAATTCCACCATTAGGAAATCAGTTTGTTAACTTGGTTAAAAATTCATCGGTTCTGGCATTTGTGGCTGGATTTGATTTAATGTATCAGGCAAACTCGATTGCTTCAACAACTTTTGATACTATCAACAGCTATCTAGTAGTTGGTGTTTTATATTTAATTATCACGTTGCCGCTTAGTTACTACATGCAGCATTTAGAGAAGAAATTAGCCTAAGGGGAGGGACAGTGAAATGCAAAATTGGATTAACGCCTTTTCGTGGCTAAACGTACGCTTTTTATTGATGGGCCTCTGGGTAACGATTTATATTTCTGTAATTTCGGTTATTTTGAGTTTCATCTTCGGTTCAATTCTGGGCATTATTAGATATTCAAAAATCAAGTATGTTTCAAAGATTGTTGGTTTCATTATCGATATTATCCGCAATGTACCCTTGCTTTTAATCATCTTCTTTACCTACTTTGGGTTGCCCAATTTTGGTCTCAGACCGGAAACAATTCCTGCTGCCATTATTGCGATGACAGTTTTTGAATCGAGTATGCTAGCAGAAATTGTTAGGTCAGGGATTCAATCAGTCTCAAGTGGTCAAATGGAAGGTGCTAGATCGACTGGAATGTCCTTTGTTCAAGCTCTCTGGCATGTTGTTTTACCACAGGCTTATAAAAACATGGTACCAACTATTATTAGTCAGTTTGTTTCACTAATTAAAGACACATCATTGGCTACAATCATTGTGGTGCCGGAAATGATGCAACACGCACAAGTTATTTATGGTCAAAATGCCAATTATATTCTACCGATGTTTGCGGCTTTAGCAGTACTTTATTTTATTGTTTGCTTTACTCTGTCAATTATTGGTAACGTAATTGGGAAACATTTGACTTAAGTTGAAGATAAAATTAATCAATTTAAAAAGATTTCATTATATGTAATAAGTCCCGAAAGTTAGACAACTTTCGAGGTACGTAGCGCATTGTCTTAATAGGAGAAAAATAATGGCTAGACCAACTAGTAAAGCTGATTTGATTGAGGCAAGCAATACTGCTTACGAGAAAATAGTTGACCTCATTGATTCTTTACCCGAGAAGGCGCAGACTGGCAACTTTGCTTTTGAAACTGATAAATTAAAGGGTGAACATTGGAAGCGGGATCGCAATATCCGCGATGTGCTGATTCACTTATACGAGTGGCAAAAACTGCTATTGGAATGGATTGAAAATAATCAGGCAGGAAAAGCACAGGACTTTTTACCAGATGGCTATAACTGGCGTAATTATGGTGAAATGAATCAACAAATATGGCAGAAACACCAGAAAACCAGTTTAAAAGAAGCTGAAGAATTACTGGCTAAAAGTCATCAGCAGGTAATGAAATTACTTGCGACTTTTTCTAATGATCAACTATTTACCAAGAATGTTTTTTCTTGGACCGGGAATAATACTTTAGGAACCTATTTTATTTCGAATACCTCTAGCCATTATGAATGGGCATTAAAGAAGTTACGTAAGTACAAAAGGTCTTTAAAACAATAATAAAAACCGTTGGCAATCTTGCCAGCGGTTTTTAAGTTACGCAGTTAATCCGAGGTAAATTTGTTTTTTGATTAAAGCTAAATCAGCATTTTTATCTTGAGAGTTAATGCCAAATACCTTGACTTGAACGACATACGTAAAAATGGGACTAATAAAAATTCGTAAGAGTTGAATTGAAGTTAGGTCAGAATTGATTTCACCAAAACGCTTTTTTAAATCGTCAAAATAGGCGAAAACACCATTTTTACCTGCGATCTCAGTTTTAATCAGATCAATAATCTTATTGTCCGTTAATAATTCCTGGATAAATAATTTTAGAAAATCAAAATTAATTAGTAAAAATTGAATCCGATCCTCAACTAAAAATGAAATTAACTTTGTTAAATCATGATAATCATCCAGCTGCACAAAGAAATTATCTTTAATTTCAGTTAACATCGGGCTTAATAACTTGGCCAGTAAATCATCCTTAGATTTAAAGTATTTGTAAATTGTTCCTTCGCTGACGCCAGCTTCGTGAGCTATTTCTGCCGTTGTAGTCGCATGGAAGCCTTTTTTTGAAAATAATTTCAGCCCCGCTAATAATACTTTCTTTTTACCAGAAGGAATCTCTTGGTTTGCAATTTCTTCTTGATAACTTGCCAAAACTTTAACCATATCTTATCTCCCAAGTGGTTTTTATACTTTACGATATCTCTTTAAACCTACTACATTCAGGTATATCAATATTACCAGAAAAATGAGCAAAGCTAAAATATCACCAGTTATGCTGCTTAACCCTTTACCATAGAGCATGATTTTGGTTAGGGCATCGCCCGTGTAGGTTAATGGTAGCACTTTACCGATATATTGAACCCAATTGGCCATTGTATCTAGTGGAATTATTCCAGAAAAGAATACTTGGGGGACGATAACAATTGGAATCAGCTGCATCATTTGAAATTCGGACCCGGCCAAAGTAGATAGCAAAAGACCGAAAGCCAAAGCTACGAGGGCAAGTAGGAAGCTGACTAAAATAACATTGAAAATGTTACCGACGACCTCGATTTTTAATAGCCAAATGGTTGCCAAAACAATGACGGTAGCTTGAGCTATCGAAATTATGCCGTAACCAAACATGTAACCAAAAACGATCTCGCTTCGTCTGACAGGAGTTGCTAGCAAGCGATCGAGTGTGCCACTGGTTCGCTCTTTTAATAAAGCCATTCCTGAAATGAGAAAAACAAACAAGAAAACGAAGAAGCCTAGTAAAATTGGGACCATTTTGGCAAAAAAGCCAGTATCCTTATTGCCGTATTGGTAATGATTGACGATTTTAACCTTGTCCGTCTTTTTGTTCTTAGGTGCTTGGGGCAGTGTTTTGGCAAGTAAGGGATTAGCTTTAATAAGTTTGGCTTGCATTTTTTGAGTCTTTTTAAGTTTAGAAGTCAAAATTTGAAAACTATCCTTAGTCAATGCGGCGTTTAGTGCCTGTTTAGTCAGAACTGTTTTACCAGAATCCGTATTTGCATGCGTAACGTCATATTTGTTGTCATGATAGTAGATAACGGCATCAACTTTATGATTTTTCAGTTCTTTAGCAGCAACTTTTTGATCCTGGTACTTAACCGTATCAATGCCATCAATTTTTCTTAATTTCCGTGTGATTGACGGGTTAACATCTACCGTGGCAATTGTTGCTTCGGATTTAGAGTTAGCTGAAAACATTACGTTCATCAGCCACATTACTAAAATTGGTGCAAGAAACATTAACGCCAATGATCTTTTGTCACGGAATAATTCTATTAAGACCTTTTTGGTAATTGCTAAAGTTCTCATTCTGCTGCTTCCTCACTTTCTGCCTTTAAAAAGACGTCTTCAATTGAGTCAACCTGGTATTGCTCCTCTAATTTCTTTGGTTCCGCAAAAGCAATGATTTTACCATTTAAAAGTAGGGCCACGCGATCGGTCAGCTCCGCTTCGTCCATAACATGCGTCGTAATTAACACGCTTCGACCTTGGTCACGGATTAACTTAAGTTCGTGCCAAATTTTGCGGCGCAACGATGGGTCAATTCCGACAGTCGGTTCATCAAGCACTAATAATTCAGGTTGGCCTAAAAGGGCGATTGCTAGTGATAACCGCCGCTTCATGCCGCCAGAATAATTGGCTACTCGTTTATTTAAATCGGCGGTTAATTCAACTACATTTGCTGTATAGGCAATTTCTTGTTCTAATTCAGTCCCCGACACGCCTTTCATCTTGCCAAAAAATTGAAGATTTTCTTTCGCGCTTAGAGTTTCGTACAGGGCATCAGACTGTGCCATATAACCAATTTGACTTAAAATCTGGCGGTTAGGCATTTGTGTACCTAACACAAGCGTTTCACCACTGTCGACTTTTTCCATCCCAAGCATGGTCTTAATCGTAGTTGACTTTCCCGCTCCAGAAGGGCCGATTAGACCAACGATTTCTTTCGGCATGACATTGAGGTTAATATCATGTAAAACGGTTTGCTTACCATAGGATTTTTGTAAATGAGTTAAATTAATAAGATAAGCCATAATTTCCTCCTTTAATAAGTGAGTGTTTACTCACCTATAGATAGTATTGTAGTGAGTACTTACTCACTTGTCAACTAAAAGTGTTAATTTTGTTCTTTATTTAGTAAGATTGAATAAAATATAAGTAGGGAAATGACTAACTAAACCTTACTGACTACTTGTCGTATACTATGGATTGCTTTATTAAGCCAAAATAAATGCTTCTCTTGATCAATCAGGAGAAGCATTTTTGCACGTTAATGTTTAATAATAAAAGAATGACCTACTTAGTTGCTAATAACAGAACTAAAAAGGCAAGCGTATCGAATAAGAAGTGAACCAGAAAACTAACCCACATATTGTGCGTTTTGATAAAGGCTAGGTTTAACACGATGCGGGTAAAAGCCAGCCCCAAAATGACGTAGCCCAGATTATAGTCGTATGTAGACAAATGAAGTAGGGCAAATACAAGTGCTGAGCCAATGTTACCCCACCAGATAGGGGCAGGTAAATGCAGACTAGTTGCTAGTTGCGTAAGAGCTAGCAAGGGCATGATTGCTAAAAATTCTTCGCCCATAATTTGGATAGCACTGCTAAAGCGCTGGTAAAAGAAGATTGTCCAAACATGCGGAGACTTTAGGGTTAATCCGGCAGCAGCGTTTCCTGAAACGGAACCAAAAATGTTCTGTGAAATTATTCCCGTTACTACTGAAGTTACGTAAGCAACAATAAAGAAAGCAGCAATCAATAACCATTCTTTAGCGTGAGGGAAATGAAATAGTTGCCGCCACCTGTTGTTGGTAGCGATTTGAGCACCAATAATTTGGATAGCAAGAAAAACAGTAACGACAATTAGTTGGAAAATAGCTGCCACGATACTAGGGTGGTTTTCATCAAAGGCTAAAAAGTCTGGTATTTGAATCCCGGGCATGATTAAACAACAATATGCAAGCAAGTTGGAAAAGATAATAATTAACCATTGTTTACCTGATAATTTAAATGAATTTGTAAATGATTCTTCCATTAAAGTAGCCCTCCTATATTGTTTATTGTAGAGTGGTGCCAACCAAATAACAATTTTGGGGCTCACCGGGGCAATGATTTTGCTATTACAGTTTTTATCATATTATTGACAAGATTATAAACTGCTGTTGCGCTAAATTGCTCTTTTAGCTAATGATATAGTATGCTTAAGTTAGCAAGATAATATTGAAAATATATTCTAATAGAAAGGAACTTAATGATGAAAACAGTGACGATTAATCAGCAAAAATTGCCGGTCTTAGGTATTGGTACATGGGAAATGGGTAATTCGGCTGTGGCAGAAAAAGAAGAGATTAAGGCAATTCAAGCTGGTCTTGATGCTGGTTTACGCGTGATTGACACGGCAGAAATGTATGGCAATGGCCGCTCGGAAAGTTTAGTTGGACAGGCTATCAAGCCATATCAAAGATCAGATTTATTTTTAATTTCTAAAGTTTTACCTCAAAATGCCTCTGCTGCTAAAATGCAACAAAGTGTTGAGAATAGTTTAAAGCGTCTGCAAACAGATTACCTTGACTTATATTTATATCATTGGCGAGGAATGGTTCCACTTGAAGAAACGGTTGAAACACTTCAAAGCTTGCAAGAAAAAGGCTATTTTCGGGCTTGGGGCGTTTCCAATTTTGATATCGCTGATATGGAAGAATTATGGCAATTGCCTAGTGGTAAAAATGTGGCTGCCAATGAGGATCTATATAACCTAGAGACACGTGGAATTGAATACAGTCTCTTGCCTTGGCAAAGAAAGCATCATCTTCCTTTAATTGCCTATAGTCCATTGGGAAGAGGACCAAAAATGGGAAGTACGATGACCCAAGATCCGGCTGTGATGGCCGTTGCTCAAAATCATGGTGCTACTCCTTTTCAAGTTCTACTAGCTTGGGTAATGCAACAACCTGATGTTCTTGCTATTCCAAAAAGCAGCAGTTCCAAGCATTTGCTCTCGAATTTAAAGGCATTAGAAATCGACCTGACTCCCGATGACTTAGCAATTTTGGCAAAAGCATACCCGAAACCAACTAAAAAAGAACCATTAGCAATTTATTAACTAATGGTTCATAACTGATTTGATGTGATTAATTTTAAGAGTGGGAATTAAGTGATTAAAGCAAGAAAACGGTTAAGATTAAATCCCAGAACATATGAAAGATAATGGGCACAAAAATATTTTTGCTTTTGATAAATAGTAGACCAAACAAAATTCCCAGAATGATTACCGTAAATTCAGCCCCAGAAGCGAAGTTGCTTAAAAAAGTTCCGGTTCGATACCAGATTGGGAAATGAATAACCAAAAATAAAATACTATCGATTAACAGAGCAACCCATGTTTTAAATTTGGGTAATAATGCATTTAAAATCCAGCCACGAAAAACTAGTTCTTCAGTAATGCCAACAATTAAAAAGCTGCCAATTAAATCTGTTGGGTGCCAACTAGGATTTATCCGGATTGTTCCACTAGTAAAATAAACGGTAGCAAACAGGTAAATAAGCATAAGGATAAATAATCCAAGGTATGGCCAGAAGCGAAAATGATTTTTAAACATAGTGGAATACCCGATTGCCAGCTGATCAGAATATTTTTTGATTAAGAAATAGGCCGGAATGCTCCAAGTGGCCAATTTTACTAAAGCACTGATTGATTCTTGCAAAAGCGGGATACTAGAATATTGCCAGTTGCATATTTCTTCTACCGCCCACCATAAATAAAAAATAAATAGGTAAGTGATCAGAAGTTTGTTAGAAACAGTTTGCTTATTTGCCATTATTTTTCCTCAGGTATTCTACAATTTTAATCATAAATGAACTAAATTTAGTCTAGCAAGAAGCCAATTTCTGTGCAAGCTGGCCATTATCAACAATTTTAGAATGCAATTGCGCAAGCGCTGTCTACTGGCAAAAGCGGTGTAAATAGTTAAAAAACTAAAAAATAAAGTAAAAAAGCTTGAGTTTGCTCAAGCTTTTTCTGTACCCTTATACTAAGTAAGAATTGGGAAGTTAAAGAATGAAAAATTGGTTATTTCGAATTTACATGTGCCTGATGAAAATTAGTGCACGATTTACGAAAATTAGGGAAAACAAAATAGTAGTTTTAAATGGAGCCGGCAGATCGGGATCAAACGGTTATCTTTTTGCTAAATATATGAAGAAAAATCATCCTGAATATGAAATCACTGTAGTTGAGCCGTGGCCCTCGTCACACTTGCCGCTAGCGACTTGGCGCGAAATCGGAGCTGCCAAGTTTATTTTAACCACGCATCAACCATTTAAAATTCACCCTAAGCAGGTTAATATTCAATTTTGGCATGGCATTCCACTTAAGCGAATGGGAATTATGGCTAATAATACTAAACGCAAAACCGACATGCGCAATGCTAAACTTTGGCAAAAAAATGCGGATGTAGTGTGTTCGAGCTCAGATTTGTATGAAACACTTATGAGTGCTTGCTGCGCCATTGAGACTACCAAATACCAAAAAGTGGGCTTCCCGCGCTTGGACGCATTAAAGCATCCTGCATTGTCAAAGGCGCAGCTATTGACCGCTTTATTTAAGGTTCAAGATGAGCAAGCTCAAATTGCGATCTATATGCCGACATTTCGCTATGAAATGGAAGATGAACAAATCATGGCCCAGATTAAGGCCGGCAACTTTTTTGCCTTGCCGGATTTTGATGCTGAATCGTTAAATGATGCTTTAAAAGCAAAGCACCAGTACTTAATTGTTAAACTGCACCCGTACGAAATGCAGCTTTTAGGAACGCAGACCAGTCACTATTCTAATATTGCTTACCTTAATAATGACTATTTATTTGCACATGATTATGATTTATATGAGCTCTTGGGCAATACCGATATGCTTATTACTGACTATTCATCAATTTATTTTGATTATTTAACTTTAGACAAGCCAATTATTTTTGTAACTAATTACCTAAGGCAGTATGAGCAAAAACGGGGGCTTTTGCTTGGTCCTTATGAAGAAGTAGTTCCTGGTATTTGCGTTAAAACACAAGCAGAATTGCTTGCAGGGCTTAGTGCACCTGACCGAAAACAACAGAAACGGCAATATTGGCTGCACCTAACTAATCAATTGCAACATGAATCAGCGTGTGCGGTGATTTATGCCTTAATGGTAAATCAGTATTAGAGGAAAAATTGTGAAGAAAACATTTTTAAATATTTTATATAATGCGGTTTATCAAATTTTTCTCGTTTTGGTACCGTTAATTACGGTACCGTATCTGTCTCGCATTTTGGGACCAAAAACTTACGGTATCTATAGTAATGTCAACAATATTGTGCAATTCCTGATGATTTTTTGTACTTTGTCAGTTTCTTACATTGGGATGAGAACCATTTCGCAAACGCGTGCTTTCGGTAATCAGCAAGAATTAACGGATGCTTTTTGGGGATTATGGTATTTTCAAGCGTTAGCTGGTCTGGTTACGATTATTTTGGTGGTTGCTGTCACCAGTTTTTGTCATCTTAAATACGGCAATTATCTATTATTGATGGTGCCATACTTAATCTCGGCACAAGTTGATATTTCCTGGTTTTTCCAAGGGTTGGCAGCCTTTGGCCGGGTGGTTTTAAAAAATACGGCAGTAAAGCTTGTTTCAGTTGTGCTAATTTTATTATGGGTTAAACAGCCAGGGGATTTATGGAAATACATGTTAATCATGTCAGTTTCCACAATGCTGGGTTCATTTGTTTTTTGGTTTGATATTCACCGCTATGTCGGTGGACCAGTTAAGCACTTTTATAAGTACCAAACAACAATTAAAGCAATCATCACACTGCTTATTCCCCAAATTGCGACCCAAATCTATACTTCGCTTGATAAGCCAATTTTAGGGCTTTTTCAAAATTCCACTCAGGTGGCCTATTACGATAATTCACAGCGAATTTCGAACATGGTGCTGGGAATTGTAACTAGTATTTCACTTGTAATTATGCCCAAAATGGCTGGTGAGGGAAAAAAAGAACAACGAGTTATTTTAAAAAAATCACTTGAAGCAACGGTGATGCTGGGAACGATGTTTGCCGTGATTATCATGGCAAATACGAAAGAATTTGTCCCGTTTTTCTTTGGTCATAAATTTATTCCAATGACACCACTGATGTTCTTTTTTGCACTAACAATTGTTATGATTCCAACCGGTGGCGTTTTTGCCAACCAATTTGCCTTAGCCAATCACCGCGACCGTGATTATGCATTACCAGTAATTATTGGTGCCTTTCTTGAAGTGATCTTGAGTTACTTTCTTGACCGCCTTTATGGTGCAACCGGGGCGATGGTGGCAATCTTAATAACCGAATTTATTGTTTTGCTTTTGCGCTTGTGGATTGTGCGTGACGGCTATGACTTTAAGTATTCCTTTAAAGAAATTCCCAAGTACCTGCTTATTTCCGTTATTGTCCTAGCAGTGGGGATGATTTTGCCACCAATAGTTTCATCAGCCTTTTTCAATATGGTAATAAAGTCAATAATCATGTTCCTTCTATATGTAGGATTAATGTTTTTGATGAAACTTGATTTTAACCAAGATATTATTATGTTACTAAAACGATTTTTTACACGAGGATAGAAATGATTCCTAAAATTATTCATTATGTTTGGGTCGGGGGTAATCCTAAGCCTAAAAATATTCAGCGGTGCATGAAAACGTGGCAAAAGCACTTGCAGGACTACCAGATTATCGAATGGAACGAAGATAATTTTGATATTCATGAAAATAAGTACGTCGAACAGGCCTATAAGGCTAAAAAATGGGCGTTTGTTTCGGATTACATTCGTGCCAAAGCTGTGTACGAAATGGGCGGAATCTATTTGGATACGGATGTCTTGGTGTTAGATAACCTTGAATCCCTTCTTAATAATCGTGCCTTTGTTGGTTTTGAAAATCCGGCTAACCCGTTTACCGCCGTTTTTGGTGCCGAGAAGCATCACCCACTGCTAAAAGATATGCTGGCCTATTATGATGACCGCAACTTTTCATTTGATCATAATGATCAATTGGCGGGAGTTAATACGGTCTCAGTTTCCGATATTTTAAAAACCAAGTATCAAGCGCAGCCGAATAATAAGGAGCAAGTGTTAAGTAGTGGGATTCATGTTTATCCCGACGGTATTTTATGCAATCCATCGCCAAAGTCAAAAACCATTCACGTTTTTACCGGCACTTGGATGGAAGGCGCTAAACCACTAAAACGCAAATTAGTAACTGCTCTAAAAGTGCGCATTAAGACCCAAAAAGAAGCTGCACTTTACGCTAAGATTTTTCGCTAATGACGCAAGAAGAACTGCAAAAACTAGTGGAAGAGGTTTCGCTGAAGTATTTTGGTAAGCCTTTTTGTCATGATGTCAAAATTAATTCCCGTATGACAACGACAGGGGGACGCTACCACTTAGCCGATCATCACCTCGAAATTAACGCTCATTTTTTAGCACCGCAGTACCGAGACGCCTTAATTGGCATCATAAAACACGAATTGGTGCATTATCATTTGCATCTTGCTAGCAAAGGTTATCGGCACCGTGATGCTGACTTTAAAGTATTATTAGCGAAGGTGGGCGGCAGTCGTTATGTCCCTGATATCGGGTTGAAACGCAGCCGTAGAGTTAACTACATTTACCGCTGTCAAAGATGTGGTCAAACTTACCACCGCGTGCGCCAGATTAACGTTCGCCGGTATGCTTGCGGCAAGTGTGGCGGAAAGCTGCGACTTGATGAGACGCTGCGCTAATAACATAAAAATTAATCAATTTTGTTTGACAATTGATTAGGTACCAAACTATAATTTAAGTATAAACATTAGGTACCTAACTAAAATCAAAAAATAAATATTAAGGAGATTTAATCATGAGTCAAACAAGTGATAATTTAATGAAGCAATTACATTTCATTATGCGTGCAAGCCGTTATTTCATGTTTGAAAATAAACTGCCGATTTCGGGTCAAAAACGGGTTTTGGCGGTAATTAAGCTTGAAGATGGTCTAACACAAAACTATTTAGCAGAAATTTTAGCCTTAAAGCCTGGTTCACTAGCAGAATTGTTAAAAAAGATGGAAGCTAAGGGGATCATTAGACGTGAAACTGATGAAAAAGATAAACGAGTAAAACGGGTCTACTTGACTGAAGAAGGTCGAAAAGAGGCTAATAAGCTAGACGCACTGAAAAAGAAGCAAGACACCACTGCCTTTTTTGCCGGATTAAGTGAAGATGAACAGACCAATTTTAGTCATTACTTGGAGAAGATCGCTGACGGCTGGGATGATGACTTTAAACACGAAGCACAAAAGTTTGTTGATCCCGCTTTTCGGATGCAGGCATACTCAAAATGGCACAAGTATGCTGAAAGCCACGACTTTTCTAAAGAAGAAATGCGCCAAATGTGTCACCGGATGCATAATCGGAACCATTACCATGATGAATACTGCCGCGATTTCAAACGACCAGATTTTAAGCATAAATATTGTGATTTTGATAAAAAATGGGAGTATGACCGCGACTTTTGGCGAAAATTTTGGCATAATGAAGATGAAGAAATATAATTAGAATAAAGTAAAAAAGTTTTTCAGTTAATGAAAAACTTTTTGTTTAGACAAATTTAGAAAGCCGGTATTTTAATGGCGTTCAAGTCACGTAAAGGTAAGACTAAGCAAATTAAGCTAAGCGATTTCTTTCATTTATTAAATCAATTGGACTTAAAGAAATCTTTGTTTGTTATGGGCTTAACTTTTAGTCTAGTTACTAGCGCGGCTAATCTAGTTTTACCACTATTAACTCGTGATCTAGTTGATACAAGTAAATGGGACAAGTTTAACTATCATAGTATGGTAATTATTATTGTTATTTTCGTTGTTCAACTGGTGTTAGGAACTCTGGGCGGCTACATTTTACGCTACTTCGGTGAAAGTGTGGTTAAGAGTTTGAGAGAGAAGTTATGGAACCACTTATTATCATTGCCAATTTCTTATTTTGACGAAAATAAAGCCGGTGAAAGCAGTTCGCGGCTGGTTAATGATACGGGAGTCATTAAAGACTTAATTGCTTCGCAATTTCCCAACTTTATTACTGGGGCGATCCAACTCTTCTTTTCGCTGATTATCCTGTTTGTGATGGATTGGCAGATGGCTTTATTAATGTTCACGATTGTCCCAATTGTGGTACTCGTCTTATTACCTGTTGGTCGAATCATGGCCAGACTGGGACGAAAATTGCAGAGCGCCACAGCAGAATTTAACGGTGACGTTAGTGAAAAGCTGTCTGAAGTGCGGCTAATTAAGGCCAGCAATGGTGAAAAGTTTGAACAAAAGCACGGGCAGCGAATGATTCAAAAAATATTTAAGATTGGTGTAGTGGATGCCCGCGTGGAAGCTATTTTGCAACCAATCATGACTACTTTAATGATGGCTGCCTTTGCCGGCATCTTAGCTTTTGGCTTAATTCGTGTTGGCCAAGGCAGTTTATCTAGTGGTTCCCTAGTTGCTTTTCTACTTTATTTATTTAATGTAATTGCTCCAGTGGCCAATTTTGCCACTTTCTTTTCTCAAATTCAAAAAGCGCTGGGATCGACTGAACGGATTCAAGCAATTTTAGCAATCAAACCAGAGAAGGACAAAACTAGTCCGAAGACGGATTTAGCTAATAAGACGTTAACGGCTGAAAATTTAAGTTTTAGTTATGAACCAGGGGAGCCAGTTTTAGAATCGGTTTCATTTACCTCCAAACCTAATTCGGTAATCGCCTTTGCTGGCCCAAGTGGTGGCGGGAAATCAACCATTTTTGCCCTAATTGAACGTTTTTACCAACCTGATAGCGGCAAAATTATGATCGATGAGCAAAATATTGTTGAGATTGATTTGGAAAATTGGCGCTCGCAGATCGGCTATGTTTCGCAAAATAGTGCCATTTTTTCTGGTACGATTCGTGACAATCTGACTTACGGCTTGCCTGGCAGTTTATCTGATGCTGAACTGTGGCGCGGATTGGCGCTTGCCTATGCGGACAAATTTGTCAAAGATTTTCCTAAACAAATGGACACAGAGATTGGTGAACGCGGAATTAAGCTTTCTGGCGGACAAAAGCAGCGCCTAGCAATTGCACGTGCCTTTTTACGCAATCCCAAAATTTTGATGCTTGATGAAGCAACAGCTAGTTTAGATTCTGAATCTGAAAGCAAAGTACAACAAGCATTAGATAAGTTAATGGTGAACCGAACTACTTTGGTCATTGCTCACCGACTCGCCACGATTGTTAACGCTGACCAAATTTACTTTATTGAGCATGGTCAAGTAACTGGTCACGGTACACATCACGAATTAATGAAAACTCATCCGCTATATGCACGTTATGTTAACGAACAGATGGTAGACTAACATTACTGGCAGATAGTGGCATTCTTGATTTAAAAATTTAACATTACTTCTAATAATCATCCATTATTGATCTATTGGTCAAAATTGGATGATTTTTTACTAAAAAGTAGATCTAGCTTAATAGAAAAAGTAATAAGTGTTGCTATTATATAAGCTTATTATAAAGAAAAAGGCAATGAAATTTAATTACGAACAAGAAACGAATTTAATTACAGCAGGTATTGGCAATATTAGTTAACATCGACAATTGGTTTGTACGGAAAGAAGATATAGGAAGGGTTACTTTGGATAGGGATTTTGCTTAGGGCACTAAAAGACAGATGAAGTTAACAGGTCAGCTGTAATAAATTTTATTTTTCAATCAGTTACTGAAAGGGTGAAATTTACGGATCGGACACCAATTCCGACCATAACATGCATAGTCCATCTCTGTATTTGGGAAAAGGCATTAAGATTATTATAAAATAAGATAACTAATTGGAAATTTTCATTTTATGACAGCATCTTTGCTTTTTTGTCGTAAAGAGCTAGCTCAGGCAATTTATTTTTAAAAAGCTCTTGTACTAGAATTAATTTTGGGTTATAGTATTGTATGTGTTGCGGGCATGGCGGAATTGGCAGACGCGCAAGACTAAGGATCTTGTGATCGCTTTTAGATCGTGGAAGTTCGAGTCTTCTTACCCGCATTAAATAAGAATGGAGCTTTGGCTCCATTTTTTTTGTATAGTTTAATTAAGGCACCACCAACTTTAAGGTGCTTTTTTATTTTAAAAATTAATTACATTGCATGACTTGAGCTAAGAAGAGTTTATACTTATAGATAATGATTAAGAAGTAAGGGTAAATTTCATGGCGAAAAGACGTAAGGGAAAAAAGCAGTCTAATTTTGTAATTATACTTCGCACGTTTATTATTCTGTTTGTGTTGATAATTGCATTTGTGGCATTTAGATATTATCGCCGGCAAGCAATTCAGTCAGAACAAATCAGGCAGGAACAGCTAGCACGTGAAGAGGCAAGACAAAAAATTATTCGGCAGCATAAGGCTTTTATTAAGGAAATTGGTCCGATTGCTAAAGAAGTTGACCGCGAGTTTGAGCTTCTCCCGAGTATTACAATTGCGCAAGCTTGTCTTGAAAGTGACTACGGTCAAAGCAGTTTGTCGCAAAAATATAATAATTTGTTTGGTGTAAAAGGCACTAATCCTAATACTTCAGCAGTTTTAACTACGAAAGAGTACGTTAAGGGCAAATGGATTGTGGTCAAGGCGCGCTTTCAAATTTATGATTCTTACGAGGCATCAATTAGGGCACATGCTAGGCTTTTTCAAAAGGGAACCACTTGGAATAAGCAACAATATAAACACGTTTTAACCGCCAAAGATTACCGCAAGCAGGCTCACGCACTTGTTCAAGATGGGTACGCCACTGATCCGAATTATGCTGATAAATTGATTAAACTAATTGAACAATATCATCTTGATCGGTTTGATAAATAAAAGGCAATCTATCCTAAAAGATGCCTTCTTTTTTGGTACAATAATATAGTTACAAAATTTGGTTTGTGAAGGGAATTAGCATGAGCGAAGAAGCAATTTTAACAGGATTAAACGAGCAACAGCAAAAAGCTGTCCAGATTACTGAGGGGCCATTATTGGTTGTTGCCGGTGCGGGATCAGGCAAGACCTCTGTTTTAACCAGGCGAATCGCCTATCTCGTCGAAGAAAAGCAGGTTCTGCCGTGGAATATTTTGGCAATTACTTTTACTAATAAGGCTGCTACTGAAATGCGCGAACGGGAACAAAAATTGCTTGGGCCGCAAGCAAATGACATTTGGATGTCAACTTTTCACGCTCTTTGTGTTCGGATTTTACGGCGTGATGCTGACAAAATCGGTTATGGCAGTAATTTCTCAATTACTGATTCATCTGAACAATTAACACTAATTAAGCACATTGAAAAAGAGCAGAATCTCAATCCTAAGGTGTATGAACCACGGCGCGTATTATCCGCTATTTCTAATGCTAAAAATGATTTATTAACTCCTGATGCCTTTGCCGCTAGTAGCTCGACCCCATTTGACAAGGTTGCTGCACAAGTATATCGAGAATACCAAAGGCGGTTAAAGCATGACCAGATTATGGACTTTGATGATTTGATTATGCAGACTTTAGTTTTATTTAAAACGGATCAGGCAGTTTTACACTATTATCAAAATAAATTTCGCTATTTGCTTGTGGATGAGTATCAGGATACTAACCAGGCGCAGTATGAACTCTGTCATGAATTAGCTGCCCAGTATAAAAATATTTGCGTTGTCGGTGATGCCGATCAGTCCATTTATGGCTGGCGCGGAGCAAATATGGAAAACATCATGAACTTCGAAAATGACTACAAGGATGCTGGCGTCCAAACAGTTAAGCTAGAGCAAAATTACCGCTCAACTGGTCATATTCTTTCAGCCGCTAATGCCGTGATTGAGAACAATCATAACCGAAAAGCCAAGAAATTATGGACAGACCAAGGAGACGGGGATAAGGTTACTTATTACCGTGCTCAAAGTGGTGACGATGAGGCGCATTTCATCATTTCAAAGATTCAAGAAGAGGTTAATGATCATAATCGCTCTTACCACGATTTTGCTGTTTTGTACCGGACAAATGCTCAATCGCGAACAGTCGAAGAAGCCTTTGTTAAGTCTAATGTTCCTTACCAAATTGTCGGCGGCCATAAATTCTACGATCGCAAAGAAATTATGGATATTATGGCATATCTTAAATTAGTGGCTAATCCGAGTGATTCGATGAGTTTTAACCGGATTATTAATACGCCAAAAAGGGGCATCGGCAATGTCAGTGTGGAAAAGTTTACGACTTTTGCTCGTGACAATAATTTGTCACTACTTGATGCATTTAGCCACTTGACAATGACTGGTTTAACCGCCAGAGCAGCCAATAAATTAAGTGATTTTGGTGCAAAACTGCGTGATGCCATTGAGTATGCTAAAGATCACAGTGTGACCGGCTTAACAGAAAAGATTTTGCAGGATTTTGGTTATACCGATGCGCTAAAGGCTGAAAAAACGATTGAAGCCGAAACAAGACTTGAAAACTTGGATGAATTTCTTTCTGTAACTAAGCGTTTTGATGATCAATATGAGCCGGAAGATGATGAGTCAAACGCACTGAGTGATTTTTTGGCTGAAGTTTCGCTGTTAAGTGATCAGGATGACCTGGCTAACAATGATGATCAAGTGGCATTAATGACACTTCATGCGGCTAAGGGACTGGAATTTCCTGTTGTATTCTTGGTAGGAATGGAAGACGGACTGTTTCCACTTTCACGTGCACTTTTAGAAGATGATCAGCTAGAAGAAGAACGTAGACTGGCTTATGTCGGCATTACCCGTGCTAAGCGGAAATTATATCTAACTAATGCTTACTCTAGAATGATGTATGGCAGAACGCAGAATAATCCACCATCAAGATTTTTGGATGAGATCGACCTAGATGATTTAGAAACTGAAAATGCGGCTGCTCCAAGTATGACTGATAGCAATTTTCAAGTTCAAACGGCTCCGTTTGCAAATGTTGATGAGCGTGCCCGTGCGCAAGTTTATACCCCAAAGGTTAAGCCTGCAGGTGCTGTGGGGGCTGAGAAAAAAGGTTGGAATGTTGGCGATCAAGTTGAACATAAGGCTTGGGGACGCGGAGTCGTTGCCAAGGTTAATGGTACTGGTGAAGACATGGAGCTTGATATTGCATTTCCAAATATTGGAATCAAGCGCCTTCTAGCAGCATTTGCCCCAATTAAAAAGGTATAATGAAATCGGTAAGATCAAAATAATATTTTTTAATCAGGAGGAACAAAATGGCAGATTTAACTCTTGATGAAGCCAGAAAAGAAGTCGCTTCGCTTAGAGATAAGCTCGATCAGTGGGCTGATGCATACTATTCAAAAGATGCGCCAGAAGTTGAAGATAATGTTTATGACCAAAACTATCAGCGGTTAGTTGAATTGGAACAACAATTTCCACAACTGGTTACGCAAGATTCAATTACGCAACGTGTTGGTGGTCAACTTGACAGTGAATTAACGAAGGTTACCCACCAGGTGCCAATGCTTTCAATGGGGGATGTATTTTCCAAAGAGGAGCTGCGTGCCTTTGATGAGCGGGTGCAAAAGCAAATCGGTCATGAAGTTGCCTATAACGTCGAACTAAAAATTGACGGCTTATCAATTAATTTGGAATATACGGGTGGCAAGCTTACACGGGCGTCAACGCGTGGAAATGGTTTAGTCGGTGAAGACGTAACGCCGAATGCCCGCTTTATTTCAGATATTCCACAAACCTTGCCGGAAAAATTGACCATGGAGGTACGTGGCGAGTGTTATATGGGTAAGGAAGCTTTTGCCAAGTTAAACAGTGAACGTGATGAAAATGGTGAGACCGTTTTTGCTAATCCGCGAAATGCTGCTGCCGGATCATTGCGCCAGCTAGATGCTAGTATTACCAAGCACCGTAATTTAAGTACTTTCATTTATACTTGGGTTAATCCTCCTGAGGAAATCAAGAGTCAGCATCAAGCAATTGAGAAGATGACAAGTTTAGGTTTCCACACTAATCAAACAGGTAAACGACTGGCTAAGATGGATGAAATCTTTGCGTTTATTGATGAATACACCACTAAACGTGATTCACTGCAATACGGCATTGATGGCATTGTACTTAAGGTCGATGACTTGAATTTGCAAAATGAACTGGGCAATACGGTTAAAATTCCGCGGTGGGAAATTGCCTATAAGTTTCCACCAGAAGAGCAAGCAACAGTTGTTCACGAGATTAAATGGACGGTTGGCCGTACCGGTGTTGTAACGCCAACCGCAATCATGGATCCGGTACAGCTGGCTGGGACAACCGTCTCACACGCTGTTTTGCATAACGCCGATTTGCTCAAGCAAAAAGATGTCCGGATTGGTGATACCGTGATGCTGCATAAAGCTGGCGATATTATTCCAGAAATTTCAGAAGTGGTCATGTCCAAACGCCCTAAGGATAGTGAACCTTATCCGATTCCAACAGAATGTCCTTCATGTGGTGAAAAATTAATTCACTTAAAAGATGAAGTTGCATTGCGGTGTGTTAATCCTTCATGTCCTGCTCAGATTGAAGAGGGCATTACCCACTTTGCTTCGCGGCCAGCAATGAATATTGATGGTTTAGGACCGAAAATTGTTCGACAATTAATTGCAAACGATTTAGTTCACAACGTAGCTGACTTATACCATTTACAAGCCAGCGATTTAGCTAAGCTTGATCATTTTAAGGATAAGTCAATTAATAATTTATTGACTGCAATCAACAATTCGAAGAGAAATTCGGTTGAATTACTGTTAACCGGTCTTGGAATTGATCATGTTGGTGCTAAAGCTGCGCGTTTAATTTCCCAAAAGTTTAAAAATATGACAAAGATTATGGAAGCGGACGTGCAAGAAGTAGCTGCAATCGATACAATAGGCATGACAATTGCAGAAGCATTGACGACTTATTTTGCGCAAGATGAAGTGGTCGAACTAGTCAAAAAACTGCAGGCTAGTGGTCTTAACATGGATTACTTGGGTAAAACCGAGGAACAAGTAGAAGAAATTCCTGATAATTATTTCAAAAATAAGACGGTAGTTTTAACCGGAACGCTTTCCCACTTTACTCGTAGTGAATTTACCCAAAAGTTGCAAGCCCTGGGTGCCAAGGTAACTGGGTCTGTTTCTAGTAAAACTGACTATGTCATTTATGGTAAAGATGCTGGTTCAAAATACACTAAGGCGCAAAAGCTTGGTGTGCCGTTATTGACTGAGGAAGAAGCAATTGCTCAGGTTAAATAAAGGAAACAAGTAAAGTGAAAAAATATCTGCAGATAATCGCAATTTTAGGAGCAGCAGTTAGTTTAACAGCTTGTGGTAATTTAAAAAATTCCAATCTGGCTAATAATGCTAAAACGTCATCTAGTTCAAGTACTAAAACTTATCAGACTACAGAAACCGGTAATAACGGTTATACGGTTTTATTAAAAAATGGTCACTATGTTACTAGTCCAATCGCTGGTTTAACAGCAACCGATAATGATAATTCAGTTGACACGCGTGAACTTGAACGTGGACTTATTCAAATTTCTAAAGAGGCATTTTCAACTAACTCATTTGTTTTTCAAGAAGGGCAATACATTACATCAACGGTTGCCAATGACTGGTTAGGTCGAAAATCAAAATCTAATCCTTTAGGACTTAATCCCGAATTAGGAACGAAGAAAAAGTACAATCCGTATTATTTGGAAGAAATCATGGAGCAGGACTTTTTAACTGGCTCGGGGTCAAATTATCGCATAGGCGGGATGAGTATCGGCTTAGCCATTAATTCGATTGATTACTATCAAAAGAAAAAGGGTGGGCCAGAATATCAAATGACAATTCCGCGTTCAGCCCAAAAAAAATATGGCCAGCAGACTGCTGAACAAATAGTGGCGCGATTACGGAAGAAAAAAGCGTTAAAGAATATTCCGATTACGGTTGGCCTTTTTGCTAAAGAAAGTAAAGATTCGTTAGTTAGCGGAACTTACTTTTTGAGCGGGACAGCGGCTGCTAATAGTAGTAAAATAACTAAATGGAAAACTATTAACACCCAAACAGAGGTATTGCCAACTATTGGTAATAAAAAAGCAATCAACAGTAGTAACGCTTCAAGCTTCAACAGTTTTAAGGAATCAATTCAAAATTATTTCCCTAATATTAGTGGCGTTACTGCTACGCTGCGCTATGAAAATGGCAAACTAGCACAAGAAAATATCTCGATTACAACACAGTTTTACGGCTATGAGCAAATTCAAAGCTTTACTAGGCTTGTTTTGTCAACTGCGAAGAAGTATTTGGCTAGTGATGTGCCGATTGAAATAAAAATTGGTTCGGTAAACGATATTCAAGCGTTGGTTGCCAAGGAAACAGGAGATAGTAGTTATCAAGTCCATATTTATGGCGGTGAATAAGGAGGTATATGCGTGGAAATCACAGAAGAAACAATTAAGCACGTTGCGACTTTGTCGCGGCTTGAGATTAATGATAAAGATATTGAAAAAGTGACTGAGCAAATGAGTTCAATCATCAATATGGCTGATCAGTTATCAGAAGTTGACACTGATGGTGTTGACGAAACGGTACAAGTAGTTGACCGTGATACTGTATTTAGAGAAGACAAACCTGAGCACTGGCAAGACCGTGATGAATTAATGAAAAATGTTCCTGAACAAGCCAATGGCTTTATCAAGGTTCCTGTAATTATTAATAAGGATGAGGACGAGTAATGAATTATTTAAATGAAGATATTGACTCATTAAACGAAAAGCTTGCCCAAGGAACATTGTCCGCAGACAAATTGGCGCAAGATACAGTCGCAAACATTAAAAAGACGGATGACAAGCTAAACGCGTGGATTACGGTTCAAGAAGATGCCAAGCCAGCAGAAAACTTGGATTTTGCTAAGAATAAATTAGCTGGTATCCCAATTGCTATAAAAGACAACATCATCATTAAAGATGTTAAGACAACAGCCGCTAGCCATATTTTGGACAATTACATTCCAGTTTATGATGCAACGGTAATTGAGCGCTTAAAGAAGGCGCAAGCAACTTTTGTCGGTAAAACTAATATGGATGAATTTGCGATGGGGTCATCAACTGAGCACTCATACTTTGGCGCAACCCATAATCCGTGGAATTTGGATAAGGTACCTGGAGGTTCATCTGGTGGTTCTGCTGCAGCTGTTGCCTCTGGTCAAGTAGTTGCCGCTTTGGGTTCCGACACCGGTGGTTCAATTCGTCAACCGTCTGCTTTTAACGGTATTTTTGGTATTAAACCAACTTATGGTCGTGTATCTCGTTGGGGCTTAATTGCTTTTGCTTCCTCACTTGATGAAATCGGGGTAATGAGTAAGCGTGCTAAAACTTCGGCACAAGTGCTTAACGTTATTGCCGGTGCTGATGACCATGATTCTACTCTTTCAACTAGAGAAGTGCCTGATTTCACTAAGTACATCGGTAAAGATGTCAAGGGAATGCGGGTAGCAGTTGTTAAGGAATACATGGATGCCGTTGATGGCGAAGTGCATGATATCATTCAACAACAAATTGATACTTTAAAGGATGCTGGCGCCATTATTAATGAAGTATCGCTTCCATTAACTAAGTATGCCGTTCCTGATTACTATATCATCGCATCAAGTGAAGCATCATCTAACTTACAAAGATTTGATGGTATTCGTTATGGCTACCGCTCAAAAGATGCTAAAAACTTACTTGATGTCTATGTTAAATCACGTTCAGAAGGCTTTGGTGAAGAAGTACAGCGTCGAATCTTGCTTGGTTCATTTGCTTTGTCTGCTGGCTCATATGACCGTTTCTTTAGACAAGCTTCCAAAGTAAGAACGTTGATTTGCCAAGACTTTGACCAAATTTTTGCTGAAAATGATGTTATCGTTGGACCGACAACGACAACACCAGCATTTGGAATTGGCAGTGAAATTTCTGAT
Organism: Lactobacillus sp. B4005; assembly: GCF_026536045.1. Lineage (NCBI taxonomy): Bacteria > Bacillati > Bacillota > Bacilli > Lactobacillales > Lactobacillaceae > Lactobacillus > Lactobacillus sp. B4005. The sequence continues at coordinate 82,563 of NZ_JAFNOZ010000001.1, forward strand.
CCAATTAAAATGTACAATAACGATATTTTAACGATTTCTGCTAATTTGGCTGGAATTCCTTCTGCTAGTGTACCTGCTGGCTTGGTTGAGGGAATGCCAGTTGGCTTCCAAATTATGGCTAAGCGCTTTGACGAAGGCAGTATTTTCCAAGTTGCCGACTTTATTGAACGTAGTAACCAATTTTATGAAAAAACACCAGCTGGAATGGAGGATTAATTGATGAATTTTAAATCAACGATTGGGTTCGAGGTTCACTTCGAACTAAAAACTAAGAGTAAGATTTTCTCACCTTCACCAGTTAGCTATGGTGCAAAGCCAAACACGGAAACAAATGTCATTGACTGGGGAATGCCTGGTGTCTTACCTTATGTTAACAAGGATGTTTATCGTTTGGGAATTATGGTTGCGCTAGCAACACACTCACATATTTTGCCAACCACCCACTTTGACCGGAAGAACTACTACTACCCAGATAGTCCTAAGGCTTATCAGATTACGCAATTCTTTCAACCGCTTGCTCGTGATGGTTATGTTGAAATTGAATCTCATGGCAAAAAGAAGCGAATTGGTATTCATGAAATGCATATCGAAGAAGATGCCGGTAAGAACACGCACGGAACTAACGGCTTTTCTTACGTTGACTTGAACCGTCAAGGTGTTCCGTTACTGGAAGTTGTTTCTGAACCTGAAATTGCTGATCCAGATGAAGGTTATGCATACCTTGAAAAACTACGGAAGATTGTTCAATTTACCGGTGCTTCCGATGTTAAGATGGAAGAGGGTTCAATGCGTGTTGATACTAACATTTCAATTCGTCCTGCAGGCCAAAAAGAACTTGGCACTAAGGTTGAAATGAAGAACTTGAACTCGTTTGAACATGTTCGTAAGTCATTAGCTTATGAAGAAAAGCGGCAAGCCCAAGTTTTGCTTTCAGGTGGCCGGGTTCAGCTGTCAACTCGTCGTTTTGATGAAGCAACAGGTAAGACAGTTCTTGAACGGGTTAAGGAAGGCGATGCTGATTATCGTTACTTCCCAGAACCTGACATTGCGCCTGATCACATTAGCCAAAAATGGATTGATGAAATTGAATCCACCTTGCCGCGTTCAGCTGAAGAGCGGTACAATCAATATGTAGGCGAGTTTGGCTTAAAAGATTATGATGCACAAGTTCTTTTGCAAACGAAAGAAAGCTCAGACTTCTTTGATAAGACAGTGGCAGCTGGTGCTGATCCACAACTTGCAGCTAACTGGATGAATACGCAAGTTAATGGTTACTTAAATGATAACCGGGTTGAACTAACAGATATTAAGTTGACACCTGAACATTTAGCTGCAATGATTAAGCTAATTAAAGACGGAACAATTTCTTCTAAGATTGCCAAGAAAGTTTTTGCTGAAACAATTGCCAACGGCACTGATCCGAAGAAATACGTTGAAGATAAGGGCATGGTGCAATTATCTGATACTAGTGTATTAGAGCCAATGGTCAAAGAAGTGGTTGACAATAACCCACAATCGGTTGAAGACTTTAAGAATGGTAAAGACCGTGCGATTGGATACTTAGTTGGTCAAATCATGAAACAAACTCGTGGTAAGGCTAACCCGAAGGTAATCAACCAACTTCTAAACCAAGAATTACAAAAGCGGTAAAAGTAAATTTTAAGTAATAAGGTAGTTAACTATGACTAAAAAAGCAAGATTGATTTATAATCCTGTATCTGGTCACGAACAGATGCCTAAGAATGTCGCAGACATTTTAGACGTCTTAGAGCGAGCTGGTTATGAAGCCAGTGCTTTTAGGACTACGCCAGAAAAGCAGAGTGCGCAAAAAGAGGCTACTCGTGCTGCCAACGATGGCTTTGATCTCATTGTCGCAGCTGGTGGCGATGGCACAATCAATGAAGTAGTCAATGGAATAGCATTTTTAGAGCAAAGACCAAAGATGGCGATTATTCCAGCGGGAACGACTAACGATTATGCCCGTGCTCTGCATATCCCCCGTGATAGTATTAAGGCAGCCAGTAAGGTAATTCTTAATAATAAGACCCGCAAGATGGATATTGGCCAAGCAACCTTTGCCAAGGATACGCAATACTTTGTTAATATTGCGGCTTGTGGCTCTTTAACGGAGTTAACCTATGGCGTTCCTTCAGAAGTAAAATCTGCGTTAGGTTATGCTGCTTATCTCATTAAGGGTGCAGAAATGTTGCCGCACTTGACTGAAAATGAGATGCGCTTAACCTATGATGCAGGCGTTTACGAGGGAAAGCTATCGATGCTTCTACTGGGAATGACTAACTCGATTGGTGGCTTTGAACAGATTATGCCTGATGCCCAACTTAGCGATGGCTTATTCCAATTAATTATCGTTAAACCGGCGGATCCAGTTAAGTTATTGAAGCTGATGGCTTTGGCCCTAAATGGTAAGCACGTGGATGACCCAGACATTATTTACACTAAGACTCACAGTTTAAAGATTGAACTGATGGGAAAGAGTGTTGGCCGCAAATTACCAGTTAATCTCGATGGGGAAATCGGTGATTACTGCCCTGTTACTTTTAAAAACTTACAGCAACGCATTGAATTTTTTGTTGGTGAATAATAAAAATTATAAAAAGGAGCAATTACTTTTACGAGTAATTACTCCTTTTTTGTTAGTCGCTATTATAATTAATTTTTTCGACCGGTTGTCTCCAGCAAGTATACTCATTAGACTTATTGCAACAATGTTTTGGGAAGCAAAATTCTGGATTTTTGGGTCAATTTTTTTCTGGGCAAAATTGGCTAGGTAAGGGTAAATTATTTGTTTGAAGATGGTACTTAGTAATAAAATGCAATTAAAGTTAGTTTCTTACTAAAAAAATATCAAAAGCCGAGGCAAGAAAAATGGATAAATGGCAAGAGAAATGGGCTTATAACAAGTACTGGGTAATGGCTCATTCGCAAGCATATTACGAACGGATTAGATTGCTAGCCAAAAATAACGATTGGTCAGATGCAAAAAATGCTGAGTTTGAACACTTACTGGCAAAAGCTGCCAGCGAGCCGCCAACGGTTAAAACGTTAACTAATGCTTACCAGCATGTTTGGGGTTATTTTAAGAAAATTGCGACAACTGAAGAAAAACAAACTTATTTACGGCTACTGCAAGAATTATCACCGCAAACTGATAAATTAGGACCGTTTTTAAGCCGTTTAACTGAAAAGTATCAAGTTGCTTATTTACTAAACTCGCGTTTAATGCAGGAGTGGAATGAGAAATCATGAGATTATGGCACCAAGATTTAATTTGGCAATTACCGCGCCAACAATTATTAGGACAGCATCGTGAAATTGCCGCTTTACGTGGACGCGGCTGGGGCAAACCTCATGCCACCGTTAATTATGTTTTTCAATATTCGCCATATAAATTGTATCAGTTTCATTTACTGGTGCTAGCCGAAATGGAGCGCCGCCATTATCACCCAAATAATAACTGGTTCGACCCATACTACCGCGGGCAATATTGTTCTAAGTATGAAAACTTGCCAGCTGTACCTTGGACTGATCCAATTTATCCTGAGCACGATGATGCCTATTTACAGAGTTGCTTGGAAAATTTAGCCCATAAGGGAATTGAATTAAATTAAGGTAGGGTTTATTAAAATGCGGATATAGTTGTGCGGCCTTATGGGTAGGTTTTAAAATAAATAGCCAAACAAAAAAGATGAGCACTTAGAAATAAATGCTCATCTTTTTATTTATCAATAAATTCAGTCTTTACGTTTGGTAGCAAAAGCAACTACCCGATAGCTGAACATGATGGTAATTAGCTATACCTTTATGCAGTTCAAATTAGTTTAGTCGTTCAATATCTTCTTTAGGATTTACCTTAAATTCACGGTAATCAGTTTCAGCTTCGAGTTCTGGGGTTAATTGAACACACCTAATCCGTTGGTTGCCGTAAGTAGAATAATAATAGGTCTTTGATTCTGCACAAATATAAGCAGCATAGCAGGTAAAATCAAATGTTTGGTCAGGAGTTACTACAATGCCGCGCGGGATGCTGACAGATTCGAGGATGTGATGAGCCAAAGTTACTGCACCAATTTCATCCTTTGGCTGCTCAACATTATTTTTCATAAAGGCTGTCCGAACAAAGCGTGAAGTTGGTGTAAAGTCACCGGGCAAGCCAAATGTACCTGATCCTTGGCTAAAAGGCTTCAAGGTTTTGCCCAAGAACGCAACGTCATCATGCTGCTTAGGCGTGACCGCTAAATAGTTGCGTAGATTAGTCTCATGCCAATGGTAGTCAGGACTGTTAGTCATCACGCCAATCGAGTCTTCAATAAGGTGAATGCCATCTTGTTGGGGTTCCACAATTAGGCTTGCACCTGAAGTGTCGGAGAAAATGTAGTGAAGAGGGGGAACAACTTTTAAAGTTGGATTCCCCTCGTCAACAATGGTAATTTGCTTTTTAAATAGGTCTTTAACTTCTGCCAAAGAAGCTGCTTGCGCTAAAATTACCGAAATGATTTTGTCAGGAGAAACTGCCCAGGTACCAGGAGCCGCTTGTTCTTGATATGAAGCATATCCGGGGAAATAAAGGACGGCTCCAGTAACACCAGCATCATTAACCCCGTCACAAGTAATCGGACCATCATCAAGGCTGCCCATACCGATAAAAGCGTGTTTACTAGTAATCTCTTGTCTAGCTTCGTAAGAAACAGTGAAAGTCTTTTGTTTTGGTACAAAAACCACTTGTTCTGCCATTTCCATCATAAAATCCATTGTTCGCGATAAAAAGTGTTTCTTATCCTTAGTTTCCATTGTGAAACTGCTGCAGCCAATCATATTGCTACCTCCATATGTATAATAATGTCATTAATTTTTTTGATATGAAGAAAAGTATAAGAGTAATAGTAATATAATTCAAGCTATTTCTAATAAAAATATTAAAGAATAGCTACTAATTAAAATGGATTTACAGCTTACCACAATTGTTGCGCCCCAAGTGCTATAGAGCCCTTTATTTAAGCAAAGAAAACCCCTCTCCAGAAAAGAACAATACATTCTAATCCGGAGGGGGTAACTTCATTATAACTAACTGCAACTAATTAGTTGTTATTGCTGCCTGTTCCGCCAAAGATTTCAAGTAAAAACATGAAAATATTGACAAAGTCGAGGTACAACTGCAGGGCACCAAGGACAGCTAAGCCAGTTTCTGCGACCTGATCACCATAATTGTTATAAATGATTTTCATTTTATTAGCGTCACTAGCGGTTAGACCGGTAAAAATAATAACGCCAATGAATGAAAAGATATAAGTAATGGCTGGATTATGCAAAAACATGTTGACAATCCAAGCTACTAAAAAGCCAATGAGTGCAGCACTTAGATAAGAATTCCAGTTAGATAAATCTTTTTTGGTAATAGTGCCAAACACGGCCATTGCAATAAAAACCGCTGCTGATGAAATAAAGGCAGTGGTAATTTGCGTACCGGTGTAAAAACCAGCAATTAGTGCAAACTCGAAACCATAAATTACTGCTAAAACGCCTAGCATTACCAGACTAGCTACTGGGTTGCGGTCGGCCTTAAAGCTGATTCCCATTGACAGAACAAAAGGAACCAGTAGGATTAGCCACATAATTGATACTGGCATGTTCATGACAGCAGTTCGAAAAACGGTTATGGTTAAGTAAGCAGCTAAGGCGGAAATTAACACAGCCCCAGCCATAAAACCATACATTTTGGTTAAAAAGCCGTTCGTCTCGCTTATAGTGTGAATTTGGCGCCGATCTGAATTTGTTTCAAAATTATTCATAAAAACGTCCTTTCTAGTTGAAATGATTAGTAATAAAACTAACACATTTTTAGATGTGAGTGAAGAGCTATTAGTTAAATTAAATCAAAGTTAAGAATGACCTAGAATGTTACTTTTTCCGCTTTTTCTAGTAAAATAGAGAAGTTAACTAATTGTTTGTAAAAAAGGACAAAAAATGGAAAAAAATCAAATTATTGAATTAGAAATTACTGACTTGTCGTACGAAGCCATGGGCGTGGCGCATTACGAAGGGATGACCGTTTTTGTCACCAACGCTTTACCAGGTGAAACGGTCAGTGCCAAAATCTTAAAAGTCAAGAAGAATTTTGCCTTTGCAAAAATCGAACAAATCATCAAGGAAAGTCCCGACCGTGTGAACATTAAGCTTAATCAATGGGTGCAAACTGGTCTAGCTTCGCTTGCTCATATCAACTATGACAAGCAGCTCGAATTCAAACGGAATCAAGTGGTTAATTTACTGCAAAAAGCGCACTTAGACGACGTGGAAGTCGGTCAAACGCTGCCGAGCCCTGAAGAAACAGGTTACCGTAATAAGGCGCAAGTACCTGTGCGTGAAGTTGGCGGTCAACTTGAAATTGGCTTTTTCCGGCGCCATTCACACGATCTGGTGCCACTAACCAATTTCTTTACAACTGATCCCGAAATTGACCGCGTCTTAGTTGCTGTTCGCGATGTTTTACGCCAATACCGCGTTCCGGCATATGATGAAATTCATAATGAAGGCGAAGTCAGATACCTCGATGTCCGTCGCAGTAAAGCAACTGGCGAGATTATGGTTATCTTGGTTTGTTTACATAAGGATTTTCCGCAACTGCCAAAAGTTGCGGAAGCGATTGAGGCAATCGAAGGCGTGACCAGCCTTGTGTTAAATTACAATCCGAAGAAAACTAATGTTATTTTGGGCAAAGTCGACTACTTGATTTTTGGTAAGCCGCAAATTACTGATCAAATCGGCGATGTGAAGTTCAGAATTTCACCGGAAAGTTTCTTTCAAATCAACTCACTGCAAACGCCGCGATTGTATGACTTGGCAATTAAAAAGGCTGAGCTTACGCCAGATGATGTTGTCGTTGATGCCTATTCAGGTATTGGGACAATTGGGTTGACGGTCGCCAAGCATGTTAAATCCGTTCGCGGGATCGAAAGCGTGCGTGATGCGGTCAAGGATGCCAATAACAATGCTGAAATCAACAATCTGCATAATGCCAAATATGTGACCGGTAAAGCCGAAGAGGTAATGCCAAAGTGGGCAGCTAAAGGGATGAAGACTGACGTTATTTTTGTTGATCCACCAAGAAAGGGCTTGACGCCGGAATTTATCGATGCGGCTGTTAAAACTGGTCCCAAGAAGATTGTTTATATTTCATGTAATCCAGCTACCATGGTCCGCGACTTACAAGAATTTCAAAAACTGGGTTATGATTTTAACCGCATTGACCCAGTTGATATGTTCCCACAAACGCCGCATGTGGAGGCGGTAACGGTACTGGAACGGATTAAGAAATAGGCGATAAATCGCGGACTGGTTGCATTTATCGGTGATTAAAAGTGTACTTTTTCCTCTCTGCACGATTGGGATTAGTGCACTTTTTGCTTTTGACAGCTGAGTATGCAATTGGTCTAGTTTTTGAAAAAGATCACTCTGTATTGCTCAACCTTCATGATGTGAAAGAGACTCCCACAGGCCCTATTGTCGGGGCAGGTCGCCCGCCGCGACATGCTTTGAAAAACGTGGTGCTGCTTTAGGGTCTGGCAATATGCTCTGGACTGGTATTGGATACCCTGGTCGCTGTGAATCGTCATGCGGTAAGGTAGTTTAGGCCGGATGGCCAAAACCTGCTTGAGTCCTTCCAGAACATACTTGATTTGCGGCCGCTGACTAATGATGTAGCTGATGATTTCACCACTGTAAAGATCTTTAAAAGGTGAAAAGTATAGCCGTTCGCTCATGCTCTTTTTGCCATAGCGAAACTCGCTGATATCAGTGACTAGCTCTTGATAGGTCTTGTCATGTTCTTTTCTCCAGTTTAAGACTTGGAGCTTGAATTGAGCACGATAATTTTGCAGTGTTTGCCGAATTTCTAAGCCCTACACCCCAAAATACCGGTATTGCGGATCCCAAGTATCAATTGTTTGATGTGATCCAGCGCCAATTATTTGCTCCAGGGAGCAGCTGCTGCAAACTTCTTTGAGCAAATTAAGAGCTTGTAATTTTTGTTCAGCGGTAAATTTAACCATAGTAAAACCCTCCAGATGGATTTTGGTCCAATCTAGAGGATTAATTCCCAAGCCTATGCTCTTCTTGAATAAGGCCTATAGGGCGGATAAAAGTTAGCTTACCTTTTTCGTTTGTAGACGTCATTTCTTTTACCTGCCTTTACGACAACAACGGTAAAAACTTCGTCTTGAATATCAGCAATGATGCGATAACTACCAACCCGGTAACGCCATAAAGTACCAAGTTCACCTTCTAGGGGCTTACCCCAAATGCGTGGATTATCTGACCCTTCGATGTGTTTGTCGAGCCAATTAATAATTCGCCGCTGAACAGGCTTATCAAGACTTTTCTTGAAATCTTTCAGCGCTTTTTGATTGAACGACCACGTGTATCGCATAATCAAAGACCTAATTGCTTCTTAACATCATCACGAGATACAGTTTGGCCGTGGGATTCGCGGATGTTTTTGACTGCATCTTGGTAGTCAAGACTATCCGCGAGCTTTTCTAGAACGGCATTACGCATGAATTCAGTAGAAGTTTGACCATCAAGATTTGCTTGTCTATGAATCAGGTTTAAAACGTCTTCATCAAAACGAATGGTAGTAGATTTAGTAGCATTTGCCATGTTTAGACCTCCTCAGATATGTTAATGATATTATACCATAATAGAATGCAGATGCGTTCTACTATGCCTTTTAAAGCATCAATATTCCTCGACCGTCATAAATGATGTACTTGCCATTTATTCCTAAAACGGGGCAATATTTGAAATTGTGAAATCAAGTTAACAAATACAATGCTTTATATTGAGCAAAAGTAATTGTCCAACTTAGTTAGCGGTACGTGGAGGCGGAAACGGTGCTGGAACGGACTGAAAAATAGGTGATAAGTTGCGGTCTGGCTGCATTTAAAAATGATTAAAAGTGTATCTTTTCCGATTTTGATGATGGGAAAAGGTACATTTTTGGCATTTTATAACTTGAAAGTTGTGCTTTGTGGAAAGCTGAAATTGATCCTTAAGCATCTTTATATATTTACTTGATATGAGTAGACTATATGGACATCACAGATTTCTTAAGCTGTTTTCTCATATATAATTATACTTATTTATTAGAATTAAAAAATAAGCTAAGGCATATTGACTTTTCTATCATGCTCATTAAAAGACTAATCGAAACGTCTGCAAAGACATAGCCTAATCTATTTGATATATTTGGCTAAAAACGAAGCAACACGTTTTTTATATTCTTTAGGATGAACTGAAAAGGATTTAGCATGTTTAGCTTTTGGAGCAACCCATATTTCCTTTGGTCCTCTGGTAGCCTGATAATTAGAGTAGATCATTTTGGTTGGGACAAAATGATCTTCACTACCATGAATAAACAACATTGGTCTATAATTTTTATTTAATTGCTTAACACTAGAGGCATCGCCCATAAAATAACCGACTTTCAACTTGTTGATGCCACTTAAAATTTCAACGAGAGGAAAACGGGGAAATGCTGGCATATTATAAAGCGCTTCAGCTTCATATTCTATTTCGTCTTTAACACTAGTATAACCACAATCTTCAATAAATGCCTTAACTTGATGAGGTAGTTTAAGACCACTGGTCATCATGGCAGTTGCACCACCCATGCTTATGCCATAAATTACAATTTGTTGCTGCTTCCCTTTTTTTCGCAGTAAATAGGAAACCCACTTTTTGGTATCGTCCTTATCTGGCCAACCATAACCAATATATTTTCCTTCGCTCTCTCCTTGTGCACGAGGTTCAGGTGTTAAAGTATTGTAGCCTAGCTCGTAGAATAAGGCATCAAATATACCTGCATCTTCCTTGGTGTCCGTATAACCGGGCAAAACAATAACTGTTTTACTAGAATTTTTATATGGAATGTAGTTAGCGTCTAATTTATATTTGCCATCGGCAGAAAGCATATACCACTTTTCTTTTGGAGTTTTCTTGAACCAGATCTTTTCGTGGTAAAGTGGATCGGATTTCTTGATCACATTGCTAGAAGAACTTAAAAAGCTTTTTTCACCTGGAACACATGCTACTGTGAAAAAATAATAGCCAGCTCCAACAAATGATAAACACACTAGTAAGATAATCACAATTAAGGAAAACCACAGTTTTTTATGTTTCAACTTTTTCAATTGATAATCCTCCCTTCCTATGAGGAGTAGTTAATTTGCGTAGCCCCAGCAATACTTGAAAAAATGGCCGAAGTCAGCGGGCCAGCAATTGCTAAAATGGCATTTAAAAGACCCATTGACGAAGCTAGAATCTTTCGATCGACTGCGTTAACGAGCCACTACATTAATTTAGGGCTGGCAATCCTGATGAAGAAACCAAGAATGGTAAATGAAATTAAACAAGCAATCATGTTTCGATTAAGCATGGAGATCATAACGATAGCAATGCTACATAAATCAAATAGAGCAATTTGAAATAAAGTCGCGTTTTTTAATAAACTTGATCCTAATGCACTGCCCTTAGCTATCCCAATGGAAACAATCGCTCTTGCAAGGGCAATAATTAAGCTAAAATTACCGATAAGCATCGCTTTGTTGCCAGCAATAATGGTTGAAATTAACGGTTCAGTCGCGGTAAGTATACCATTAAATATCGCAATACTACAACAACGGTTAAACAGACCGTTAGCTTTCTTGATTTGCTTAACTCGGTAATATCATTTTCGTAAAAACCGGTTAATAAAACATCTAGATTACTTGCTTTTAGATAGGTTATCAAAAGGGCTAATTTATCCTTATTCCAATCATCGCTGATTTTGTTAAGTAAATTGTTAGGCGCTTTCTTAATCCGTATTAAAGGCAAACACACTCGGGCTCCTAGATTCCTCTATCTTGAAGAATTTTTAATCGTTGCTGATCACCAACTACGCGTCCAGCTTGTTAGTTATAAATAATGGGGTCAACTTAGCCGAATTCTTCTATCGAGCGTTTTAACTTTTTGTAATAGTAATCGTCCGGCTTTATGTATTTTCATGGGTTATAATCTGCAAGGGGTGAGGCACGCAATTTTCTTTTTTACACATTTCATTGGAAATTTTCTTTCCGAAGTAGGTTTAATTTATTGAAAAAGTGACAAAATCAAGTACAATATTAAGTACAAGGGGGTGCTTTTCATGACTTTAGTATTAACACAAAGTGATTTTAGAGCTCACATAAAAAAGTATTTAGATCAGATAAATGATGATGATGAGGTGGTCTATGTTGCTCGATCAAATAGCCGTTCAGTAGCAGTACTTTCCCAAGAAAAACTATATTGGATGGAAAAAACTTTGCAAGCCAAGGAAGATTCTCTTGACTATGCAATTGCTCGAGATCAGCTAATTCAACGGAATGTTTTGCCAGATGACCCAATTGTTGAATCGAACAATGACTATTGGAGTCAGTTTAAATAATGGCAAGACTACAATTTAGACCACGTGCTACCTTCAATGCTGATTTGAAACGATTAGGACGGCTCGATCCAACTATCATTGATGATGTTCGTTCAGCAATTGACGAATTATTAGAGAATGGGACCCTATCAGATGAATATGGCGACCATTCACTAAAGCGAAGATTATCCGGATATAGAGAGTTCCATGTTCGTGACACTCCTCACGGAAAACAACCAAATGATATCAACGACGTATTGGTAATCTGGTATGTTGAGCGTAATGAGTTAGTTGCAGTAGGGGTCCGAGTTGGATCACATAGTCGGTTGTTTCCTAATCAAAATGGTTCAAAAAAGTATCATAAATAAAAAATGATGTGAACCCCAAAATTAGGACAGTTTAATAAATTTTAACTAAGGACTAATTTCCGATATTCAAGCGGACTTAGTCCTTTTAGTTTTACTTTGATTCCTTGCTTGTTGTAGTAACTGATATATTTATGAATTGCTTCTTCCAGCTCTTTTAGTTTCTTAAATTGGCCTTCAAAGCCATAGAATATTTCCTGTTTGAGTATGCCAAAGAACCCTTCCATCAATTCATCATCTAAGGAGTTGCCTTGCCCTTACGCGACATGGACTGATCAATCCCATGGTCTTTTAGCCATGCTTGGAATTGGGGATGCTGGTACTGCCAGCCTTGATCCGTATGAAAAATTAGGCCATTAATGCTGGATGCTTGCGCCAAGCCTGTTTTTTGAACTCAAGTGAATATTCAGTATACGGCTGGTCTAAAATAGCTAGGTCGTGATGTTTAATGAGGGCAAGCAAATACATAATGTTAGCAGGATTAATGCCATAACGTCAACCCAATCCTTTAGGCCCAAGGTGATAATTCCGCCCAAAATTGAAGATTTCAATTTTATCTTGCTTAGATAATTTAGCCATAATAAAAACCTCGAAGTTGTCCTAAGTTCGGGGTTCATATCAGAGACTATGCATTTTTTGTTTGGCTGCTTATACTTCTCGTAAAAATCAAGTGCAAAATAAAAACACCAAATTTATAAAATGTGGTGCTAATTATTAGATTTAATACTGTGCAATTTAAGGACCTCAGATATTTTCATCATTTCGTCTTCAGAATCATTAGCAAGCGTAACTTGTATTATTAGTGCTTCGCCTTCGTCAGCTGTTAAATGTGTTTCATAGCCGTTCTTTTTGAGAAATAATAGTGTTGCCAAAAAAGCCGTTCGTTTATTGCCGTCAACAAAAATATGTTTTTTAGTAATTTTTTGCATAATATAAGCTGCCTTTAACCAAATAGTTGGGTAAAGTGTATGCCCAAAAACAACCATTTGCGGTTGTTCAATGACTAAAGAAAGGCCTTCAGGGTATTGGATGCCTTGGTAACTTTGACCAACTCCTTCAAGAACATATTTATTAATAGCAATAATTTCCGCTGTGGTTAAGTAAATCATTCTTCTTTCAGGCGCTCCATTAATTCTTTATTTTCATTAAATAATTGTTTAATCATATTCTGAGTGTCGGAGCTTACTGTTTGTTTCTTACGGAAGGTAATTGTCTGTCCATCTGGTGAAATTGTTTTTTCAAATTCATCACCAGGCTTAGCCTGAAGAATTTCTTGATCACTTTTTGTTAACCTGAGACCAAATGAATTGCCTGCTTTAAAGAATTTAGACTTTCCTGTTAGTTTTAACATCATATCACCTCGTAATTACATATTAGCATATGGTGATTACGACAGCTACTAATGATTCTTAATTTAAAAAATTTGATCAGTCGGCTGCTGCAATTACCTGCTTTTTCTTATAAATTTTTAGCATAAGAGCCAAGGTAACGGCGAAGGCCATTAAAATTACATATAAGGAATAGTTAACCTGCGTGGCGCCAGCAATACTTAAAAAATAATCGAAGTCGGGCGGGCCAGCAATTACTAAAATGGTATGTAAAAGACCCATTGATGAGACTAAAACATTTCGGACGACTGCTAAAATCAAGTTTCAGCTACTATTGTCGGTAAAAAGCAGCAAAAAGGCAATCATGTAAAGGATAAAGATCAAGACCAAAATTATCTGATCAAAGTGAAAGCGGGTGTGCAGAATTTCTTCTTCCTGGGGATGCCCGAATATGGCAAAGAGGTAGAAAAAGAGCTGGAAAAATATCAATGACTTAGGGTCGGCACTTGCCGAGTTTAAGCAAATAACAGAAAGTTGAACATCCAACGAAGGAAGTTCAACTTTTTTGTTTTATAAGGGGGTTGATTTCATTAATCCAATCATCAAAGTCGGTAAGGTTAACGTTTGCTTCAGTTTTACCATCTCCAGCTGCTTGTGAATCAGATTAAGTAGATTTTTATTGAAACGAATCGTAATAGATTTAGTAGGTACCTTAATGTAAGTTTCTTAACTTTATTAAAGCTGTTTTAGCATACCAGAACCTAAGGGCAATCTACTAAGGCGATCATATTTCTTAATAATTACTGCTTTTTGATTTTTTGATTAATGCGCTTTATTTCTCGGGCAGCTTTCCAATAATAAAAAATCCAAAATAACAAAAAGATCAAAATGAACTCAGCTGTGAAAATAATCATGTTTATCCAATTTAAGGGAAACCAACCTGCAAGAATAGCCAAAGGAGTAAAACCGACATAATAGATAATAAAACTAGTTATTGTTTGCCTTAGGTATGACCATTTTCTGATGGAATAAACCATGCTGCCAAAGCCGAAAACCAATCCTATTAGTGCCCAGAGCAAAGCTGAAACTGCAACCGCGTCTAAAGGACGAGCGAATTTTTTAACAAAGGTAATAGTCGATGGATAATAAAATAAATTGGGATTTCCTATGTAGCTAAAAATTAATGAAATTACCAGGCCGATAAAAACACCTGTTGTTGCAAATCTAAAAGCGTAAGATAGATATTTAACTGTTTTTTTCATATGCCAAGCCTCTCTTTCAGGTTTCTGATATTACGTCTGGAAATTTGAATCCGATGGTTATTAGTTAAAACGACATCAATTAATCCGTTGTCAAGGAGCTCGAGATGATCAATGTAATTGAAGTTAAAAATTGCACTCCTTGAAGCTTCAATAAAGTAATTGGGTAAGTTGGCCTTCATGTTAGATAAACGGTCGTGATAAGAAAGCTGCTGGTTTTCTGTATAAATGTTAGTTTCTCTACTGGCCACTTCTAATGAGTAAATATCCTGATATTTAACCGGAATAATTTGAGCTTGATAACGACACCATAAAACGTCATCGCTTGAGGACATTACTTGTAAAAAGTCGTTGATCTTGGGTGTCATTTCTTTGATCCAAAGTTCACCGTGTTCCTCCTCCAAATTAGAGTCGATGTGACAATTAATTTTCATCTTTCTGCCTCCTTTGTCATTAAGTATAGTCGATAGATTTGTCAATTTTCTGTTTCTGCACTGAGTGGTCAAGAATTTGACATCAATGGTTGTTAGTTTGCAAATAGTGGTTAGAAATCTGTTTAAAATATATCATTCTTCAATTCTGTAGATTAGTTTGAAAATAATGCTACTTTATTATTGATAAGTATTAATTTTACACATACATTTTGATTATTAATTAGTTTCTAGTATTTGCTATAATTTGAGTTGAATTAGTTACAAATGAATTGATTAGGATTAAAAATTAACACATGAGCAATGATCACAATCAAATCAAAGGTAAAAAGCATTTTGAGATAAAGCAAGTAGAAAAAATAACTGATGAACACTGGAAATTGCTGCTACTTGCTGATCCTAGTAAAGATTTAGTAGAACGTTATTTGCAATCGGGTAAAACATTTGAATTTAGAAAAAATACCAAACTGGCAGCGATTATGGTATTAAAAGAAGTTTCCCAATTCAAATTAGAAATTAAAAATATTGCAGTTGATCCTGCGTTTGAAAATCAAGGAATCGCTACTAGGCTACTGAAATACGCATTTTGCTATGCTAAGAAGCATCAATATCAACAAGTGCTGATTGGAACAGGGAGTACAAGTTTTAAACAACTATACCTTTACCAGAAAATGGGTTTTCGAATTAGTCATGTTAAAAGAGATTTTTTTGTTAAAAATTACAAGTATCCTATTCATGAAAATGGCTTGTTACTACGCGATATGTTAGTTTTAGTAGCTGATCTCACTGAACTGAAAAATGATTATTATAAAGGATAAAGCAAATGACAAATGAAATTAAGCGTTGCGATTGGGCAACCAAAAGCCAAATCGAACAAGACTATCATGACAGGGAATGGGGCATTTCCGTACATGACGATTACCAGTTGTTTAAAATGTTAGTATTAGAAGGTAAACAAGCCGGTCTTAGCTGGTCAACAATTTTAGCTAAAAGAGATACGCTTTGTGAAGCTTATGATCATTTTAATCCACAGACTATGGTTACTTACGATGATAATAAAGTCGCTGAATTGTTACAAAACAATAGCGTAATTAAAAACAAGTTGAAAATCAAGGCTGCTATTAATAATGCACAAGCATATTTTAAAATATGTGAAGAACTTTGCTCCCTTGATAATTATCTTTGGTCATTTGTAAACCAAAAGCCAATTATTAATTCATGGACAAGTACGGATCAGGTACCAAGAAGTATTAAATTATCTAACAATTAAGTTGAAGAAATGTGTTTTATCCTTTCATTTTCAGATTTTTGATATTTCGCTTGAAAATTTTAATACGACACGATGATTATAAATTAAAACGACATCAATTAGTCTTATGTCAAGTAACTCCAAGTGTTCAATAGTATTATGACAAAAATTGAAATGGAGAATTTGCCTTCATATTTGTCAGATGGCCAATGTAAGAAAAATGTGAATTTTCGATAAAACGTATTTCTTTCCATGTTTTCAACCAAGATCTGACTGGAATACTCTAAATTTTAAATTTTTTGGGATGTAGTTGTCGAAGGAAATTGACATTAACTTTTAAATGAAAATAATCAAACTATTAAGTGTGTTACTAGTCATTCTATATATTTTGAAACACATTTAAAACCATATGACTAATTATATAAATCTCTTGGCTACTCTTATTGGAAAAAAGTAATTTAATTATTTCCATATTCCCTTTTATTCAAATTAATAACCTTATCCATCAATTTAAATTATACCAACTATATTTTATCAGAAAATGATACAATCAATATTAAATTTGTATTTGTATAGGATAACCAAAATTAAAAAATCATCATAAAATATTGATTGAAGTCAAAATAATATACTGACAAATAAAGAGAAAAAAGTTAAATTATTTTTGTTTTTAATTATATAATTAGATTGAATTTGCTTTGTTTAAATAAAATTTCTTAAAACTAATACAAGTTCATACATTCCTAAAATTTAATATTGATTCAATTTGAAAATAGAATAAGTTGAATTAGAGTAGAAGTCAAAGTTATGGGAAAACTCATGAAAATAAAACTAATAGATAACAAAGGTAATAATACCTTAGAAAATTTAATAAGTGAAAATGTCTCGAAGCACTCAAAAATAAGTATTCAAACAGCAGCTTTTTCAATTTTCGCTTTTCATGCACTGCAGAAGGAAATTAATCGTTCAAAAAAACTTCAAGTGATTCTTACCAAATCCTTTTTTGAAAAGGAAGAAACTGGATTTTTGAAACGTTATGAAATTGCACAAAATAGAGAAGATATTTCAGGAAATAAATATGAAATCAAACTTAGAAATAAAATGAATACCGCTTTTATTGCTCGTGAAACGGCAGAATTAATTAAAGAGAAGGTGAAAGTTCATCAGTTGGAGCCTGATCAAAATGCTCTTAATGAACTATTAATTGAAAATTATCAGGAGGATAAGGATAGCTTGGTTGTTCCGTCAATGTTTAAATTTACTTCTGATGGATTAGGAATTGCTTCATCAAACAATGTTTCTTCTATGACAGCTATTGAAGGTTCAGGGGCAGATTATTTTGAATATTTTGATGGAATAAAAAAAGATTTTGATGATGTATGGGAAAATACCAAAAAGTCGAGAGAAGTTACAGATAAGGTACTAGAAAAAGTTAAAACAATTTATCAAGAAAATTCACCAGAGTGGATTTATTTTGTATCCCTTTATCATATTTTTCATAATGAGCTTGGTGAATTAGATGAACAAGAACTTGTACCTGAAGGATCTGGTTTTAAAGACTCAGTAATTTGGAATAAACTATATCAATTTCAAAAAGATGGTGTAATGGGTTTAATCCGAAAACTTGAAAAATACAATGGAGCAATTTTAGCTGATTCAGTCGGCTTAGGCAAGACTTATTCTGCTTTAGCTGTTATTAAATATTTTGAATTACAACGAAAACGGGTTCTGGTTCTTGTTCCGAAAAGATTACGCGATAACTGGACACTTTATACTCGTCCAGATGTAAGAAATGCTTTAATTGACGATAATTTCAACTATACTGTTTTGAATCACACCGATCTTAGTCGGTACAAAGGAGAAAGTGATGGCATTAAACTTGATACTTTTTTGTGGTCTGATTTTGATTTAGTTGTAATTGATGAATCTCATAACTTCAGAAATAATGATACCAGTGTGAATCGTGAGACGAAAACGCGTTATCAACGCCTAATGGAAGATATTATTCAATCAGGACGTAAAACGAAAGTATTGATGCTTTCTGCAACTCCTATCAATAATCGAATGAATGATCTGAAAAACCAAGTAGGCTTTATAACAGAAGGCAATACAAAAGCATTGACTGAATATGGAATTGACGATATCGATAATACCTTGCGCTTAGCCCAACGTTCTTTCAATCAATGGATGGAACTTGACGAAAATGATCGAACTACCCAAAGCTTCTTGGATATGGTAAACCCCGATTATTTCAAATTGTTGGATATGCTTACAATTGCTCGCAGCAGAAAGCACATTGAAAAATATTATGGTACTTCTTCTCTAGGCGATTTTCCAGAGCGACTAAAGCCAGTAACAGTAAAACCAAATATAGATGTCACAGCTAAATTTCCTGCTTTGCAAGATGTTTATGATGCTATTGGTAATTTGAATTTAGCCATGTATCAACCGCTGCAATATGTTCTCACTGTTAAGCGTAAATATTATGAAGAGCTGTATGATACTCAGGTAAAAAATGGTAAATCTTCTTTTAAGCAAGCTGATCGTGAAAAAGCGCTAAGCAATTTAATTCGCGCTAACTTATTTAAACGACTTGAGAGTTCAATTAACTCCTTTGGTTTAACGCTTAATCGAATGGTTGATGAGATTGAAAAAATATTAAATAAAATCGAAGATAGCCAATCTGAGCACGTGAAAATGCCAAGTATTACAGATTTTGATGATGAAGATATAGAAGCTGCCATTGATGAACAAGCAGTTGGTACGAAAACCAAGATTTTAATTGGTGATATGGATTTATTGAAATGGTCTCAGGCGCTCACTGAAGATTTAGAAACATTGAAGAAATTACAAAAAGAAACACAACTGGTAACTCCTGAAAAAGATGAAAAACTGATTGATTTAGAAAAAATCCTAAAAAACAAGTTTAGGCATCCAATTAATACGAATAATAAAAAAGTCATTATCTTTACAGCTTTTGCTGACACTGCTAATTATCTGTATGAAAACTTGGCCGACAAAGTGAAACGATTCTATGGTTTGAACTCTGCTTTAGTGACTGGTGGTTCTACGTCTAACAAAACGACTATGAAGGGTGTTACGGTCAACGATATGAACGATATCTTGACAAACTTCTCACCAGTTTCAAAAGGTCGCGAACAGATTAATCCGAATGCTACAGAAGAGATTGATTTGTTGATTGCTACCGATACGATTTCTGAAGGACAAAACTTACAGGATGCAGATTACCTGATTAACTATGATATTCACTGGAATCCGGTTCGTGTCATTCAACGTTTTGGTCGTATTGATCGTATTGGTTCGAAAAATAAACGAATTCAACTAGTTAATTTTTGGCCTAATGTGGACTTAGATACTTATCTCAATTTAGAGCAGCGTGTTAAAGGTCGAATGGTTATGTTAAATACTGCTGCAACTGGTGAAGACGATTTGTTAAATATAAAGTCAAATAAGGAGATGAACGACTTAAAGTATCGTAAAAAGCAGTTGCAACAGCTACAAACGCAAGTGATTGATCTTGAAGATGTTAATGGCGCAATTTCCATAACCGATATGACTTTTAATGATTTTAAGTCTGATTTACAAAATGCGTTGAAAAAACATGAAAAGCTGTTGAATGAAGCTCCACTGGGCATGTATGCTATTACTGATTCGAGTGATGTCCCTGAAGCTGAACCGGGTATAATATTAACACTGAAACAACAGCAGAGTGAATTAGGACAAAAAAATAGTATTTTGCCCTACATTGTAGTTTATATGTGTATGGATGGGACGGTAAAGATTAGTCATGTACATGTTAAACAAGTACTCGATTTATTCAAAAAGTTGACAGTCAATAAAAAAAATGTCAACCAATCCTTAGTGGATGAATTTTATGCAGAAACTAATGGCGGTAAAGATATGTCAAACTATTCTGATATCTTAACTCAGGCTATTGAAGCAATCCGTGGTAAGCAAAGCGAAGTAGGCTTGGATTCATTATTTTCACCTGGTGGTACAAACATTCAAACTAGTCTTTTAAATAATTTGGATGAAGTAGAATTAATTTCATTTTTAATTATTAAGTAGGTGATATTTTTGGAAACGAGAGACATAATAAAGTGGTGGAACTTTCCCAGAGCAACAATTATTAATCGTAATTTGCCAAAGGCATTGATTTATTCACATATAAAGAATCAAGCTCAAAAGCAGTATTTACAAGATAATATGAAAAGTATTTATGTGCTGGCTAATTTAAAAACATCTAATACAAATATTGCTCAATATGAAAATGATAATGAACTATATCAAGAAGTACAGTTTCTTTATGTGAGAACAAATGGAAAAAGCGATCTTAAAAAAATTTATAAGATATTACTGAATTTGATACCTTATCCTTTGGTTATCCTTAACGAGGAGCCGAGCGGTTATAGCATCTATACTGGTAAGTTTGAGAAGCTATCTAATGGATTCTTGAAACTACTAAAAATATACCCTTCGCAAATATATAACAATAAAGATCTAAAATGTGCTTTGCAGCAGTTTTCAATAAATAGTTTACCAAAGCAAAACTTTAAAACATTTTATAATGGATTATCTGATAAGATTGCGGCCTCATTGGCCAGAAAACAATATGGAGAAAAAGTTGGCAGCGTAACAAGAGAAGAGAAAGATGAATTAGACGATTTGAATAAGAAAATTGAAAACTTGCGAGTTAAAATAAAAAGAGAACATCAGCTTAATCGAAAAATTGATATGCAAATGAGAAAGAAAAAATTAGAAGAGGAATTTTTTAATAAATTGACTTAATAGATATGGAGAGGAATTTTAATAAATGGTAAATGAAGAATTGAAGCATGTATCTTCTAGTTCACTTGATATCACAAAACAAAATATTGAAAAATTAAAGGAGCTGTTCCCTGAAGTTTTAAGTGAAAAAAAAATAGATTTTGACAAATTACGGTTAATTCTTGGAGATGAGGTAGAGACAGAACCTGAGCGATATGGCTTTACTTGGAATGGAAAAAAGCAATCAATGCAGTTAGCTCAAAAACCAACTGTTGCCACACTTAAGCCAAATAAAGAAAAATCACAAAATTGGGATAAAACGCAAAATCTATATATTGAAGGAGATAACCTAGAAGTATTAAAAATACTTCAAAAGTCATACGCAAATAAAGCAAAAATGATTTACTTAGATCCACCTTATAATACTGGTAATGATTTCATATATAAAGATAACTACGTTGATACGCTTGAAAACTATTTAGAAGTAACTGGCCAAGTTGATGGAAACGGTGACACATTATCTGCGAATTTTGAAACTAGTGGGAGATATCATTCTGAATGGCTTAATATGATGTATCCTAGATTAAAGTTAGCTCGAAACTTGTTAAGTGATGATGGAGTTATTTTTATAAGTATTGATGATAATGAACAAGCAAACTTAAAAAAAATTTGTGATGAAATATTTGGAGAAAAAAATTTAATTACACAAATTGCTCATAAATCTCGAGCATCAATTTCCAATGATAAAATAATTAGTCAAAATCATAATTTTATTTTGTTATATTCTAAAAACATTGATATTGTATTTAACAAGCGTTCTAAAATTGGTCTTGATCCTTCATTGTCAGGATTTAGCAATCCTGACAATGATGAACGCGGTGATTGGAAAGGAACTCCAGTTGATGGACCTGGAGGTGAAAAAAAAGGCAATCCTTATTATGAATTTATGGGTGTAAAGGGTTACTTTAGATATTCTAAAGATAAAATGAAAAAATTATACGATGAAAATATGATTGTGAAAACTAAGAATGGCCTTCAGCGAAAATACTTCTTGTCAGATGCAAAGAAGTCCAGAAAGACAGATTCTAGCTGGTGGGAAGATGGAGGATATACTACTAATGCTACTAAAAAGCTAACTGACCTAATGGGCGGAAAAACATTTGATTCACCTAAGCCGGTTGAATTAATAGAAAGAATGTTGGACCTGTTTACTAATGATGATAAAGAAGCTTTAGTAATTGATTTCTTTTCTGGCTCGGGTACGACTGCAGAAGCTGTTATGAGAGAGAATGCAAAGGATAGTGGAAATCGCAAATATATTCTGGTACAACTCCCTGAACGATGTTCAAAAAAAGATGATGCATATAAAAACGGATATTCTACTATTTCGGAAATTGCTGAAGAACGTATTCGTCGGGCGGGTAACAAAATTGTAGAAGAAAGTCCATTATTGGCTAATACGTTGGATACCGGTTTTAAAGTGTTTGAACTTTCAAAATCAAATATTAAAAAGTGGAATAGTACACCTGATAACCTTAAGTCTCAACTTGAATTATTGAAAAATAATTTTGAAGAAGATTCAAGACCAATAGATGTAGTATACGAAATAATACTGAAGCAAGGGCTTGATTTAACTTATCCAATTAAAGAAATTAAGGTTAAGACTTTTTATATTTATGATATCGCTTGTGGTGCAATGTTTGTGATTCTTGGTGATAAGATCACAAGTGAAGTTGCTAGTCATATAATTAAACAAGTAATCATAGAGAAAACGAAAAATTCTGTAGTTGTTTTACAAGATGAAAAATTTGTTAATGATAGTGAAAAATTGAACACTATCGAGAAGCTGAATGCCAATGGTATTCAGTATGATGATATTTTCAGTATTTAAAAAGGAGCTTAAATATAATTGAAGATTAAATTTGATACTCTTGATTATCAAACTAAAGCTGTTAATAGTGCAGTTCGTATTTTTGAGGGACAAACGATCAAAGAGTCAAACTTTACAATTACAAGTAGTGCTCCAGAAGGAACTTTGTTTAATGAGGATGGGATTGGTATAGGTAACCATGTTATTATAAATGAGGAGAAGATGTTAAAAAATGTCAATAAAGTTCAGATATTGAATGGTATCGTGCCGAGCGAAAATTTATACGGTAATAACAGAACTTTTCCTCAATTTAATATTGAAATGGAAACTGGAACTGGCAAAACATTTGTATATTTAAAAACAATTCTTGAACTGAATAAAAAATATGGCTTTTTAAAATTTGTGATTGTTGTACCCAGTATTGCTATAAAAGAAGGAGTATTTAAGACCTTTAAAATCACAAAAGAGTATTTTAAAAGTCAATATGGTGGTACTATATATAATCTGTTTCTGTTCGACAGCCGCAAACTTGATCGTGTTCGTACGTTTGCATCTTCGAATACTATTGACATTATGGTAACTACAATTCAATCATTTAACAAGGACACAAATGTTATGAATCGTGAAAACGATCAATTATCAGGTGCTCGACCAGTTGATCTAATTGCAGAAACGCGACCAATTGTAGTTATAGATGAGCCGCAGTCTGTTGATAATACTGATCTAGCAAGGGATTCACTAACCAGTTTAAAACCATCAGTTGGCTTTCGCTACTCAGCTACTCACCGAGATAATACGTATCCTAAAATTTACCAACTTGGAGCAGTTGATGCATACAATAATCAACTTGTCAAACAAATTGAAGTCGCTGGTGTTGAGATGGATGAAGATGGTAACCGTGCCCATCTAAAATTAATTGACACTAAAAGAAGCAAAAACGGTTTTAGTGCAAAAATTGAAGTGTATAAAAAAACTCGTGATGATGCAAAAAAGAAAATTATGACTTTTAAATGTGGCGATGAAATATCCAATAAAACAAAGCTCCAAGTATATGATAAAGTAGGCCTTATTCAGAATATTGATACTACCCCTGGTTTAGAGTCAGTATCATTTTCTGGGACTCCAGAAAGAATAACACTTGAAACAGCAACGCGTGAAGATGAAAAAATAAAACGGGCTCAGATTTATAAAACAATTGAAGAACATCTTAATAAGGAGCTCCAGTTTAAGAAATCAGGCCAAAGAATTAAAGTGCTAAGCCTGTTCTTTTTAGATAAAGTTGAAAACTACAGAACGTATGATAAGTTAGGCAACCCATGCCTTGGTCGATATGCGAAAATATTTGAAGAAGAGTATACGCGCCTAATTCATTTACCTAAATATAAAGACTTAAATGATGTCAATGTACCAGTTTCGGAAGTTCATGATGGTTACTTTTCAGCCGATAAAAAAGGCAAATTCAGAAATACTAAAGGTGATACTAAGGCTGATGAATCCACTTATGAAATGATTATGAAAGATAAAGAGGGTCTTTTAACGATATATGATAAATCCAAAAAGCATACAGCAAAAGCTAATAAAATTCGTTTTATTTTTTCTCATTCAGCTTTGAAAGAGGGATGGGATAATCCAAACGTTTTTCAGATTGCCACCTTGGTTGAAACAAAAGACACAATAACTAAACGTCAAAAAATTGGTCGGGGTTTGCGTATTGCAGTAAATGAAAATGGTGAACGTGTACCTGGATTTCAAGTAAATACTTTGACAGTAATGGCAAATGAAAGCTATGAGAACTTTGCAGAAGGACTACAAAAAGAATACGAAGAAGACGGTGTGGTCTTTGGCGTGTTTAAAAAAGATAGTTTTGCAACTATTATTGTTTCTCATGATGAAGTGACTGATGATATGGAAATTGTTGGAAAGGCAGGGTCTGCAAAATTATATAGTTACTTTAAAAAAGAAGGATTTATAAACTCTTCTGGATTAGCTACAGATAAACTGAAAAAAGCGATTAGTGATCATGAAATTGAAGTACCAAAAGAATTTGCAGGAATTGCTCCACAAATACTGGATCTTGCAGCATCAAAAATTAAGAATTTAGACATTAAAAATGTTAAGGATAAGATTAAAGTCAAGGTGGTTAAAGAAGCCATGGCTGATAATTTCTTGAAGTTGTGGAATAAAATTAAGTACAAGACGACATATAAAATTAATTTCGATTCAGAAAAATTTATTAAACAAGCTGTTAATGGTAATAACGAAATCAAGGGAATTAATTCTATTAAAACTCCTAAAAGTACATTCTTTTATAAAAAAGGAAAGGTTGAAATTAGTGAAGGTGGCGTAAAAGCTAATGAAAGTAGAGAAGGTACCATTAGCTCAATAATGAACACCACATATGAGTTACCAGATATTATCACTTTCTTACAAAATGAAACAGATCTCACTCGGAAGACAATTGTGTCAATTTTAAAATCGGTTGATAATTTAAATAGTTTTAAAAATAATCCGTTATCATATATGAATCAAGCAGCCAAAATCATCAATATAATTAAAAATGAATTGATTATAGATAGTATTGAATATACGCGTACAAATGATGTTTATGATCAAAAATTATTTACTACAGAAACACTGAATGCGTATTTGGGCAATAATGGAAACTGTGTAAAAGTTGATAAAGATAAAACTGTGTATAACTATGTTGTAACTGATTCAAATATAGAAAAAGAATTTGCATGCAAAGCTGAATTAGATGATAAGGTAAAATTTTATATCAAGTTGCCAGATTGGTTTAAGATCCGTACCCCTCTTGGACCATATAATCCAGATTGGGCATTACTTTATGAGGAGGATGATGGACAGCATCTCTATTTTGTTGTTGAAACAAAGGGCGATACAAATGTAGATCAGTTACGTCCTCATGAAAAAGAAAAAATTCTTGCTGGGAAGGCTCATTTTAAAGCGGTTGACACAGAAATTAAGTTTAGATGTGTTTCTGAAGAAGAAAAAATTAGAGAAGATCAGGTTTGAGAGACAGAAAACTAAGAAAGCTAGAATTATTATGATAATAAAGAATTATAATAATTTTGAATAATGAGATATTATAAATCAAAATTTGGGAATTGAATCAGTTTTAATTACTGGACATAAGCTTGATGGTCAAAAAATAATAAAACAAATATCTATTGAAAATTTTGGTATCTCTGAAGCACTTTTGGAATCCTATATTGATTAGTTTAGAATATAACGCGGAATTTTTATTATTTCTGACTTTACTTGTGGAAGTACCAAAATGCTCGTCAAAGAGCAAGAATTATCACTCTTATTTATGGAGATAAAATAAGTGATTGGGCTACTAAACTCAATTATTACATCCAATTAGTAACTATATAACGTTTAAAAAGTTTATACGGATGAAGATTGGTTGAAAAGGAGACTGCTTCAATAACTTTTCGATGTACTTTGAGATATTAGCTTTGAACTTCCAGTTAGGAAGTAATCTAAACCTATTAATTATGCCTAGTTGGATAAAATCTAATGATCGATTTTGAGAATATCTTAGGAGAAGAGATAATGGATGATTTAAGTGAAACCTTAAGAAATTTGGCCATAACAAAAAGACTTAACTTTCTAATTGGATCTGGTGCATCAACTCCTGCAATTAGTTTAATGTCACAGGTTAAAGTAACAGAAAAAGAAATTAGAGCTGCTGGAACAAAAAAAGAAGCAAAAAATATCAAGTTAATTGAAAAAATTAAAGAAGTAAGTGGTGAACTTTTACATCCCCAAAAAAATACTACTAATAAAAATAAGCAAATACAGCTAAAACTCGAAGAATACAAAAGGTTAATCAAAGTTATTTCAGAAATTCTAAACCAATCTAATTCCAGAGAAATACCTCGAGAAGCCAATATTTTTACTACTAATTACGATCTCTTTATTGAAAAGGCTGTAGATGAAGTATTAGCGGAAACAACACTAGTTTTTAACGATGGTGCTAGAGGATATTTTAATAGATATTTAGATAGCTCTAATTTTAATAGAACTGTTTCTTATGAGGGATTGAATAATAACTATATTGATGAACTACCTTCGCTAACATTAATAAAACCGCACGGTTCAGTAAACTGGAAAAGAGAGGGAAAAGAGGTACAAATTCTAAATTCTGTAATCGATGAACCAATGGTTGTTCCTCCTACAGGTTTTGAAGGTAGAGACACATTTCTTGATGATCACTTTCACGATATGCTTAGAGTTTTTCAACTGGAACTGGATAAGCCAGAGTCGGTTTTATTTGTTTTTGGTTTTTCTTTTCAAGATGATCATATAGCCAGGATGCTACGAAGAGCCTTAAGGAATAGAAGTCTAATTATTGCGTGTTTTTGTTGGCAAGATAGCGATAAAATAACATACAGAAATAATTTGGGATATAAAAAACAAGAACCACCTAAAAACTTAAAATTTATAAAGCCTAGCCAATTTAAAAATAAAAATAAATTAGAACTTAAAGATCTAACTGATGTTTTAAAGGGGGATTTATAATGAATTCTTTGGGCGTGATAGTTGCAGTTGACGGTGATATTGCGACCGTTGGTATGTATAATATGTCAAATGATTCAACTTTTTTGTGGGATGGAGACTTGCTCAATGGTCCCAAAGTAGGTGCATTTCTGACAATAGAGCAAAATGATATTCGAATAATTTCAAAAGTCGTCTCTGAAAAAATACAAGATCAACAAAATACTGTTAATAGTGTGCAATTTGACAATAGATTTAGAAAAAACTCGATTAATCGTATTCTTTTGTTAAAAACTCAAGGAGTCATTGATAAGGAAAAATTTGAATTAACCAGTCAATATGTTCCGATGGTTGGAAATAAGGTTGTACTCACAACTAAAGAAGATTTGTCAGCAATTTATGCGATAGATGATGAAACTGCAACTATTTGTATTGGTAAATCTGTTAGAGAGGGTCAAAAAGTCAAATTACCTATAGATGAATTTTTTCCATCACATATAGGAATATTTGGCAATACAGGCAGCGGAAAATCTAATACATTACATAAATTATATTTAGAGCTTTTCCGTTCAAATTATAAAAAGGAGATCCTGGAGAAGTCTAAATTTTTTGTGATTGACTTTAACGGAGAATATACTCAATATAATCAGTTTGGCTTGACAACAGATGAGAAAACAGTTTTCAATATTAGAACACGTGGAAAAACTGATAAAATTCCGATAACTAAAAAGTATTTTCTTAATCCAGAGTTTTTGTCATTACTCTTTAGTGCCAGAAAGGCAACACAGGTCCCTTTTTTAAAAAATGCTATAAGAAAATTTAAAGAACTAAAGAGTAGTCAAGATTTTGCTGCTTTTGAGATAGGATTTTTGAAATTTCTACTTAAAAATTTCAAAAAATCAGGATTTGCTCCAATTGAAGAATGGATAAATATTACAAAAGATATTGGTGTTAAGAATTCTTTTCTAGATATATTGAGTAACTCCTTTAATTATAATGATTATAGTAATGAAAAAATATGGACATACATTACTAAAAATAAGATAACAGAAAAATATTTTGTTTTTAATGAGGGTAAATTAACGGATTATGCGGAGAATGAGTTAAGTGATGTTAATACTGAACTAATACGAGCATATGACGAACAAAGTTATTTAAGAAGATTACTTTATTTTTTAAAGTATCAGAAGACATATAAAATTGCTTCTAATTCAGTAAATCCGGAGCATATTAACCCACTTTTTTCAAGAATTGATCAAACCTTAGAAAGCTTAGAGCCATTAATTGAAATCGAAGATAGTGAAGACAAAGTTGAAACAAAATTCAAATGTTTAAACGTATTTTCTTTACTTGATACTGATAATCAAGAAATAAAGCGATTAATACCTATGATGATTTCAAAAATGCTATATGATATTCAAAAGAAAAGAGTAAGTAAAAAAAATAAAGTTGATTCTACGTGTCATTTGATTATTGATGAAGCTCATAATATACTCAATTCAGAACATACTAATAATACGGATAGTTGGCAAGACTATAGACTTTCAGTATTTGAAGAAATTATTAAGGAAGGTAGAAAATTCGGCTTTTATCTAACTTTAGCAAGTCAAAGACCTGCCGATATATCTCCCACGATTATATCTCAGATACATAACTTCTTTATTCATCGATTAGTAAATGATCATGATCTTGATATGCTCAGCAGGACTGTTCCTACTCTTGATAAAAATTCATATAAAATGATACCCACACTAGGTAAAGGCGAAGCTTTGATTACTGGAAATGCTATGAAAATTCCTATGCTTTTGAAAGTTGATAAAGAAGAAATGATTAGACCGAAAAGTGATGATGTAAAGCTTACCGAATTGTGGAAAAGCCAAATTTGTGATTTTCCAGATATTAACTGGGTGTGTTGTAACCGTGATTAAGGAGGAAAAATATAAAATATGAATTATTCCAAAGAATGTGAATGTGAAAAATTTGTATGTGTATACAGTAAAATGAAAGAAGTTCGCACTGAAGAGCGAAAAAGAATTATTGAAATGATTAAGAAATGCAAAGATTGGGAAGTTAAGGACGGATCTGGAAGTGGACATGGTATAAAAAATATGGTAGTAACAGGATGGCTGAGTACAATTTAGAGAACTGGATGTATATAGAGTTCAAAATTCCAGAACTAAATAAATGGTTTTGCTTGGATTTACAGAGCTTTGATACTGACCCCAATAGCGGAAATATACATTTATTGGATCAGCGCATTAGTCTGTACTCATCTAATGAAAATAATAGCAAAACCGAATTTTTAATTATACCTTCTTATACAGACGAGAAAGATCAGAAAAAAGCATTTGATTTACCACTTTGTGATAAAGAAATAAGAATGTTGTTGACTTTTATTGATAAGTATACTTCTAAAAATTGTCAGGTGCCTACTTTTTCAAAAGATGATTTACTTAAATAATGGCAAAAATAACGCTATATTATAAGTAAATACACTATTATTTAAACAAGTGCTTGCATAAAATGTTAGAGAATAAAATATCTAGTTACGTTGAAAGTTTAACTGAAAATTTAGGCAACAACGAACAAAATTTTTTCGTTGTTGCTTTTTTGAAGGAAAATGAAACAAGTTTTTAAAATCAATTAAGTTATTGTTCCAAAGTACGTAAACTAATATCCATTTTACAAAGCTCTTAAATTATGTTAATCTAATTTTAACAAAAATCCCAAGTTTAGCCTTTACGGAAGTGATATCCGTCAAATAGCTTCAACATCATACTACCGGACTTAAAAAATGACCAATACAATTAAATATTACCTTTATACAACCTTTAAAAATACACGCTTTTCCCGCATAATCAGCGTGTTATTTGTTGTTCAAATTTTAAAACTAAATTTAGTGCAATTTTCACTGTTGGAATCAATTTATATGTTTGCCCAGTTTTTCTCAGAAATTCCTAGCGGGATTTTGGGAGACATGTTTCAAAATAAGAAAGTAGTGCTTGCAGGTCTATTGGTCTCAGTGCTAACGCCACTAATAACAATTTCTGCGCTTTTTCTACCCAAGGACCTGGTTTTCCCAGTTTTGGTACTTTCTTTTGGGCTGGAAGGAATAGCCAATGCTTTAACCAGTGGTGCTGATGATGCTTTATTTTATGAGGGCATCCGCAATGATGGTGCAGAAAACAGTTACGGCAAAATCCTCGGGAATATGCAATTGATTAGCTCAATTATTCTCGGGTTAGCCACGGCCGTTGGTGGGTATTTATTTACCCTTAATGTCAAAATGCCGTACCTCTTTCAGTCATTGTTTTTACTCGGAGCAATTTCCATTATCGCTGTCACAAAAGAACAGAAAAAGATTGCGACATCTGAAAATGAAGCAAAAGAATCATATTCGAGCATGTTAAAAAGTATTTTGTCAGTTTTCAAAGATATGGTTTATTCGCCAAACATTCTTTTTTTGTTTATTTTTATGATTATCATCACAGCCGTTGTCAATGCGATTTTCATGTTGTTACCCAATTATCTTTCCCAGTTGGGTTTCGATGCGTCCGCAAACGGCAGCGTCTTTATGTTGTTTAGCTTTGCGGGTGGGCTAGTAGCCACACAGGCATATCGTTTAATTAAATTAAAGTTCTCAACGCTAACAATTTTAATTGCTAGTATATTATTAGTTTCAACCGGGTTGCAATTGCAGAGCAACAAGTATTTCTTTTTGCTAGGTGCCGGTTTACTGTATATTACGTTAGATATTTTAGATCCAGTGGTCATGCAAATGCTAAACTTGTGGGTTGGCGATCAGTCTCGTGCAACTTTTATTTCTGGCTTGTCCTTTGCCACTAGTTTAGTCACGATGATCATCAATCCAATTATTGGAGCAATTGTGCAAAGTTACGGGACAATTATTATGCTAACTTCAACTACCGTTGTTACAGTTGTGCTGATTGGCATTGCATATGTCTTAATTTTACGAACCAAGGGAGGGTCCAGTCATGAATAAAATAGAAACTTTACGTTACCTTGATCAGCATCAGATTAATTATGAAAAAGTTGATCATCCAGCTGTTTTCAATATGGCCGATTTAGCTAATTTACATTTGCCTCATCCTGAAGCCGATGCGAAAAACTTATTTATTCGCGACGACCAAAAAAAGCATTACTATTTACTGACGGTTAATGGCAATAAAAAAGTTAACCTGCAGCAATTTCGCCAAAAATTCAGCACGCGGCGGTTAACTTTTGCTTCACCAGAAGATTTAAAAAAGTTTTTGCAAGTCACGCCTGGCTCTGTCACGCCCTTATCGTTACTAAATAATGCAGATGTGCAGATTCCACTATACTTGGATGCTTATTTTTTGCAACAGCCTCTTATTGGAATGCATCCCAATGACAATACAGCAACTATCTGGCTTAATAGTGGTGACTTGATCAAATTGATTAAAGAACATGGTAATCCGGTTTACGTTACCAAAATTATGTCGGATTAACTTTAGCCTTTATGACTCGACTGTCAGCTTTTGTTTTTAAATTCATTTCCATGTATTAAAGTTATTACAATTGCATATGTGTGGCTTGACGTACTATGAACCTTACACTGGTTTTTGCCAACGGCCGTTTGTAATAAGATTTTAAACTGCTGTTAAGCTGATTTATTATTATTTACAATAATAATATTAATAGATTTCATTTTTG
Organism: Lactobacillus sp. B4005; assembly: GCF_026536045.1. Taxonomy (NCBI): domain Bacteria; kingdom Bacillati; phylum Bacillota; class Bacilli; order Lactobacillales; family Lactobacillaceae; genus Lactobacillus; species Lactobacillus sp. B4005. Next base: position 114,524 of record NZ_JAFNOZ010000001.1, read on the forward strand.
ATCACCAATGTATTATTTTGACCAAAAATGGGAATTGCTTTTACGAACAATTAAATTTGAAGAATTTTAGGTTGGAACTCGCTTACATTTACTTAACTGTTTATTTTTTAAATTAAAACGATTGAATTAGAAAGTTCGAGAAATCATATCTGATAAATTAAACATATTGTAGCTATTTTAAAGAAAAAAGTTTCTTTTACAATCTAATTATGATTAGAGAGTAGTGTTTTAAAAGGTATTGAACAATAAAGTTTGCTTTGCTAGAATGAAATTATTAGCTAATGCGTTATCTGTATATCGTCGTAATAAGGTCGGCCGTTTCTACTTTGGAACCCTAAATTCCGAACTATAGGTAATTGGAGATAAACTAGGCCTAGTTGCCATTTTGATAATCTATATTACTGTAATTTTGACAAAATTACACTTTATTCAAAAATTATTTTTAGGAGTTTGAAATGAAAAAAGACTTTTTATGGGGTGGAGCCACAGCCTCATATCAATGTGAAGGAGCTTGGAACGTTGACAATAAGGCTGAATCAATGTGGGATCATTATTTGCATGAGAATCATTTAGAAAATGGTGATGTCGCAAGTGATCATTATCATCATTTTGAGGAAGATATTAGAATGATGAAGGAGGGTGGACAAAATGCCTACCGTTTTTCTTTATCTTGGCCTCGAATTATCAAAAATCGTGAAGGCGAAATTAATGAGAAAGGAATAGCTTTTTACAATAAAATAATTAACTGTTGCATAAAAGAAGGAATTACTCCTTTTGTTACGCTATATCATTGGGATTTACCGCAATACTGGCAAGAAGTCGGCGGATGGTTAAATGAGGATATCTGTAATGCTTTTGCCCATTACGCGCAAGTTTGTTTTAAAGCATTTGGTGATCGAGTTTATTATTGGTCAACCTTTAATGAACCGAAGTGGTTTACAGTTAATGGTTATTTAATTGGAAATTATCCTCCCGGTGAAAAAAATCTACAACATACCGTTGAATGTGGCTTTAATGTTATGTACTCCAGTGCTTTAGCTATTCGTAAATTCCGAGCAGATCATTATCATGGCAAAATAGGGATTGTGCATAGTTATTCTCCAGTAGATGGTATAGATGAAACGATTGAGACACAAATTGCTATGCGTAATGCTGACAATTATGCCAATAATTGGGTATTGGATACTGCTGCCTTAGGCAAAATCCCAATTGATTTAATTTCTAAACTCGCTGAATCTTGTGATATATCTTTCATAAAACCTGCTTGTCTTACAACGATTCAAAAAAATACAGTTGACTTTTTAGGACTTAATTACTACGCGAGAACTCTTGTAAAACCATATACAAATGGTGGGACCAAGATGGTATTTAATAATTCAGGGAAAAAAGGCTCTACCCAAATGCGCATTAAAAATTGGTTTGAACAAGTAATGGATCCAAATAGCGAATATACTGAATGGGACACTGAAATTTACCCTAAAGGGCTCGAAGAGGGCTTAATACGAGCATACAATAAATATAAGTTACCCATATTTATTACTGAAAATGGTGTTGGTTTTCGGGAGAACATTGATGTATCACAAGTCAAAGATGACTATCGTATTTCGTACATGAATGATCACATTAATGCAATAATGAATGCCCAGGATACTGGTGTTGATGTTCGTGGATACTTTACTTGGTCACCTTTTGACTTATATTCCTGGATGAATGGTGTTGAAAAACGTTATGGTTTGGTTGCAGTTGATTTTTCAACGTTAAAAAGGAAACCCAAAGCTTCCTACTATTGGTATAAAAAGATAATTGCCTCAAACGGTGATTTAATTAATCGAAAGAAATTATAGGGGGCAATTAAAATGGATCTTAATAGTATAACTTCTTGGATGGATAAATATATTACTCCTTTTGCTAATAAAATGGCTAATCAACGTCATTTAGCTGCGATTAGAGATACATTTATGACCCTTTTGCCGATTACTTTGTTCGGCTCAATTTTTGTTATTATCGGTGCCGCTCCTCCTGTTGATCGAAACAGTAATCACTTTTTGATTTTATGGGCTAAATTTGCCCAAAAGAATTCTCTTACTTTAAGTTGGCTAAGTGCTATCTCAATGAGCGCAATGTCTGTCTTTATTTGTGTGGGCATTACCTATTTTCTCTGTCAACACTATAAGGAAAATCCACTATCTCCAATTATGTTTTCATTAGCGGGCTTTTTCATGCTCGTTTTTGATCCTAAAAAACTTGGTTTTACAGGAAATATTGTTGATATTAGTTATTGGGATGGACGCGGAATAATTATTGCCATTTTAATCGCAATTCTTACTACGGAAGCATATCATTTTATGCGTAAGCATGACTTTGGCCGAATAAAAATGCCAAAGGGTGTTCCTTCTGCTCTATCAGAAAGTTTTGCTTCTTTTGTTCCAGCACTAGTTATTCTAGCAGTTGATGCTATTATTTTCATTATTTGCCAGAGTAATCACACAACAGCAGTTAAAGCAATTTACGGCTTCCTTTCTCCAAGCTTTAAAGTAGCAGATAGTCTTCCTGCGACGATTTTCTTAACCATTTTAGTTCATCTTTTCTGGTTTTTCGGTATTCACGATGCAGCATTAGCGGGTATACTAGGGCCAATACGTGATGGTAATTTATCAATCAATGCATCAGCTAAATTAGCAGGTAAGGCTTTGCCAAGAATTTTTACCACTCCTTTTTGGGTGTATTTTGTTATTATCGGTGGTTGTGGTTCGGTTTTAGCATTAGCTATAATCATGTCATTTTCTAAGTCAAAGCAAATGAAAACAGTTGGTCGAGTTGGACTTATTCCAGCCTTATTCAACATTTCGGAACCGATGATTTTTGGAACACCATTGATGCTAAATCCAGTCTTTTTTATTCCTTTTATTTTTACTTCTGTACTAAATGCGGTTATTAGCTATTTAGCCATGTCTTTAGGAATAGTTAAGAAAACTTTTGCTTTATTTTCTTGGCAAATGCCTTCTCCAATTGGTGCGTTTTTATCAACTATGGATTGGCGTGCAACTGCTTTAGTTCTAATTTTAATTTTATTAGATATGGCATTATATTATCCATTTATGAAAGTTTATGAGAAAGAATTATTAAAGGAAGAGAATGGTCAAAGTAATTAATTACAAGGTTTAAGGTATCAATTAAAATAACCTTAACCTATTGACAACTTCAAAGTAGAATGCTAACTTAAAAGTTAATTAAATAATTTCATCTTGAAAAGCAGAGTAATTATCATGGTAACCAATAAAGAGAGCTGGCAGTTGGTGAAAGCTAGCAGGTAACAGATAATGAACATGGGCTTCTATTTGATGACTGCTGGTGAAAGTTAGCCAGTAGCGGAATTGCATCCGTTATTATTGCAAGCTATTGTTAGATAGCTAGTGAGATTTATTACGTGAGTAATAAATAAAGTTAAAGGTGGTAACGCGAAGCACTCGTCCTTATTGAAGGAACGGGTGCTTTTTAATTTGTTTTTGGAGGTATTTAGATGACCAAAACTGTCTTTACTAACGTAAATTTGTTTGATGGAGTAACTGACCATATTCGTCCTAACACTTATTTGGTGGTTGATGATGAAACTGGCAAAATCGTTGAAGTTGGAACAAACACTGAACCTGAAGCAGATAAAACGGTTGACTTACAAAATAAGTATGTCATGCCGGGACTGATCAATTGTCATACTCATATCATTATGGATCCTTTGACCGCAGATGGCGGAACTGAAACCGGTGAAGTGGCAGCAGTTGTTCGCGCATTAAGTAATTTGCATGATTTGTTAAAATCTGGAGTTACTTATATTCGTGAATGTGGCAGCACGTTTGATATTGACATTGAATTGAGCAAGCTCATTAAAGAGGGCAAAATAACGAGGGTGCCGGAAATTATGCCATCAGGTCGCCCATATTCAATGACTGGCGGACATGGTGATATGCCAAACTTTGGGCATTTGGTTGATTCACCAGACGAAATGCGTAAGGCTGTCCGTCAAGGCATTAAACGTGGGACAAAAGCAGTTAAAGTTATGGCAACAGGTGGCGTCATGACTGAAAACGACTTTATGGATGATCCGCAATTAAGTGAAGAAGAAATTCGGGTTGCAGTCGAGGAAGCTCATCATAAAGGGCTTATTGTAGCTGCCCATGCTGAGGGTAATCCCGGAATTTTAAACGCAATTAAGGCTGGCGTTGACAGTATTGAGCATGGTTTTTATGTAAACGATGAAGAAATTAAGTTAATGCTTGAAAAAGGGACCTACTTAACGCCAACTATAGTTGGTGCCTGGGCATTTATTGAATATGCGCCTGGTAAGATTCCTGAATGGGAAATGGCTAAAATTACGGCAGCTTGGAAAGATTTGCGCGGTAATATTACTAATGCCAAAAATGCTGGTGTGCCAATCACCTTAGGAACTGACGCTGGAACGCCATTTAATGACTTTAAGATGACGCCCGAAGAGTTGCCATTATTAGTAGAACAAGGTTTTACTAATTTGGAAGCCTTACAAACGAGTCTGAATTCGGCTAAATTAATGAAAATTGACAATAGGTATGGTACGCTTGAAAAGGGGAAATTTGCCGACTTCTTAGTTTTAGATGAAAATCCGTTGGAGAATATTAGTGCAGTTGTGCAAAAAGACAAGGCGGTTTACAAAAAAGGTGAACGCGCATATTAATTTTAACAAAACTATTGCTTTTACGAACAAGTGTTTTATAATAAAAAGAAGCTACTTATTAAAAGTAACTTCTTTTTATTGTTTAAAGGAGAAAAAATGGAGCAAAAGTTTTTAGAATTAATGAAGCATGAAGGCCCAGTAACAATTGTCACTATCAATGCTCATCCTGCAAGTGTTGTCAATACTTGGATGTCATATATTAAAGTTGACGAAAAGAATAATTGCTTATATATTCCAGCAGCTGGGATGCATAGTATTGAAAAAGATTTCGCTAAGGACAGAACAGTTCTATTGACAGTAGGATCAAAAAAAGTTGAAGGAACTGCCGGCCCTGGTGCTGGTTTTCATATTACTGGAACAGGGGAATTCTTAGGAAAAGGAGCAGAGTTTTATGAAATGAAAGCTCACTTTCCGTGGATTCGAAAAGTTTTAAAAGTAAAAATAACCAAGATGGAACAAAAGATATAAATCATGATGTAATGTGTAATGTCTATTGTAAAAATGCTCAAATAAATCTTTAATTTGTTACTAATTTTAGATAAAATGGTAACTATATTAATTTATCCAAAAAAGGAGGATTTATGAATGAAAGCATTACTTTACAATATGACGCCGGAACAAAAGGTTTATGTTGATGAATGGAATAAAGAACATCCAGATGATGATCTTGAAACAACTGATGATGAACTAGAAGCCGGGACAGTTGAACAAGCCAAAGGTTTTGATGTTGTTAGTGTCTTACAGATTTTTGACATTAATGATGAAGAAGTTTACCAAAAGTTGGCTTCCTATGGCATTAATCACATTGCTTTGAGGTCAGTTGGCTTTAATATTATTAACTTTGATTATGCCCACAAATATCATATTCTGATTACAAATACACCTGCATATTCGCCAAGAGCTGTGGCAGAGAACACTTTAACTTCTGCAATGTACTTATTGCGCAAGTGGGGTCCAATTCTAAAAAATGAAAAGGAAGATTTGAATTTTATTCGTGAAGCAAGTTTAATAAGCGATGAAATCTACAATCAAACAGTTGGTATTATTGGAGTTGGCCGAATTGGTACTGCTGTGGCCGAAATGTTTCATGCTCTTGGTGCCCGGGTAATTGGCTACGACTTAATTGAAAATCCAGCAAACGAAGCATTCCTTAAATACACTGATTTCGATACTGTGATTAAAGAAGCTGATATTTTAACCCTGCATACACCACTTGAACCTGAAATTGAAAATATGATTAGTGCTAAGCAATTCAAGGAAATGAAGAATACTGCCTACTTGATTAACGCTGCGCGGGGTCCACTAGTTAATACGCACGATTTAATTGTTGCATTGCAAAATCAGGAAATTGCTGGTGCTTCACTTGATGTCATGACGGGTGAGGAAGAAATTGTGATGAAAAAGTTTACCACTATTTCCGAATTACCTGAAGATTACCGCGAATTGGTAAAAATGCCTAATGTCGTTTTCACACCTCATTCAGCATACTACACCAAGACCTCGGTTAAGAATATGATTAAGCAAAGCATGACAGATGCTAAGCGCGTTTTAAATGGGCAAAGACCAGTTTATCCCGTTGAAGACTAAGTAACTAACTGTTAAGAAAATGACTAGCCACAAAAGGCTGGTCATTTTTTTGCTGATTTGCTAGTTGTTGGATATATCAATTGCTTGCGGAATATTGTTATAATGGATTAGCAGATAAAGAGCTGGAGGTAAAGATGAAAAGGTTTCATCATAAATACACGTTACCAGCAATTATATTGCTGCTAATGGTTGCAATTGGCTTACTGATTACTGGCACGTTAAATATTCGCAATCAAACAACTTTGCCTGCGAATTCTAATTCAAGTGCAATTGGCGTAGAGCTAAATCAAAATTTTGGTTACATTGACTTACATGAGTTGCAATCAAATGGGATCTCTTTTGTCTACTTGAGAAGTACCCAGGGTCGCTCATATTTTGATGATGATTATTTATCTTACCGTGACCAAATTTTGGGAACAAAATTAGCTTTCGGAACTAGTATTTTTTATAGTAATGAATCCACTCCTACGGAACATTATCAATATTTTATGAAAAAGGTAGGCATAAATACAGGGAGTCTGCCAATTTTGATTGAACCTGCGGTTAATGACCGCAGCATTCGTTATATAAAGCAAATGGCTCAGTTTACCCGCATGTTAAGCGCGCAAGGGAAAAGAGTAATGGTTGAGGTCGAAATAAAGTATAAAAAGTATTTTCCCCAGAATGTTCTTTTTATTACCTCAGGTAAAAAAGCCCCTAATAAATTGCGGTACTCATTTTGGCGCTATACCAACAACGGTCGCGTTAAAGGGGTCAAGGGACTTGAAGATGGCGTAACCATGTTAGCTTATAATGGCTCAGTATCACAATATAAACAGAAATATGGACAGTTGACACAATAATGAAAACAGAAATTAAATTTACATTGACAAAATTAGGCCTGACAGAGCCCACATTAATCCAGACGCGAACCAGTCAGTTAATACTTAACGGCACTAGTCTGATCGCACTTGCTAAAACTGGTACGGGAAAAACATTGGCGTATTCGTTACCAGCTTTAGAGCGAATCGAGCAGAAAAAACCAAATAGCTTGGTAATCATTGCTCCAACCACAGAATTGGCTGTGCAGATTCGCCATGCGATCAATCCCTTTATTCATGCACTAGGTTTAACTGGCATCACCTTAGTTGGTGCGGGAAACCGTAAAAGGCAAGAAGATAATTTAAAGAAAAAGCATCCAGAAGTGGTTGTTGCTACGCCCGGAAGATTTTTTGATTTTTATTCAAGCAACCGAATTAAAACTGAACAAATCCAAACGCTAGTCATTGATGAAGCTGATGATATTTTAGAATTTAGCAAAATGGAGCTCCTTAGCTCTTTAGGGCAGAATATGCCAGCTACTTCGCAAATTTTATTATTTGGTGCCACTGAATCAGAGATCACGCAAAATGCTGCTAAGTTGTTTGACCGGGAGTTTGTCCTCGTTGATGTACGCTCTGAGCAAACAACTACGGTGCAAAATTATTTTTTACAAATTGACAATGCTCATAAAATCGACTTTGTTCAGCGTTTAATGCGCCTAGAACATTTTAAGGGAATTTTGTTCTTTGATTCGAACCAGACATTGATGCGTTTTGCGGGAATTCTTGCTCATACCAAAACTAAATTTGGTTTATTAGCAAATGAATTTGGCAAACAAAAAAGGGAACAGGCACTGCTCGATTTTAGAGCTGGTCGAAGTAAGCTACTGCTTGCAACTGATCTAGCTGCGCGTGGTTTGGATATACCTGGCGTTACGTACGTTATTAACTACGATATTCCTAGCGAAACCAACACTTATTTACACCGGGCAGGCAGAACCGGAAGAATGGGTGCTAGAGGTTTTGTTGTTACCTTGGGTGATGACCATGATCAGCGTGATTTAAGAAAGCTGTTAGAAGAAACGGTGCAAATTACGCGAGTTTATTTTGCGGGCAATAAGTTGGTGACAAGGCAACCTGAAAAAAAGCCCGTTATTGCTAAAAGTGGGGACAATAAGGCTGGTCAAAGTGAACTGGCTAAAAAGAAAAAACACAAGAAACGGCGCAACAAAAATAAGGGTTATCACCCTCATTATTTAAAAAAGAAGGAGTAAAAATGAGTCGATTAGTTGCTTGGTTAGAGGACTATCTTTTGCCTTTGGCAAATAAATTGGGTCAGACTACCTGGCTGGTTGCCTTGCGCGACGCCTTTGTTTCGGTAATGCCAATCACTATTGCCGGTTCAATTGCGGTTCTAGTTAAAAGCTTAATCGAAGCTGCCAAAATCAACTTGGGATGGAAAACATTTGCTTGGATAATGCAGCCATTAATGCTGGTTAGTGATGTGGTTTGGCGTGGGACTTTTGCTTTATTTGCCTTATTTTTGTCAATGTCATTAGGCTATCATTTAGCCAAAAGCATGGAAGTAGATCCAATTGCGGGTGCGATTGTTTCGCTATCATCGTTAGCGATGAGTATTGCGAACCTAACTAAATATCACATAGGTGGAAAAATGGTTTTACTCCATCATTCCTTTGATATTTCTCAGTTCTCGACGACCGGAATTTTTACCGCCATTTTGTTTGGAACAATCGGTGTTTCAATTTTTGCACTTTGCGTAAAAGCTCGTTTTAAACTTAATCTAACGACAACCTTGCCTTATGCAGAACAGATGGCACTGGATTCACTAATTCCAGCAATCATTGCTATTTTTTGTGTGGGAATGATTAATTTCGCTTTTCAAACTATTACCGGGACCTTTTTTGGCAATTGGCTGCTGCATTCCATTCAAACGCCGCTAGTAAAACTAGGCCAGGGCTTTGGCATGGTACTTTTGGTAACTTTATTAGTGCAGGTTTTTGCCTTTTTCGGCATTAATGGCTTAGGAGTGTGGGCGCCGCTACTTGATTCTATTTGGCTGACAGCCCAAAATGTTAACGTAACGGCGGTGCGTAACGGTAAACCAGCTTCTTTCATTTGGGTTCGTGGTTCCTTTGATTCTTTTGCTTGGTTTGGTGGCGCTGGCGGTACCTTAATGTTAATTGTGGCAATTTTGCTTTTTTCAAAAAGAAGTGATTACCGCACTATTGCTAAAGTGGCCCTTGCTCCGGGTGTTTTTAACATTAATGAGCCGATTGTCTTGGGCTTACCAGTTGTTTTGAACCCGGTTTATTTCATCCCGTTTGTTTTAGCACCGGTTGTCAACGTTGCATTTTCATATTGGGTAACTTTAATGGGATTAGTAAATCCAGTTCAAGCGGCTGTGCCTGGAATTGTGCCACCGGTTATTGGACCATTTTTGGCCTGTAATTATGATTGGCGTGCCATCGTTTTGTGCATTGTTAACATGCTTATTGCCCTGGCAATTTGGACGCCTTTTGTTTTTGCGGCTGATAAAATTGCCGACACTAACAATCCAGAACCATATTTTATACGGCAATATTAATTACTAAAAAAATTGGCTTTTATCAATTAAATTTGGTAAAGTTAATTTACTACGACCCTGTAGTTCATCTGGATAGAACAATGGTCTCCTAAACCGTAGAGGTGAGTTCGAATCTCACCGGGGTCATTAAAAATAGCTAACAGCTGGATATATTTGTTGATGCATTTTCAATATTGGATCAATTTCATTCTTAATCTACCAAGCTTTATAATTTTAGCTGAATATTATTTAGTTATTATATAAATTGTTGTAAATAATTTTTAATTAACAAAAAGTCTGATTTCCTTTTGGAAGATCAGACCACATTACGAAAAATTTATTTGCTTTTTTGAATTAACATCTAAAGTTAACGTGAAATGTATAAATAGAGTACTAATTATAGTTCTAATCCATTAATATAAATGGATTTTAGCTGTGATAATTATTATCAATAGATAGAATTGCTTGTAAGATTAGTTGGTTATTTAGCCTTTTTTATAAGGATCATCATGGCCATAAGAATTCTTTAAGTTAATTTTACCGTCCCGTTTTTGGCTAATTAACTCGGTTTTTTCTTTTTTTGCACGGTTTTTGGCAAACTCTAATGCATCATCTTTACGATCAAATATTTTTAAAGGCTTCTCTTCACCTGCAATCTTAACAGCCCATTGATCGCCGTGAGTTGTAACCCAAACATTTTTTGTAACTTCTTCTTTACTCATTTTATTCACCTCTTTTCATGCTTTCTACCGAAATTATACAACAGAAATATTTTTAAGAGTTAAATGATGCACATTGAAAATATGTTTACTTTTTCATTCCGCTGCTAAAATTACTAAATACGAAAATTTTTTAATAAGACAATGAATACCGCAAAAGTATATCTTCTGCGGTATTTTTTGACGAAAATAAGATTTAAGCTAATGTGATTTCACCAATTTTTTCTCCGTGTTGAACATCAGTTGGGGAATTGATTGATAATTTTTTAATTTTTGTCATATTGGTAAAAATGACCATAATATCAGGTGATTTCCCAGCAGCCATTATTTGCTTAAGATCCATTGCTCCAAGTAAATCCCCGGCTTTTATTGCTTGGTCTTTTTTGACCAGTATGTTGAAGGGCTTACCATTTAATTCAACTGTGTCGATGCCAAGGTGTAACAGTACTTCTAATCCTGAATCTGTCGTTAATGAAATTGCATGTTTAGTTGAAAAAATGTTCGTGATTGTGGCATTAAGCGGACAGTATAAATCATTTTCAACCGGTTCAACCGCATAACCATCTCCCATGACTTTTTGTGCGAACATCTTATCTGGAACCGAATTTAAAGAAAGGAATTTCCCTGTAGCTGGGGCAAATAGCTCCACTGGTTTAGTAAAAATTTTCTTGAATAAGTTAACCATGTTGTCTCCTTAAAATTAATTTTGATATTCTTGCCAAACTTCAGCCATTCGCTCCATTGCCTGTTTAATGAGCGCATGCGAAGTTCCCAAGTTTAATCTGATGAAGTTATCGGCATTTGCGACATAATCATCACCAATTCCAACAATTACACCAGCTTTTTCCGCCATGATTTTGGCGATCGTGTGCATATCAATTTTACTTTCAGAAATATCAACCCAGGGAAGATATGATGAGTCCATTTCCATCATTTGCCAACCCTTAAAATTTTTCTTGATTGCCTCTTTGGTAATTGCCAAATTTTCTTTAATGTAATTTGTGCATTGGTCAAGCCAAGCATCACCTTTTTCATAAGCTGTCGTCATAGCAATTTGGCCGGGGACATTGGGCGAGGTTACTGAATTACGAGCATATTGCTGCCGCAACTTTTGGCGAATTTCTGGATTAGGGATAATTGAATAAGATAGCTTTAACCCACCCAAATTAAAAGCTTTATTTGGAGAAGTAAACATTACTAAATTATCAAGATATTGCCGATCAAGTTGTAGGGAGCTGACAAATTCGCCCTGCATAATCTGTTCGGAGTGAACCTCGTCTGATACAAGCAAAACATGATATTTTTGACATAGTTGGGCCATCTGGGTTAATTCTTCTTTGTTCCAGACTCGACCTGAAGGATTATGAGGATTACAGAAAAAGGTCAATTTGGGATGCTGGGTTTTCATTGCTTCTTCAATTTTGGTCCAGTTAAGTTGATAGCGGTTGTGTTCCTTAATTAATGGAATACTAATTACTTTGCGTTGATTATGTTCAGCGGCATAGGCAAAGGGGCCATATACGGGAGTATTTAATAAAACCGCATCATTAGGCTTCAGCAAGGCTTGAATAATAACATGCATATTGGGAACGGTTCCGTATCCTAAGGTAATCCAGTCGTGTTCAACGCGATTATGGTGCCGTCTTAATTGCCAATTAATTACGCTTTGGTACCATCTTTCTGTCGGATAAGTATAACCATATGCACCATTTTCTGCCATTCTAACTAAAGCTTGTCGAATTTCTGGCGCAGCTTTAAAGTCCATATCCGCAATCCAAAGCGGAATAAAGTCCGCACGAGCATGGGCAAATTTTTTGTGAACAATATTTTTATCCCATTTACGGGCGTTATCGATTGTTCTATCTGCTAGTGTGTCAAAATCATATTGTGTCACTTTTATAACCTCTATTCTACTGTCTTTGTATTCATTAGTTTTTCAACGCCGTCTTTGACGCTCTGAACTTGGGCACCGTAAACAACTTGAACCGACTTTTCCGCTTTCATTATTGCTAAAGCACCAGATTGCTTAAGTTTATCTTCGTCAATTTTTTGTGGATCTTTAACTTCAAGTCGAAGACGAGTTACACAATTATCAAGAGAAACGATATTTTGTTGACCGCCTAGCGCTTCCAGAATTACAGTTGGGTCATAAATTCCATTATTTTTGGTCATTACTACATCACCAGCATCCTCACGACCGGGAGTTTTGACGTTATATTTTAAAATGTACCACCGGAAAAGGAAGAAATAGATGGCGAACCAAATGAGTCCAATTGGAATTAAAACCCACCATTTAGAGTTAGGCTGAAGCCAGCCAAATAATATCCAGTCTAAGACGCCGCCATCAGTATTGCCCATGCAAGCACCGGCAAGCATCATGACTGATAATGATAATCCTTGCAAAATAGTGTGGAATACATATAGCATTGGTGCAATAAACAAAAAGAGGTATTCGGTAGGTTCTGAAATGCCTGAGACAAATGCAATTAACGTTGCAGATAATAGAAGTCCTTTAATTCGAGTTCGGTTTTGTGGTTTAGCAGTTACATAAATTGCTAAACAGATTGCTGGCAAGCCAAACATGAATGTTGGCATAAAGCCTTGTGATAAAAATGCGGTTGCTTTACGTGAAATAGGAACACCTGCGTTTAGCTGAGCATAAAAAATGTTTAAAGCCCCGGTAACCACTTTTCCTTTTACAACCGCCGTTCCACCGGCGTCAGTAAAGCGAATCATTGCAAGCAGGATATGGTGCAATCCCATTAGTTTTAAAATTGATAGTGCAATTCCATAGAGGAAGGGACCAAAAATACCAGCATTTTGAATTAAATGTCCTAAGGCCACGATGCCACTTTGGAAAGTAGGCCAAATAAACGGTATTACCAAGCCAACAAATGACTCAACAATTACGGAAATAATCGGAACAAATCTGATACCACCAAAAAACGAGAAAGCATCAGGAAGTTTAATTTCCTGGTAACGTACTAGTAAATAATAGGTAATAAGTCCTACTAAAATTCCACCTAGAACTCCCATTTCCAAGCTTTGGATCCCTAAGACATTTGCCTGTCCGGCAGCTTGCATTTTATTTAAAGGAGCTAATTTACCTTGTTGCTTAAGCATAAAGTTAATTCCCATGTTTAGGGAAATGTAACCAGCTAAGGCAGCAATTGCACCGACGCCCTTGTTTCTTTTAGCTAAGCCAAAGGGAAGGGCCATTGCGAACATCACTGGTAAATAAGTAAAGCCAAAGCTGCCTACCGTATTGATGAAGTCAAAGATAATATTAACAAAATGGTTTTGTAGAAAAGAGAAACGTGCCATCATCGGTGGAGCAGTGAAGGCGCTACCGATTCCTACGAGGATTCCCATTGCCGACAATGTAGCAATGGGAAACATAAATGATTTTCCTAAGTCTTGTAAAAAGGCATACAGTCTTGTTTTAAAGCTTTCCTTTTTTTGTGAATTTTCCATAACTTTCCTTCTAACTTTTTAACAAAAAAATACCCAACAACTGAACGCAAAAAACGTTTCGGTTATTGGGTATTGCCTATTTAAAGTAACAAGCCCTTATTTAATTAAGAAGTAATATGAATAATGTGAATCAGCAAATATAATTGGTCGGAATCAGAAAACTGATATTTCAACTGGTCTTTCAGATATGCAACTACTTGTTTTAAACAACTTGCGGCACGTCGGTTGTTATGACTAAGTGAAATTAGGAGTTCTGAATCGCCTGGCTTGGCCTTTTCTGGTTTAGCCGAATTGGTCCGTAAAATCAAATAATGTAAATGGTTCATTAACCGACTGACAGCTAAACTATTTTCAGAAAATTTGCACCCAAATTTTGCCTCAATAATATTATTCACTCCGTTTGAGATTTCCATAATAGTGGAAAAATTTTTGACTGAGCTATCTGATTTTTGAATTTTGTATTCTACTAAATGAATGGCTATAAAGCCAGCTTCATCATCAGATAAGGGGACGTGAGATACTTGCTCGATTAGATTTACTGCTTGTTTACCAACGTGATATTCTTGTGAAAAAAAGCGTTTAATATCGAACAACATTGGGTTAGATAAAGCTAATCCCATATTGTATCGCTTTACTGCGAAGAAGATGTGATCTGTTAACGGAATTAAAAGATGCTCATCAAAATTAGCATCAATTTCATCCTTAGCAAGTTGAATTATCTTTTCAGTTAATTCAAAGTATTCACGCGGGACCTCTTCAGAAAGTTTCTTGAATGAGGCAAGCCACTTATCATCTTCTGCAATTGCAGAAAAAACTTTATCAGTTGTTTTTAGATTGTAATTTTGTCCTGCATGAACTTTAAAGCCGATTCCACGACCCCAGATTATTTTTTCTTGCCTTCTTCCATCTTCCACGAGTATTACGTTATTATTCAATACTTGTGAAATTAGCAAAGCAATCTCCTCATACTGTGTAAATGTAATTGGTTAACCAACAATCTTAAATATTCGTAAACGTTTACAAAGATGATATTAATAATAAAATTTTTGTTTGTCAAATTTATTTTGAAGTATCAAAATTGATGGTAGTAGATTACAATTTCAACTTCACTAATAAAATATTTAGGCAAGTGGTGAACGAAAAAGGCGGTACATGATAACTGCAATCAAACAAAAGACAACTATTGCTGCAATAAATAACTGAAGACGACTTTTACGTGTTTTACGTACGTCAAAACTGAAAACTAAGCAAAAGGCAGCAACTACAATTAATGGTGCAGTTCCAAATAGTAAAACCGAATTAACTCCCATTTTTTCACCAACTTTTATTTTTATGATAATTAAACCACATCGGCTTGAGTTTTTCTTGTCAAATTAATATGATTAATATAGAAAAGGAGGATCTTATGACCAAAATTAAAGTAATGCTGGTTTTTGGCACAAGGCCAGAAGCAATCAAAATGGCGCCTTTAGTACTTAAATTAAAAGCAGATAATCGCTTTGATGAAATAACGGTTGTAACTGCTCAACACCGAGAAATGCTTGATCAGGTTCTGAACATTTTTAAAATAACACCTGATTATGATTTTAATATTATGAAAAAAAATCAAACCCTTGAAGGAGTTACAGCAAAAGTTTTGCTTGACCTTACCAATGTGATTAAAAAGGAAGATCCTGATATTGTATTGGTTCACGGTGATACAACCACTAGTTTTGCTGCAAGTTTAGCTAGTTTTTATCAACAGCGGCCAATTGGCCACGTTGAAGCGGGGCTAAGAACATGGAATAAGTATTCACCGTTTCCTGAGGAAATGAACCGGCAAATGACAGACGATCTAGCCGATTTATATTTTGCGCCGACTAATCTCAGTAAAGAAAACTTACTAAAGGAAAATCACAAGGCAGATAATATCTTTATAACTGGGAATACGGCAATTGATGCTTTGCATGAGACGGTTCGGGCCGATTATCATCACGAGGTCCTTGATTTAATCGAGCCAAAGCACAAAATAATTTTAGTAACAATGCATCGACGTGAAAACCAGGGCGAACCAATGCGGCGCGTCTTTAAAGTAATGCGTGATGTGGTTGACAGTCACAATGACGTCGAGATAATTTATCCGGTTCATATGTCGCCTAAAGTTCAGTCGGTAGCAAAGGAAATACTGGGCAATGATCCCCACATTCATTTAATCCCACCGCTTGATGTTGTTGATTTTCATAACTTAGCTAAGCGGAGCTATTTCATTATGACTGATTCGGGCGGAGTTCAAGAAGAAGCTCCTGCTTTGAATAAACCGGTTCTGGTTTTACGTGATACAACGGAGCGTCCAGAAGGGGTTAAAGCGGGTACCTTAAAACTAGTGGGCACGCAAGTTGATGCTGTCCGTTCTGCTATGCTTGAATTACTTGAAAATAAAACTGCTTATAATCAGATGGCCAATGCCAAGAATCCTTATGGTGATGGTCATGCCTCCGAGCGCATTATGGAAGATATTGCTTATTACTTTTCTGATCATAAAAATAAGCGTCCAAGGGATTTTACCTAAATGAGGGAAATTATTTAAAATAAAAAACTGCTGAGTCACTTCACAATGACGCTCAGCAGTTTTTTATTGCCTATTTTGAACCTAATTAATGGGTCTCAAAACTTTTAATTGTCCTTTTTATTTTGATGAGTCTGTATTCTTTTTTTGGCCCGTTCAATCATAGTTGTTTCCTGTGCTTGAAAAACAGAGCGCGTCGTCAAGTAGTTGAAAATTCCAACTAAAATTTGGTCAATAATTTTAACTAAGAGCGCGTTGAGTTTTAACCAAGATAGACCAACCAGCATGATTAAACTGTCCGGAATTAGACTAATAATCCGGTAGGTAAAGAATACGAGTAATTTTTGCCAAGTTGAATGCTCCAAATCAACGTTATTAGTAAAGACCGCTTTTTGATTAAAAACAAAAGATGCCAGATTTGAAATTACAAAAGCAATCGTATTGGAAATTAAAACTGGGCTATGCAAGTATTTATGTAATACCATGAAGGCTACAGTATTAATTAGCGCAGCAATAAAGCCAAAAAACATATAAACGAATAAGTTTCGGTGCCTTTTGACTAAATTTTGTCCTAAACGATGAATTGTTGGATCAGCTGTGGAATTAAACTTGGATGTATTATCGTTTTTTTCTTTAATCATTTAATTGATCAGCCATTTCCTTTGCGGCGTTGTCAATTGCAGAAATTGCCTCATCATCAGGTGCATTTTCGATAGTTACCGGTTTGGTAACTTCTGTTGCTCCAACTTGTTTAAACATTTTTTCAAAATCAAAAACATTTTCACAGAAATGGTCGGCATATACCATGTCTCCACTACCCATGACGGCGAAGTACTTACCGCTTAAATCTAGTTCCTTTAGTTGCTCATAAAAATCGGCAACATCATCGGTCATTTTACCCTCGCCATATGTGTAGGTGACAAAGATGCACAATTCACTTGCTAAATAATCACTAGCATCTGTGAATTCTGCTTCACTGGTTTCGACATCAAAGCCCAGATCTTGTAAGTCTTCTTCCAAGATATCTGCCATATCGGCATCGTTACCAGTCATACTAGCATAGACAATTCTAGCCTTCATCCTTCTCCATACCTTTCTTATTTTTTTGCTTATCACAATATTATACATAATTTCACCGTCTTGATGAAATTCTTTAGTAAAGTTTTAAAAAACGCTATAATGTTAGTAAATATCATTTTACTAAGAGGAGAAGTTTAATTTTGATTACAATTAAATCCGTTCGTGAACTTAAAGGTATGCAGGCTTCAGGCCGTCTACTGGCGTCAATGTTTGAGGGCCTTCGGGATGTGATTAAGCCAGGAATTACAACTTGGAAAATCGAGGAGTTCTGCCAAGAATTTGTCAAAAAACGGGGCGGACGATTGTCAGAGCAAGGCTTTGAGGGCTACAAGTACGGCACGTGCATCTCAGTTAACGATCAAATTGCGCATGCAACCCCGCGTAAAGATACCATCCTAAACGAAGGTGACTTAGTAAAAGTTGATGTCACCTGCAATCTTAATGGCTTCGAAACTGATTCTTGTACTACATATGCCGTAGGCAAGATTTCGGATGCGGATCGTGACCTTATGGAAACAACCAAAAAAGCTATGTATCTTGGAATTGACCAAGCGGTCGTAGGCAACCGAATTGGTGATATTGGTGCGGTGATTCAACATTACGTTGAAGATGAACATCATTACGGTGATGTTAAGGAGCTAGTTGGTCACGGCATTCAGCCAAGCATCCATGAAGATCCTGAAGTACCACATTGGGGTAAAGCTGGACACGGATTGCGGTTACGTGAAGGCATGACTATTACCGTTGAACCAATGGTTGAAGCGGGAGGCGATTGGCGCATTGAACAAAAAACGGTTGCTGATCCAAATGACGATTGGGTATTTTATGCAACCCCAGATGGTTCAAAGTCAGCGCAATTTGAGCACACCTTTGCAATCACTAAAGATGGCCCCAAAATTTTGACTTTACAAAAACCTTATGACGGTTACGAAAAGTATTTACCACACTTTGATGAAATGGATGACTAAATTGAATGGGTAGAAAAATCGGCGCAGCCAAACAACGTATCTCTTTGTTTTATAAGACAGTTTCAGCTAAATTTACGAAAGGTGAAGTCTTGACTAGCGCAATTGCAATTGCTTATTATGTGCTGTTTTCAATTTTTCCGTTAATCATTATTATTGGAAACATTTTGCCTCTTTTTCGGATTAATACAGCACCTATTGCTAGTTACCTTAAGTTGATTTTTCCTGATCGAATTGCGGGATTCATTATGCCAATTATTGATTCTTTGTTAAAAAGCAATTCTACAGGGTACATTTCGTTTGGTATTTTGCTTGCCCTTTGGTCGGTATCTTCTCTTGTTAATGCGATTCGGATAGGAATGAACCGAATCTATGGCGTACGTGACATTGAATTACGTCAGAAATGGCAGGTAACTGTTTGGACGCGTTCCATTACCATTATGTTGACTAACCTGATGATTTTGGTTTTTGCCTTACTTAGTTTAACTTTGATTTTTGGTCAGCAAGTACTTGAATTCTTACGACCGATTTTTTCTTTTTCAGTAGGCGAGATTGAAAAGGTCTTTAACTACCGTTACCCGGTGATTGGGATCATCTTGATCAGTGCTTTATACTATTTAAATTATTTTTTACCAAACATAAAACTAAAGAAACGGGTTATCTGGCCAGGAGTTTTTACGACTCTAATTGGTTGGCTAATTTTATCTTGGCTGTTTAGTTATTATTTACATAACTTCCACATTAGCTGGGAAAATTACGGAATAATCGGGACCTTTATTATTTTCATGTTATGGCTTAATATTTCTTCCATCCTCTTTTTGCTTGGAACTTGTGTCAATGCTGCAATTGTGACGATAAACTATGGTCAAGTGCAGTATTCGGTAGGACATTTAGCTGAATATGTGCAAAGAAAGCGCCACCGGAAAGACTAGATTCTTCCAGTTTAATTTGCTATATTAGGTTTTAGGAATTTTAAAAGAAAGTGTATAAGGTATGAAAGTAAGGAAAGCGATTATTCCTGCTGCAGGACTTGGTACGCGGTTTATGCCAGTTACCAAGGCGATGCCAAAGGAAATGTTGCCAATCGTAGATAAGCCGACAATTCAGTTTATCGTTGAAGAAGCAAAAAAGTCCGGGATTGAAGATATTTTAATTGTGACCGGAAAGAACAAGCGCTCCATTGAAGATCATTTTGATTCCAATCCTGAGCTTGAGCAAAACTTGCAGGAAAAGGGTAAAACCGGTCTGTTAAAGATGTCGCAGGCGATCACCCATCTTGGAATTAATATTTATTACACTAGACAGCCATATCCAGCTGGTCTGGGCGATGCAATTGCCCGGGGGCGCAGCTTTGTTGGGGACGAGCCTTTTGTTGTAATGTTGGGCGATGACCTAATGATGGACAAAGAGCCGCTTACTAAACAATTGATTAATCGCTACAATGAAACTCACGCCTCGACCATTGCGGTAATGCCTGTTCCGCATGAGGAAGTTTCGAAATATGGCGTTATTGAACCTGATAATGAAATTTTGCCTGGACTAATTAACGTTAAGTCATTTGTTGAAAAGCCTGCAATTGATCAAGCACCAAGTGACTATGCGATTATTGGCAGGTATTTATTAACTCCTGAAATCTTTACAATACTTGCGGAACAAAAGCCTGATAAGGGCGGTGAAATTCAATTAACCGATGCCATTGATACCATGAATAAGACACAACGCGTCTTTGCCCATGTTTTTAAGGGTGTACGGCATGATGTCGGGAATAAAGAAAATTATCTGGAGACTTCAATTGAATATGGTTTGCAACACCCTGAGACTAAAGACCAGTTGCGGCAATACATTATTGACTTAGGGAAAAAGTTACAGGCACAAAGTAAGAAAAAATAATTAAATAACAAAATTTTGGAAACCACTGCAAAGTGGTTTCTTTTTTAGGTAAAATTTTTCTAAATCTAATTCAATTTACTACTTTTAACTAGCAAATTTAGGTATTATGCAATTTGAATATTTTGCTAGGAGAATAACTAATGAAAGATATTTATGTTGTTGCTGCTAAAAGAACGCCGTTTGGTCGTTATCGTGGCTTATGGAATGATCAAGATGCAACCAGTTTAGGTGAACTCGCTCTAATTGAAACCCTTAAAAGCATTAATTTGGATCCCCAAAAGCTTGATGCTTTATTCATGGGTAATGTTTTAGGGGCTGGCTTAGGGCAAAATATGGCGCGCCAAGTCGCTTTGGACGCTGGCATGAAAGAAACAAGCAGCAGTGTTACTGTTAATGAGGTTTGCGGTTCGAGCTTAAAAGCTGTGCGCTTAGCCCAGGGCCAAATGGTCATGAGTGATTTTGATTTAGTCGCAGTTGGTGGAGCCGAAAGTATGACGAATGCTGTTTATTTTGCGCAAGATAAATCTGGGCAGGATATGAAAAGCGAGATGCTTACTAACGGATTAACCGATGCCTTTTCTGGGATGCCAATGGGGTTAACAGCGGAAAATATTGCGGAAAAATGCCACATTTCAAGAACAGAAATGGATGAATTTAGTTTGCGGTCTCACCAAAAAGCGGTTGCTGCAAGAAAGACCGGCTATTTTGATCGTGAGCTAATTAAGGCGGATTCTAACAGTGTGCGGATTGTTTATGATGAAAATATTCGCCCAGATACTAATATGGCGGCTTTGAGTAAGTTAAAGCCAGTATTTAAAGAAAATGGTTTAGTTACTGCCGGCAATGCATCCCCGTTAAGCGATGGAGCCAGCATGATAATTTTGGCAACGGCTGCCAAGGTGGAAGAATTGGGCTTGAAACCATTGGCTCGTCTTGGTGCCTTTGCTGAATCAGGCAATGACCCAGCATACATGGGCTTTGCACCTTATTTTGCCGTGCAGAAGCTGCTTAAGGAAACGACCAGTCAGATCGAAGATTTCGATATTATTGAGTTAAATGAAGCATTTGCTGGTCAATGTGTTGCGCTCGAAAAAGCCCTGGCAATTCCAGCGGATAAGTTGAATATTGCTGGGGGAGCAATTGCATTAGGCCATCCACTAGCTGCAACGGGAACCCGAATTCTAGGAACAGCGATTAACGCTTTGGAACATTTGAAGGGTAAAAGAGCTTTGGTAACCTTGTGCATTGGTGGAGGTCAAGCAATTGCTTGCGAATTAACTAGAGATTTTTAAAATGACGAAGTTTTATGAATTATCCCCTGAAAAAAGACGCGCGCTTTTATCTCAGAAAGGCATCGAATTAAATGAGATTGAGCCAACTGTATTACACGAACTCGATCAATTGAGTGAGAATGTTATCGGACAATTACGTCTACCGGTGGGTGTCGTCCAAAATTTGCTCGTAAATAACAAAAGCTATTTAGTTCCCATGGTAACTGAGGAGCCTTCGGTTGTTGCTGCAGCCAATCACGGGGCAAATCTTTTTGCTCAAAATCATGGAGTCAAAGCACACAGTCAGCGTGATGGCATCTATGGCCAGATAGTTTTGCAAAAGACCTCGGGTTTTGTGCAAGCTAATTTACAAAGAGAGTTGCCTAATTTAATTGCTAAGGCAAATACTAAATTTCACAGTTTGGTTGCTCATGGCGGTGGAGTCCGCCAAATTGATGTGCAAAAAATTACCGGACAACTGGTTTTTTTAAAAGTATTAGTTGATCCTGCGGAGTCAATGGGTGCAAACCGCGTTAATTCAATTTTAGAATTTATGGCGAGCGAATTGAGCAGCTTTCCCGGGATAAGCTGTAAGCTTTTTGCAATACTATCTAATTATCCGAGTCAATTTACTGAAGCTAAAGCCGAATTGGATGTAGCTTCAGTTGGTGGCGTTGCTACGGCCAAACGCATAGCATTATTAAGTCAAATTGGCGAAGTTGATCCTTATCGGGCCGTGACTAATAACAAGGGCATTATGAATGGTGTCGACGGAGTATTACTAGCAACAGGTAATGATGTTCGCGCAATTGAAGCTGCCTGCGGTGTCTGGGCTAATAACAAAGGCCATTACCACAGTCTCAGTAAATGGACAGTCGAAAATGACAAATTGCTTGGGAAAATTGCGTTACCCTTAGCAATCGGAACAATTGGTGGCTCCATCAGCGCCCGCAAGGACGTTCAACAAAACTTTCGGCTTTTGGGTAAGCATATTTCAAGTACGGAATTGGCGAATGTGATTGCTGCAATCGGCTTGGCCAATAATCTGGCCGCTCTTTTAGCAATTGCGACTAAGGGAATTCAAGCAGGTCATATGAAATTACAAGCCAGAAACATCGTTGCTAATTTGGAGGCAACTGCAGAAGAAAAAGAGCAGGTAAAGGAAAGAATGTCTGCTGCAAATAAGTATTCTGTAAGTGATGCTGAATGGTTTTTGGCTAAGATAAGAGAGGAAAATAATGCAAGTAGGAATTGACAGAATTGGTTTTTATACGCCGAATAAATACGTTGATATGGTTGATTTAGCACATGCACGCGGTGAAGATCCCAATAAATTTTTAATTGGAATTGGACAAAGTAAAATGAGCGTTGCGGACCAGACGCAAGATGCCGTTTCAATGGGGATTAATGCTACTCTGCAGTATCTTGATCAAATTGAACGCAACAATGTTGGGTTATTAATTATTGGAACTGAAAGTGGTGTTGATCAATCAAAGTCAGCGTCATTATTTGTGAAAAGTGCGCTTAAGCTTAACCCAGATGTTCGCACTTTTGAAGTTAAAGAAGCGTGTTTTGGTATGACCGCTGGAATTATGATTGCACGTGATTATGTTCGACTTCATCCGCATCATAGTGCGCTTGTTATTGGTAGTGATATTGCGCGCTATGGTGTCAAAACCGGCGGTGAGGTCACTCAAGGAGCTGGCAGCGTCAGTATGCTAATCAAGGCCGAACCGCAAATATTGACATTAGAAGATGGTCATAGTGCATACAGTGCAGATATCAATGACTTCTGGCGTCCCAATGATTCGGCCGTGGCCCTCGTTAATGGCAAGTATTCAAAAGAAGTTTACTTGGACTTTTTCCAGCGTACTTTTAAATCCTATCAAGAAAAAACAGGAATAAAGACAAGCGCATTCTCGGCCCTAATTTATCATTTACCATTTGTTAAGATGGGTTATAAGGCCAATCAACTTGCAATCGCGGGACAGGACGCAAGTACGACCAAGCACTTAGAAGAAAACTTTACGGCTTCAGCTAAATACAGTCGTGAAGTTGGTAACGTATATACGGCCTCGCTTTATTTAAGTCTGTTAAGTTTGCTTGAAAATGGTTCGCTTGAACCTGAGGCATTAGTAGGACTATTTTCGTATGGGTCAGGTGCGATGGGCGAATTTTATGCTGGTCGCGTTGTGGCTGGCTATCAAAATGTCTTAGACGCAAATGCTACCCAACAAATGCTTAAGCGGCGGCAAAAGCTTACCATTGCCGATTATGAACAAATTTTTAATGAGGCATTGGTTTTGCCGCAAGATAATATTGAACTTAATAGTGACGAAGAGCCCGGTTACTGGTATTTTGCCGGGACAAAAGATCACGTCCGGCAATACAAGCAAAAATAACGTGGTGCTCGGATTTAAACGCTAAAAATTAATGTAATAAACAACAGCAGTTGTCAAATAAAAACCGCCTTGCTACAAAAGCAAAGCGGTTTTTATGTTAGTTTAACTAAATTGTTTTCGGGAACAATTTGAATGCCGTAAACATTGATTTTTTCTTGCTGGTCAATGATATATAACGGAATATTGCGACCGTGAAGATTTTTAACCAGTTTGGTCATTTTGGCTTTGGTCATCGGCTTTTGACCAGGGTAAAGTAAGCATGCACTGCTTGAAATTTTAAGTTTTGCCAAGGGTTTGATTTGCTGATGAACTGTTAAAAAGATGTTGATTTGATCATTCAAATCATTGGTGAGTTGCAATAAATCTATTAATCTCATTATAGTCATTCCTATACAACTTAAAAGTGTTATACTATTGATATTAATTTTTTGAAAAAGGTGGCTTTATCGTTGAAACAATTAAAGCACAAAAAGCTTTTGCTTGCACTAATCGTTATCATTTTGCTAATTTGCATCGGATTTGTTAGTGCAGGATTTTATTTCTTTAAAGTGGCTTGTGTGCCTGGTCCAAAGAGCTTCTTAAGTTCTTCAAGTAGAAAACTGACTAAGTCAGATCCACTTTATCATGAAAAGAAATGGTTTAGAGATTCTACGAAACAAAAGTGGCATATTAAATCAGCAGATGGGCAGTACCAGTTAACGGCAAATTACCTTCCATGTCATAATTCTAACAAAACAGTAGTTGTTTTACCGGGTTACATGGATACAAAAGAAGATATGGGTGAATATGATGCACTATTTCACAAAATGGGGTATAACACGTTAACGCCTGATCCACGTTCTCAGGGACAGAGCCAGGGAAAATATATCGGTTATGGCTGGCCTGAAAAGAATGATGTGAAAAAATGGATTGAATTTCTTTTACAGAAGAAAGGCCAACAACAGCAAATTGTTGTTTACGGTCTAAGTATGGGTGCTGCTACAGCGATGATGGTTAGCGGACTGGAGCTTCCGCACCAGGTAAAGGCTTTTGTCGAGGACTGTGGTTATACCAGCGTAAAGGATGAAATTGAGCACGAGGCAAAGGCTTTGTATAATATGCCAGCTTTTCCACGTTTTCCTTTAGTTGAAATCCTAAGCGGTATTAATAAAATGAAGGTTGGCTATTTTATGAAAGATGGTTCAAGCATCGCCCAGCTCCACAAAAATCACCGGCCAATGCTATTTATTCACGGTGATCGAGATAAATTTGTTCCAACAGAAATGGTGTACCAAAATTATCGTGCGACAAGAGGTCCGAAGAAGTTATGGATAGCAGCAGATTCTGCTCATGCCAAGTCTTTTGCCAATCATCCCAAAGCATATCGTAAACATATTGAGAACTTTTTAACAAAGTACGTTAAATAACAGGCAAAAGCTTTGCAAGCGTTTGCACAAACTGCTATGATGTAATTGTGGTTAGGGGTAATGACGTAAACAAGGTTTTATCTCCATAATTTGTATATTGTCAAAGTAAAGTAAAAAATATGTAATGATATAATTTAAATTTTCTATAGTTTGGAAAATTAGTGATTTTCAAAGATAAATGTTGGCTGCTCAGACCGCTATTAATATCAGTCATTATTTACCATTGTATCTACAACACAGTAATATGCCTCATCCACTAACAAAAATAGTTGTCGCAGTGCGACAACTATTTTTTATTCGCTGATTTTAGCGCAAGGTTAATTTAACGACACATTCACAACGCGGTGTTTGTGGCAGCATATCAACATTTTCGATTAACCGCACGTTATAAGCTTCACTAAGTAAAACTAAATCCTGGGCTAAAGTTGAAGGGTTACAAGAAATATACACAAAAGTTTTAGGTTTAACCTTGAGTAAAGTCTTAATTAACCGTTTAGCCAGACCAGTTCTTGGCGGGTCGACGATTAAAGCATCAATTGGAACGCCATTTTGCTCTAATTCAGGTAGTACCTTTTCGACACTTCCCTGAATATAATTAGCATTTTTTAAATGGTTTAATTCAACGTTATGATTGGCATCAGCAACCGCCTCGCCAATAGTTTCGATTCCGATAACTTGCTTAACTTGGTCTGCCGCTAATATTCCTAGCGTGCCAACGCCACTATAGGCATCAATTAAAGTGTCTTCAGGAGTTAAGTCTAAAAACTTGAGGGCTTTTGAATAAAGGGTGGCAGTTTGAACCGGATTTAGCTGAAAGAAGGCGCGCGGCGAAAGAGCAAATTGTTTACCTAATATTTCATCAATAATTTGGTTTTTACCGGCAAGTTTTTCTGTCTTATTACCCCAGACTTGCGGATTGCGCCAATCAGTCTCATTTTGGTAAACACTCACGACATTTGGTAATTTCATAATTTCACTGCTTAGTTCAAGCAAGTTTTTAATTTTATGACCAACAGTAATTAGTATTACTTGAATTTCTTTAGTGGCTTGAGCTTGGCGCACAACTATTGTTTTTAACCCATCAGTGTGGCGGTAAGGGTCTGCAATGGTAACATGCAAGCGCTCAGCCAATTCCTTAATTTGCCGTTCTGTTTTTTGCGTTGCCACGCTTTGAGTAGGCATAACTGGTAAGTCGTATAACTGGTGCGAATTTGGCGCAAATAAACCCAATTTGGTTTTGCCGTGGTCGCGTTCAATTTGATATTGGGCCTTATTCCGGTAGTGCCAAGCATCAGGCGCTGGTATAGTCTTCTTAACTTTATACTTGCTAAAACCGCGGGGATGATATTTTTTAAGTGCTTCTAGCACGTTGTCACGTTTAAATTCGAGTTGCTTGTCGTAAGATAGGTGAGCCAATTCAAGTCCGCCGATTGCAGGATCAACCCCTTTAGGGTATGCTACCCGGTCAGGACTTTTTTCCTTAATTCGGACAAGCTCCGCTTCAATGTAGTGCGGGTATTCCTTGTTAATTTTGGCTACTACTACTTCTTCAGGTAAAGCACCAGGAATAAAAATAATTTTCTTACGGTAATAGCCAATTCCTTCACCGTTTATTCCTAAGCGTTTAATAGTGATGATAACGTCTTTTTCTTTAGTTTCTTTTTGGTTAAATTTTCGGTACATTCTTTTTCTTTCTACAATTAAAACGTTAAAATGATAACAATTTATTGTACTACCTAAGAAAAGTTTTTAGCAAGAATGAAAGAAATTTGCTAGCATGGACATAGACTAATAGAAAGGTGAACCAACATGCCAATAATTACTAAGGTTAGCAGCCAAAAACGTCCTGGACGCTATAACATTTTTTTGGATGGTAAATATG
Source organism: Lactobacillus sp. B4005 (assembly GCF_026536045.1). NCBI lineage: Bacteria > Bacillati > Bacillota > Bacilli > Lactobacillales > Lactobacillaceae > Lactobacillus > Lactobacillus sp. B4005. The sequence continues at coordinate 141,834 of NZ_JAFNOZ010000001.1, forward strand.
CATTTTCAGCCGGTGAGCAAACCGTTGCGGAATATGTGCTCTTAAAGGGGCAGGAACTAACTCCGGAAAAAATAGCAGAAGTTAAGCAATATGATGCAGATGCCAAGGCTACTAATTTAGCTTCACGGTATTTAAATTACGAGCCGCGAACGGTCTTTGAGGTTTTGCAATATTTACAGCAACATCAAGTTGATGATGAACCTGCACAAAATGCAGTGGCTCAACTGACCGAAATGGGCTTCTTAGATGATCAAAAATATGTCGAATTAACCATCAGGCAAAATCTGCGCATAGGAACCGATGGCCCGCTGAGTTTAACGCAAAAACTGTTGAAAAAGGGAGTGGATCCCGAACTGATTCAGGTAGGGTTAGACGAAATTGCCGATGAAGAGTGGCAAGATGCTGGAATGCGAGTCCTAAAGTCAATGAAAAGCAAGGTGGGGAAGCTGGCTCAGCGCGAACTTGAGCGCAAAATGCGTACGAAACTTATAAGTCATGGCTTTTCCAGTGCATTGGCCGGGGAAATTATTGCCAGTCTTGATCTTGAACAAAATGATGAGGAACAATTAGAAGCGTTAAGAAAGCAAGGCGTGAAAGCTTACAAGCGCTTTCGTCGTTTACCAGAAAGTGAGCGTCAAGCAAAGATGCGTAATTATCTGTTTACGCATGGCTTTTCTAGTAGTGAAATTGATGCCTTTTTGGCGGGAGAGATTATTCCGCTTGATGAATTAGCTGAATATTAGGAGTACTTATGCAAAAATTACAAGAAGAAATTACCTTTGTTGGCCGTCCTTTTTCTGATCAAATGATTGATGAGCAAAAGACATATAATAACTGCAACATCGAGCTTGAACAAGATCAGCAGTTTCAACAATTTTTAACGGATAATGAACTAACCAATCGTAGTAGCATGGTAGTTTTTGGACCAGAAAATTTCATGTACTGGTATGGCGTGCTCACATCAGAAGTAACTGAGCTGCCACAAGGATTAATGAAATTTACGCTCCCTAAGGCTCAGGTAGCGGTTGAAGAACAGAAGCAGCAAAATCAATCCTTCTTTGCCCAGCCGTTAAACATGGTGATTCCGCAGTTTCTTCAAACTGTGCGCGAACAAGGAATTCAAACATATGAAAACCCTGGGGACAGTTTGACACCTTATTTTGTGGAGAACCTCGATTTAGAAACAAAAAAACTGACCCAGATGCTCTATCTGGAAGTCAGTCAGTAGATATTAATGCTGTTTAGGGTCGATTGACAGATTATCATATTCAACATAAGCGCCCAAGCAGGTTGATAATAGCATAATTAAAAAAACAATGCCCACGGATTTACCAACAATTTGGTCTAAGGTAAGAAAAGCACGCACGACGAAAGTGGCGGCAAAACAAAGAATAAAATCTAAGATAACGTTTGCCATTTGCAAAAGAGGGCGCCTTCTAATACTGAAGAAACGTAAAAGCTGCTTTAAAATACCATCATCAACTTCAACAGCTAATAGGTCAACTGGACGCTGGATTGTGGCTTTAATTGCAAACATAATTAAGGCGCCAACGAAAGCACCAATAGATGTTCTAAATAAGTCAGCTGAGTGCAGGACTAAAGCATTATAGCCAATTCCAATTATCGTGAGGCTGCACAAGTAGGGGATTAAAAGTAAAAAGGTAAAAACAAGTAAGACATGACTTTTTTTCATTAAATAAACCTCATTTCTTACGTGCTATTCTAACATATCATGTGAGTACATGATATAATGTTGATATTAAATTTGTTATTTAAAGAAAGAGAGAAATTAATATGGCTAGCGACCCTGACAAGGGGAATTTATTTAATTTGTTAAAAAATAAATTTTCCCCTGCAAGTGATGAAGAAACTAAAGAGCATTTAACAGCGGAAATTAAAAATTTACACGATAATCACAAAGTAAGCGATACCGAATTTTCAATGTTAAACAATGTTTTGGACTTCCAGGGACGAATGGTTCGTGAAGTCATGGTGCCACGAATCGATGCTTTTATGGTAGATTATGGTGACAGCTTGCAAGATAACCTTAAGGAAATCTTGCGCGAGCCTTATTCGCGGATTCCTGTCTATCAACAAGACAAGGATAAAATTATTGGCGTTATTCACATTAGAACTGTTTTACGCAAGGCCTGGGAAAAGGGCTTTGCCAATATTACTTACCAAGATGTAATGAATCCACCGCTCTTTGCGCCAGAAACAACAGACTTAAGTGAATTGTTAGTTGAAATGCAACAAACGCAGCAACAGTTGGCAATTTTAACAGATGAATATGGTGGTGTTGTTGGTATTGCCACAATTGAAGACTTAATTGAAGAGATTGTGGGCAATATTGATGATGAAGTTGATCATACGGAAGTTTTATCTGAAAAAATTGCACCTAATAAGTATGTAATTTATGGTAAAATGCCCCTTGATGACTTTAATGATCAATTTGGAACCGATCTAGAAATGGAAGACGTTGACACGATTGCTGGTTATATGATTACCAAGTTAGGAATTATCCCAGCTAAAGGTGAAAAACTGTCTGTCAAATTAGATAACGGAATGGTATTGACAACACGCAGAATGATGCGGTCAAGACTACTCACTGTCTTATTAACCATACCGGATAAAGGGCAAAAGGAAGAAGAGCAGAAAAATTAATGAGTGAACAACTAACGGATAAAGTTAATAAAAGAAGAACATTTGCTATCATTTCGCACCCTGATGCAGGGAAAACTACGATAACGGAGCAAATGCTTCTTTTTGGTGGTGTAATTCGCAGTGCTGGTACGGTTAAGGCACGTAAAACCGGTCATTATGCGACTAGTGACTGGATGGAAATTGAAAAGCAGCGTGGTATTTCTGTTACAAGTTCTGTTATGCAGTTCGAGTACGATGGTAAAAGAATTAATATTCTTGATACCCCAGGACACGAGGATTTTTCTGAAGACACGTACCGGACATTAATGGCGGTCGATTCTGCCGTAATGGTAATTGACTCTGCCAAGGGTATCGAACCGCAAACAAAGAAACTGTTCAAGGTCGTTAAACAGCGTGGCATTCCCATTTTTACTTTTATGAATAAACTTGATCGTGATGGTCGACCACCGCTAGATCTGATTGCTGAACTTGAAGACCTTCTTGGAATTGAAGGAGTGGCAATGAATTGGCCAATTGGTTCAGGTCAAACACTTCAAGGATTATATGACCTTGCAAACAATCAAGTTGAACTGTATCGCAAAGATGGTCCAGATCGTTTTTTGCCTTTAGATCAAGATGGTAATCTTGCAGAAGATGAACCACTTAGTCAAAATCCGCAATTTCAGGATACGCTTGGAGAAGTTGAACTTATCAAAGAAGCTGGTAACACTTTTGACCTTGCTAAAATTATCAAAGGTAATCAAACCCCTGTCTTCTTTGGTTCAGCTTTAACCAATTTTGGGGTTGAGACTTTCCTTAAGAGCTTTGTAAAATTAGCTCCGGCTCCGCAAGAGCACGTTGTTAATGAAGATCAAACGCTTGCGCCAGATGACGAAGAATTTTCTGGATTTGTTTTCAAAATTCAGGCTAATATGAATCCCAATCACCGGGATCGAATTGCTTTCATTAGAATTGGTAGCGGTGAATTTCAAAAGGGGCTTGATGTCACTTTAGCCAGAACGGGGAAGCCAATTCGGTTGAATAATGCAACTGAATTTATGTCAAGTGAACGTGTCCAAGTCTCCGATGCAGTGGCTGGTGATATCGTCGGCTTATACGATACTGGCAACTTTCAAATTGGTGATAGTATATATGCTGGCAAGAATAAAATTGTCTATCCTCATTTGCCAGAATTTACTCCCGAGCTTTTTGTGCGGGTAACTGCTAAAAACGTAATGAAACAAAAGTCATTCCACAAGGGTATGACACAATTGGTTCAAGAGGGGGCAATTCAGCTTTACCGTAATTATCAAACTGACGAGTACATTTTAGGTGCCGTTGGTCAATTGCAGTTTGAAGTATTCAAATTCAGAATGAAAAACGAATATAATTCCGAAGTGGAATTAAATAGTTTAGGCCACCGGGTTGCCCGTTGGATAGATCCAGACCAGCTAGATCCTGCCATGTCGAATAGCCGGAACTTATTGGTTAAAGATCGGTATGGTCAGCCACTATTCTTATTTGAAAATCAGTTTGCTGAACGCTTTTTCCAAGACAAGTATCCAGGTGTAAAATTAACAGAAAAATTGTAAACAAAAAAGAGAGACATTCGTCTCTCTTTTTTACTTGTCAATATGAATTTCGATTAAGTGTTGACTTTTGTCGAAGGTTACCACGTACGAAGGATCTTGCTCTTTGATTAATCGCTTAATTACAAATTCTGCTTCTTCCTTACGTATACGACGATCGTGGTTCTCCAAGGCAATTCCGATCGCATCATTACTTTCGGTATAGATGACAGAAGTATTGCCTAATGAATAAACTTTGACATAATTAACGTTAGTCGAATTCAATTGACTGTGAACTAGATCCTTATAACTATTGGTTACATCTATTAAATGCATGGATTTCACCCGTTTCTTCTAGTAGTTCTTAATTTAGTATAACGCTATTTTAAACATTTTTCTCTATTAAAAAATAATATTTAGATTAATTTATCCCAAACTACTAGCTCAACTTAAAGTAATTAATCTTTGTTTACTGAACTGTGCACAGATTCAGCATTATCCTGTTCACTAATTGTGATTTGTTTATCTGAGACACTGGCTAAAAGGTTTTTAGCAGCTGGGTGATCTAGTTTATAATCAGCGACTTTATCTTCAATTTCTTCTTGAATAATTCTACGTAAAGGACGAGCACCCATAGATGGATTGTAACCCTCTTCAACTAATTTTTCTTTAGCATCGTCGGTAACAGTAATTTGCATTCCTTGATTCTTAACCATACTGTTAACTTCATTTAGCATTAAGTTAACAATCTTGATTAAGTCTTCTTTAGATAATTCATTGAATTCAATGACGTCATCCAGCCTGTTTAAAAACTCCGGTTTGAAGAACTGGCTCATTGAATTTCTAGCAGAGTCGGGATGTTCACTAGAATTCTCAGCAGCAAATCCTACACTGGTTTGTTTAATTCCTTGACCAGCATTAGAAGTCATAATAATGATGGTATCCTTAAAGGAAACCGTCCGTCCTTGTGAATCGGTTAAACGGCCATCATCCAGAATTTGCAAGAATAAGTTCATAACTGAAGGATCAGCTTTTTCAATCTCATCTAATAAAATCAGACTGTACGGATTGCGCCGAACTCGTTCAGTTAGTTGACCTGCTTCTTCATAACCAACATAGCCAGGTGCTGATCCAATTAATTTCGAAACTGAGTATGACTCCATATATTCAGACATATCAAAACGAATCATAGCGTCTTCTGAACCAAACATTTGCTTGGCGAGCTGCTTAGCAAGCTCGGTTTTACCCACACCCGTTGGACCAACAAAGAGAAATGAACCGATAGGACGGCCGGACTTGTTAAAGCCAATCCGGTTTCTGCGAATTGCGCGGGCAACCTTATCAACCGCCTTATCCTGACCAATTACGTGTGCTTTTAGGTTTGAAGCAAGATTTTGCAGTTGGCTTTCTTCCTGTTTTTGTAAGTCGCCAACAGGGATACCTGTTTTTTCTTCGACAATCTTGTTCATGATCTTGCTAGTAATAATTGGTGACTTATCAGGATCAACTTTTTGATCTTTCATCTTATTATATTTTTCGATTTGATCACGATAATAAGCAGCTTTTTCGTAGTCCTCATTTTTCAGGGAATCCTGCTTTAATTGTTGTGCCGCATTTATTCGTTCCTTTATTTTATCTTTATCAACATAGGGAATTGTCAAATTCATACGAGAACCCGCTTCATCAAGTAAATCGATAGCCTTGTCGGGCAAAAATCTGTCTTGAATATAGCGCTCAGACAATTCAGCGGCGGCCTTGATTGCATCATCGGTGTAGTGAACATGGTGATAGTCTTCGTACCGCTTTTGAATACCTTTTAAAATTTGGATAGTTTCTGCAACTGATGGTTCCTTAACATCAACTGGTTGGAATCGACGAGCTAAAGCGGAATCTTTTTCAATTTCGCGGTATTCTTTTAAGGTTGTTGCACCAACAAGCTGTAAGTCACCGCGAGCTAGTGCAGGCTTAATAATATTTCCAGCATCCATTCCACCTTCAGCATTACCGGCACCAACAATTTCATGAATTTCATCAATAAATAAGATGATATCGTCATGATTTTGCAGTTCTTTGATAAGCTGCTGCATGCGCTGTTCAAATTGACCACGTATCCCGGTGCCCTGAACAAGTGAAACAACATTTAGTGAAATGATTCGTTTATCCTGTAATTTGGCTGGCACTGAACCGTCCACAATTTGTTGGGCTAAGCCCTCTACGACAGCAGTCTTACCAACCCCAGCCTCACCAATTAAGACCGGGTTGTTTTTGGTTCTTCTGTTTAAAATTTCAATGACACGCGCAATCTCTTTATCACGACCAATGACGGGATCAATTTTACCTTTTTTTGCCAATGCAGTTAAATCTGTACCATATTGATCGAGCAATGACCGTCCATTTCCACCATTATTTGGATCACCAGGATTACCTGGGTTCATTCCCGGATTGTTAGGGTTGCCATTCATACCGTTATTGCCGTTACTAAAGTTAAATAAATCGTTAAAATCGCCAAAGAAACCATTATTATCATTATTCATATTAATATTTCCTTGTTGTTGAAGTTCTTGATAGCATTGTTGACATAAATTAATTTCGCGGCTTTGCCCATTGACCTTTGCAAAAAGGTGAATTGAGGCAGGTCGCTTTTGACAGTTTTGACAAAGCATTATGTTATACCGCCTTTCTTTTCAATGATTAAATTATATAATTAGCACTCGCAATAATCAAGTGCTAAAACTCAAAACCTTTTCTGTCTACATGGTAAATATGCTAAAATAAGCCTTAGCAAATTTTTTGCTAAGGATGGAATATGTTTTATAGAAACGGTGGTAAATTTGGATTATCAAGAAATTCTGGAGCAGTTGGCAAATGGTGAATTAGATCATTATGAAGTTAAACCTGAAGAAGCCTTTAATTTTCAAGCTGCTTTAAGATCTTTTGGTAAAAGACAGAATATAACTGGCAAAGCCTTGCGAGGAGGCAAAATAGTTTACACTCAATCAAAGTCTGAACTTTAATGATGTAAACTGTTACATTTATATTGTCTAATTCACAAAAAAATGATAGTCTAATACAGGAATAGGTATTTACTACCGGTTTGATTTTTTCAATTCAAAGGAGATATTTATAATGGAAAAACGCGATTTTCATGTTATTGCAGAAACAGGTATTCATGCTCGTCCAGCAACTTTGTTAGTTCAAGCTGCTTCAAAGTTTGGTTCAGACATTAATCTTGAATACAATGGCAAGTCAGTTAACTTGAAGTCAATCATGGGTGTTATGTCACTTGGTGTTGGTAAGAATGCCGATGTTACAATTAGTGCTGATGGCGATGACGAAAAAGACGCAATTGCTGCTATTTCTGAAACAATGAAAAAAGAGGGTTTGGCTGAATAATGACCAGGACATTAAAAGGAATTGCTGCAAGTGATGGTATTGCTGTAGCACCAGCCTACCTCTTGGTTGAACCGGATCTTACGTATACAAAGACAACAATTAGCGATGTTGACAGCGAATTAGCTCGTTACAAAAAAGCAATTGAAGTTTCAACTGCGGAAGTTGAGCAAATTCGCGACAGTGCCAAAAAAAGTTTAGGAGAAGACGAAGCACAAGTCTTTGAAGCACATTTGATGATTTTGAATGACCCTGAATTTACGGGGGCAATTGAGAATGAAATCAAGGAGCAAAAGGTCAATAGCGAAGCTGCGCTAGATGAAACCGCTCAAAAATTCATTACGATTTTTGAAGGAATGACTGATAACGCATATATGCAACAGCGTGCTGCAGACGTTCGCGATGTTTCTAAACGGATTATGGCTCACCTGCTAGGTAAAGAATTGCCAAATCCTGCATCAATTGATCACGAAGTTATCGTTGTTGCACACGACTTAACTCCAAGTGATACTGCGCAGTTAAACAAAAAGTTTGTTAAAGGTTTTGTAACTGATATTGGTGGTCGGACTGCTCACTCAGCAATTATGGCTCGTTCATTGGAGATTCCTGCAGTTGTCGGGACTGATTCAATTACTAAAGATGTTACTAATGGTCAAAACCTAGTTGTTGATGGGTTGAACGGTGACGCTGTAATTGAACCAACTGATGAACAGGTAGCTGATTACAAAAAGAAAAGTGACGCTTTCTTAAAGCAAAAAGCTGAATGGGAAAAATTAAAGAATGAACCTTCAGTAACTGCTGATGGGAAGAAATTCACGATTGCTGCTAACATTGGTACACCAAATGATATGGCAGGTGTAAACGCCAATGGTGCTGAAGCTGTTGGCTTATATAGAACAGAATTTCTATACATGGATTCTAAAGATTTTCCGACTGAAGAAGATCAATTTGAAGCTTATAAAGAAGTTATTGAGGGAATGCATGGTAAGCAAGTCATTATCAGAACCATGGATATCGGTGGTGACAAGCACCTTGATTACTGGGATTTGCCTGAAGAGATGAACCCATTTTTAGGTGTACGTGCAATTAGATTGTCATTGCAAAATGAGAAGATCTTCCGGACACAGTTACGTGCTTTATTGCGTGCATCAGCATTTGGTAAGCTCGGAATTATGTTCCCAATGATCGGTACTTTAGCTGAATTACGTAAAGCCAAGGCAATTCTAGCTGAAGAAAAAGATAAATTAACTAAGAAGGGTGTAAAGGTTGGCGAAAACCTTGAGGTAGGAATGATGATTGAAGTTCCTGCTGCAGCAGTTTTAGCTGATCAATTTGCTAAGGAAGTTGATTTCTTCTCAATTGGTACTAACGATCTGATTCAATACACAATGGCTGCTGATCGTGGGAATGATAATGTTTCTTACCTGTATCAACCTGCTAATCCCTCAGTATTACGCTTAATTAAGCACACAATTGATGCTGCTCATGAGAACGGCATTTGGTGTGGCATGTGCGGTGAGGCTGCTGGTGATAACACAATGTTCCCAATTTTGCTTTCAATGGGACTTGATGAGTATTCAATGAGTGCTACTTCGATTCTGCGGATCAGAAGCCTAATGAAGAAACTAAACACTGAGGACATTAAGGAATTAGCTAATAAAGCATGCTTTGTTTCAGAAACTGCTGAAGAAAACGAAAAATTAGTTGACGAATTAATGAAAAAAGTAAATAATTAACTATGGAGAATGAAAAGGACGCATTAATAAATATTAATGGGTCTTTTTCATTTTCTTTACCATTTCTTGAGAAAAAATTCACAGTTTATTCACTTTTACAAAGTAGTATTGAAATATAAATAGTGTTAGTTATATTGCTTACAAAAAGAAAGTAATATGATATAATATAGATATTAAGACAGTGTGTTCAAAGGAGCGTGAATCACATGGTAAATTTATACATATCTCCAAGTTGTACTTCATGTCGCAAAGCTAAGGCTTGGCTAAAAAAACATAATATTGATTATAAGGAAAGAAATATTTTTTCTGAGCCTTTAACCAAAGATGAACTTATTCAGATCTTACGAATGACTGAGAACGGTACAGAGGAAATTATTTCTACACGTTCCAGAGCATTTCAACAACTAAAAGTTAATTTAGATGACTTGTCGATTGATCATCTTCTGGATTTGGTGGAGAAAAATCCAAGCCTTCTAAGAAGACCGATTATTATGGATGACCGTCGTCTTCAAGTAGGATACAATGAAGATGAAATAAGACGGTTTTTGCCAAGAAAAGTACGGCGTCTTGAACTAGAAGAAATGCAAAAAATTGCTGACATGTAATAGACTGAGCAGTGCAGAAAAAAAGCGTTGGTTTTTTAAACTAACGCTTTTATTTTATTCGAAAAATACGCTACAATATAACAAAGGATCTGATGGAGGTGAAGAACTCATGCAAGTAGAACATATTAATGAAAATACTATCCGTGTGAGGATTAATAAAGTCGAGTTAGAAAAGCGCGGTTTAAAGGTTCTAGATTTGCTGGGCGATAAAGACAAGATCCAACAATTCTTTTATTCAATTTTGGATGAAATTGATACTGACCATTCATTTAGTCAAGATGCTCCAGTTACTTTTCAGGTTATGCCGAATAATGGTGGCTTAGATTTACTAATTACTAAGACTACTGAGAAAGATCGTGACAAGCTGTCTAAACTGTTTGAGAATGACTTTGGTGACTTGAAAAAAAGTAAGTTTGGCGATTCACGGCGCTCATTTCTTGACTTAGAGGATGATGGCACGAATGATGTTGGCACAACCGATTCTAACAAGCCGAAAGTTAAAAAAGCTTTTTGGAAGTTACAGAAAAAACAAGCCTACAGCTTTAATGACTTTAATGATGTAACTGAACTTGCAGGTAGCCTTTTAGCCAGTGATCTTTCATCAAGTCTTTATTTTGAACGTGGGCTGTTTTATCTTGATTTAGCATTTACAGATGAAAATTACGTTGAAATTAAGCCAGAAGATGCTTGGATTATTGCTAATGAGTACGGCACAAAGGTAAAAACTGCTGATATGGCCCGGATTAGAACAACGAGTAAATGTTTAATTGAACGTGACGCTCTTGAGCAGTTACGTCATTATTTTGGTCACTTGAAGCACTAATAATTTATTTGAATAAAAAATAAAAAGGCAAGTGGATCTTGCCTTTTTTTTGCGTACTTAATAAAGGGTGAAAATTATGTATGCAGCTTTTTGGAAAAATGAATTAGTTACAGCATTTGATCAAGCAGAAAAAGCAAAAGATGAGCTAGTTAAAAATAAGCAGAGACATTATTTTTGTCCTAGTTGTAGACAAGAAGTGCAGTTAGTCATAAACTCTAAAACTGCATATTTTCGACATCGACCAGAAGTTATTAATTTAGCTGGTGAAAAAGATGAGCATGCTCGAAGTAAGAACCTATTAAAAAATGCTCTAGTAGAGGCAAGTTTTACTGCTCAAACAGAGGTAACTTTAGCTTCCGGAAAACTAAGGGCGGACGTTTTAGCAAGTCCTAAATTGGCCTTTGAAGTTCAATGTGCACCTCTAACAAAATCTGAATTTATTCACCGCCATCTTTTATATAGAAAAAATGGAATTGAAGATATTTGGTTAGTGGGTAAACGGCATTATTTAGCGCTGAAAATAAAAAAGTCACAACTCATTTTCTTTCGTGAAAATAAGTTGTGGCGTAATTATTATTTTGAAATTAATCCGTACCAAAAATTTTTGCGATTAAAATTTAATGTCCAACGTGAACCATTAACTGACCGAATACAATATCAGGTAAAGTATTTTGCCTTGAATGGAGCTGGATTAAGTAAACTGTGGCAGTTTCAACCTCATTTTAAAAATTTCTATGTTAATCCTCACGTACAAAAAAGCTATTTACAGACACAAATAATGAAAAAGACCACAAAGGGTATGCAAATCGCTGCTCAACTTTACCAAAGTCACTTGACAATTAATGATCTGCCAGATTGGGTTTATGAACGGTTCAGACAAGTAAAGTCACCCGACAACATCACATTATTCTTACATCAAACGTAAATGCCGTGAAGGGTAATAACCGTTTTCTTCTTTTGGTTCTTCAGAAATTTGAGTACAATTATTATTTTTAAATAGCGTAATTAATTTATCGTGGGCAACTATTCCTTCCAGCAAAATTCCATTATAATTACCACTTTCATTAAAGATAATTGTCGTTGGAATATTCTTAACCTTAAATTGATGAACAAGATCTTTATCTTGCTGAATGGAGTCATCAACGTATCTACTTATTTTAGAATTATTAATGCGGTTAAAATCTAACCCTAAATCTAAAGCTACTTGTTCTGGTAGATCTTGAGAATAAACGTTGAAATCGCTATTGACTGCTTTTTGTAGGCTAACTAGATAGCAGCGTGCCTTTTTATTGCCATATTCAAATTTAATTGCATGATAATTCCGTAATGCTTGATAGGAAGCCATTGTATATTCCGGAATATCGTTTATAATTTGTCCTTTTAATTTACGCCGAATTATATCTTCCTTAATTACTTTAGAATTTGTGACGGGAATAAAACGAAAGCAAGAATTTAAGTCAAGTTCATCAATTGCTTCTTTAATCAATACTTCTGTTTCATAACAATAAAAACCAATGGGATTGACAAAAAGAAAAATTTCAAACATGACCAGGCTCCTCCATAACTTGATTAATTGAATTAGTATATATAATAAATTTAACAAATATCTATCCTATAAAAAATACTCTCCATTACATTTTACCACGATGCTTGAAAGCGCGTGCAATTTTTGCTTGGTTTGTATTAGAAAAGTTTTGCACGATATGATACTTATCTTTTAATTTTGCTAAAACCGTTTTAATTAGCTCAGGATCAGGATTTTCAATTTCTAATTCATAATCCTGATAACCGTCAGGGTATTGGCTTTTGTCAAAAGTTAACTCACAATCTTGCGGACCAACTGCCAAAATTCGTTTGGTCTTACTGTATGTTTGCAGATGCAATTGACTAGTAGCAGCGAAATGACTTTGTAAAAAATGACCAACATTTCCGGTGAAAGAAATTTCTTGCCTTTGAGCACTTTGCTTTATAAGATTTTGGGCTTGTTCAAGTGCCAGCGAATCATTAATCTCTGTTGCCTCATGAAATTTTTGTTGGACTGGGTTTTGGTGCGGAACTTTAAGTGTTTGTTCCGCACTGTTATCAAAGAGCCGGATCCGGCAGCTGATATTATTATCCTTTAGTAAGCCATTGTTTGTGTCAAAGTAATAATTTTCCTGTGTAAAGCAGGTTTTGATATTAAAATCATCACATAGTTGTTGGTAAACTTGCTCAGGCAAAATTATTTTAGCTTCGATTTCATTATTTTTTGACATCCGACTATCCTTTTCTTTTAATAAATATTGATCAAGGCTTGATTTTACGTTAAAACGAAGTTCAGCTTTAACAAAAGTAGGCCCTCATCAAAAAGGTGCATTTTTCATGTATCTATTATCAGATTTGAAAAAGTACGAACGTGTAAACATCGTTTAGCTCAGTTTGCATTGTTAAAAACACGTAGTTTGTTTACTCTTAATTATAATGCATCAATGTTTATCATTTTGTACCTTTTTTACTTTAATAGTCAAAAAATTGGTTTGAAAAATAATAAAAAGGGAAGATTAGGACTAATCTTTTAACACAGATTAATAAATTTATCATAATTTTAGATTATCGTTTATGTCGCGTTGCTTTAGTAGCAAAAAAAGCAAAAAGTACTGCAATCAAGGCTTTTTGGTAAAAGCAAATGCTTAACTTTTGCATAATTAGCTTGTCTGAATGAAATTGCTATCATTTGTTTTATGTTAAAATGAATGTGCTGTAGAGAAAGGAATTATTTCTATGAATATTGACTGGGATAATTTTTTGTGGCCTTATAACGAGGCTGTTCGTGAATTAAAAGTAAAGTTTCGGTCCTTGCGTCAAAGTTTTTTGACCAAGGGTGAACACTCGCCAATTGAATTTGTGGTTGGACGAGTAAAAACAGTAGATTCAATCAAAGAAAAAATGGAACGTCGTGTAATCAGTCCCGATGTAATTGAGACTGATATGCAGGACATTGCTGGCATTAGAATTGTTTGTCAATTTGTTGATGATATCTATAAAGTAGTGGATTTAATCCATGATCGTGATGACATGGAGGTCTTAGAAGAGCGTGATTATGTTAAAAATGCTAAACCTTCAGGCTACCGCTCTTATCACATGGTTATTTCTTACACCGTTTATTTACCCGAAGGATCAAAAAAATTATTAGCAGAAATCCAAATTAGAACTTTAGCAATGAACTTTTGGGCAACCGTTGAACACACCCTAAATTATAAATACCAGGGTTCTTACCCAGAAGACATTTCTAAAAGATTAAAGTCAACTGCAGAAACGGCTTATAAACTTGACGAAGAAATGTCTTTGATTAAAGATGAGGTTCAGGAAGCCCAAAAGATTTTTACCAAAAATAAAGGTAAGGAAAAATAATGAGGATTACAATTGCTCATAATAATAATGCAGAGACGCTTAAGGTTGTGGCCCATTTAAAAAATGCCCTCGAAGTAAAGGAGGGCGTTGTTTTTGATGCTAAATATCCTGATGTTGTAATAACAGTCGGGGGTGATGGTACTTTAATCAACGCTTTCCATCGTTATGAAAATCAAATCAGTTCAATTCGGTTTATTGGTATTCATACTGGTCATCTAGGCTTTTATACTGATTGGCAAGCTCAAGACGTTGATAAAATGGTCGATGCCCTTTTTTTGCGTGAACCGGAATCTGCCAAATATCCGCTTCTTGAGGTTGAATTAGTCACGGAGTCTAATGAGAAAAAACATTATATAGCTCTTAATGAATCTGCGGTTAAGCGTATTTCACATACATTAGAAGCTAATGTTTATATTGATGGGCAGCTGTTTGAAAATTTTCGTGGGGATGGACTTTGCATTTCCACACCAACTGGTTCCACGGCTTATAATAAATCGCTTGGTGGGGCGGTAATTCATCCTCGGCTCAAGGCTCTGCAGATGGCGGAAATCGCTTCAATCAATAATCGTGTTTTTCGAACGCTTTCCTCACCAATCGTAATTGCCCCCGACCAGTGGATTACAATTATTCCTAATTCGGCCCATTTTGTAATGACAGTTGACGGAAGCAAGTTGGACCTACATAATGCTAAGAAGATTAATTATCGTATCTCCAACAAAGAAATTCGCTTTGACCGCTTTGGTCATACTCATTTCTGGTCACGTGTTCAAAGTGCCTTTATAGGTGGTAAAGATGACTTTATTTAAATTGATTGTACAAACAAAGGCCCCCAAGCAATTAGGGGCTTTTTTAATGAAAAACGGTTTTTCAAAAAAAGCGGTAACCGATGCTAAAAACAATGGTGGTTTAATTTTAGTTAATCACAAACGGCGCTATACCAATTTTGTACTTCATCCACAAGATGAAGTCATTTTTGTTCCCGGCAAAGAAAAGATCAATCCGTGGCTGCAGCCATCCTATCAGCCCATTGATATTGTCCAAGAAACTAACGACTATTTAGCTATTAATAAGCCGGCTGGCGTGCTTTCAATTCCTTCGCGTTATGATGATAATGCATTAGTAAACCGTGTCCTAGGTTACTTTGACCAGCAAAAAATCCTAGGAAGTAAGCCTCATGTGATTACCCGATTAGATCGCGATACATCGGGAATTGTTTTAATGGGTAAGAATGCCATTGCCCATGCGCGTTTTAGCAAGCTCAGTAAAGATGATTTTGTAAAAAAATATCACGCACTTGTTCATGGTAATTTTAAAGCCGATGAAATGTGTGGCATTATTAAGCAACCAATCGGCAGTACTAAAGAAACAGTCAAGCGCTTTATCGATCCTAACGGCAAAAAAGCCGTCACGGCCTACCAGGTTCTTAAGCAAGCTCCTGGAATAAGTTTGGTTGAGTTGCGGCTATATACCGGCCGAACACATCAGATTCGGCTTCACATGCAGTCTTTGGGTCATCCTTTATTTGGCGATCAGCTGTATGGCATTAAAGATGAGTTTAATCGGCAGGCACTCAATTGCTTTTACGTGTCTTTTCCTGATCCCTTTAGGGCAAATAAGCGTGTACAAATTAGAGTTCCTGATCCGCGAGATATGCAGCAATTATGGCAAAAAAGCAAAAAGCATAATAATTAGGGCATAATAAAAAGAGTTGCACCAGCAACTCTTTTTTAGTAGCCTGATTTAGTTATTCACTGAATAAAACCCTCGTCCCTTCAGGTACGTAGATATCTTTTTGAATTGGGGTTAAGCACCCATCTTTGGCATTGCGCTTATATAAAGTTGCATTGTCGGAGTTTTGGTTAGTAGCAACAACAAACTGTTCACTTTCATCCCAGTTAAAGTCTCGCGGAAATTCGCCAAAAGTCGATACCCGTTGACGCAATTGGAGTGTATGATCATCGTTAACTGCAAAAACAGTAATTGAATCATGACCACGATTAGAAACATAGATAAATTTACCATCGTGGCTAATTTTAATTGCGGCAGCACCATTGTGATCGGTAAAGTCGTTAGGAATAGTTGAATAAGTGGCAATACTTGTAAATGTCCAATCACTCTCAGAAAATTTAACAACATTAACTTTACTCGAAAGCTCACCGACAACATAAAAGTAATTTCCATCAGGGCTGAAAACGATGTGTCTGGTTCCGAAACCGGGCTCATTTTGGTACTTGGCTAAGTGCTCCAGGTGATTGTCTTTGAGACGATAAAAGTCGACGCAATCATTACCAAGATCACAGCTAACTATGTTTTTCTTTGGCGTTTGGTCAAAAAAGTGGGGGTGTGGTCCATCTGCTTGTTCTGGCTTTGGTCCGAGATTGTCGGCAGTGTGGGTAACTGAATCGATTAAGCTCAGTTTGCCTTCATCAGTATATGAAAAAACAGCTAATACAGCAGTATGATAATTGGCTGTATAAAGCAATTTATCTTTGCGATTAATACCTATATAAGCTGGTGATGATCCTGGTGTTAAGTACGCATCCTTTTCTTGATATGCGCTATTAACTAATTGAAAAGCGCTAATGCCGCCTTTATCCCCCGCATTATTAATTGTAAAAATTAAATCGCCATCCTGAACAAAATAAGTTGGTCCGCCAACCTTGATAACTTCTCTGGCATCTCCAAGCTCAACTTCCAATCCTTTTTTAGAGTTATAAAGTGGCAATTCATAAATGCCAGTAGCTTTCTTTTTAGTATAGCCACCAATTAATAGTTTCATTTATTAAGCCTCCATCTCAAATTTTGGTTATTATTAACTAATAAGATTAGTATAGCATGACATTTATTTGTAAAAAATTTGAATGGTTCGTTCACCTCAAAAAGTGGTAAAGTATGGTATCGGATTTAACGATAAAAAAATTTAAAAAAATAAGAGGTACGCTGAATGGATGAAAATAAAATTCGAAAGCTTTATGCTAAGAATAATGTTTCTGAAGTTTTTACTAATTTGCAGTCCTCATCAGAAGGGTTAAGTTCTGAAGAGGCAGCTCGTCGTTTGCAAAAATATGGTTCTAATGAGATTAAAAAATCGCAAGAAGAATCAGAATGGAAAGCATTTTTTAAGAATTTTATCAGTACGATGGCTATTCTGCTTTGGATTTCCGGTGCGATAGCAATGTTAAGCGGAACAGTCGAATTAGGAATCGCAATTTGGCTAGTTAATATTATCAACGGATTATTTAGTTTTTGGCAGGAGCGGGCGGCTAAAAGGGCCACCGATGCTTTAAATAATATGTTACCAACCTACGTGCAAGTTATCCGTAATGGTAAAAAAGTTCAAATTGATTCTAAGACACTGGTTCCCGGTGACGTCTTTGTTTTACAGGCAGGTAATTCAATTCCGGCAGATGCCCGCCTGATTTCTGCTAGTTCAATGCAGGTTGATCAAAGTGCCTTAAATGGTGAATCAGTGCCGGAATCGAAAACAACGGAATATGCCCCTGGTGAGGGTAGTTACGCTGAAACTAATCTGGTTTATTCGGGTACGACTGTTGGAGCAGGTACTGCACGTGCGGTTGCTTTTGCTACAGGAATGAATACTGAATTTGGTAAAATTGCGCAGTTGACCCAGAAGCAAAATAAAGTCGATAGTCCGTTAACGCAGGAACTCAACCGTTTGACTAAGCAATTATCGATTATTGCTGTTTCAATTGGAGTAGTCTTTTTATTAGCAGCAATTTTCTTTGTTAAATATCCTTTTGCAAAAGCTTTTATCTTTGCGTTAGGGATGATTGTAGCCTTTATTCCAGAGGGACTTTTACCAACAGTTACCTTAAGTTTGGCCCAAGGGGTTAAGCGGATGGCGAAAAAGCATGCGCTGGTTAAGGAACTTAATTCAGTCGAAACTTTGGGTGAAACAACTGTTATCTGTTCTGATAAAACTGGGACATTAACCCAAAATCAAATGACTATTCACTACATTTGGACGCCTAAAAATGAATATGAAGTTACCGGTAACGGTTATGAAAATAATGGACAAATTGAGTTAAACAAAAAGCAGTTATGGTATGAAGAAAATCCTGATTTGCATAAATTAGTTCAAATTGCTTCTCTTGATAATGATACTGCTGTTCAGCCAAGTAAAACTAAGGGTGGAAAGCCCAAAATTTTGGGAACGCCGACTGAAGCTTCTTTGATTATCATGGCTGAAAAGGCTGGTTTTGATCGACAAAAGGTATTAGTTAAATACCCACGTTTACGAGAACTGCCTTTTGATTCAGATAGAAAGCGCATGTCAACGATTCATCGTTGGAATGATACCCAAAACATTATCTTTACTAAGGGTTCTTTTAGTGATGTCATCAAGCAATGCGATCTGATTCAAGTTGATGGTCAAGTTCGGGCCATGACTAAAGAAGATCAGGATTTAGCCAAACAGCGTAATGCTGGATATGCAGCCAAGGGATTGCGGAGCATGGCAATGGCCTACCGCATCGTTGATCAAACAACTGATGTGAATAAATTAACAATTGAAACAGCCGAAAATCATTTGGTATTTGTTGGCTTGACAACAATGAGTGATCCACCTCGACCAGAAATATATAATGCTGTTAAACGTTGTCACGAAGCCGGGATTAAAATCATTATGGTCACTGGTGACTCAAAACTAACTGCCAAAACAGTTGCAGTGCAAATTGGTCTTACTTCTAATGCGGCCAGGGTTATTTCGGGTGACGAGTTAAATAAAATGAGTGAAGACGAGCTTCGTGAAGCTTTGAAAGGTGAAGTGATCTTTGCTCGAGTAGCGCCTGAACAAAAGTATAAGGTTGTTAAAACGCTACAAAAAAATGGTGAAATCGTTGCCTCTACGGGTGATGGAGTCAATGATGCACCGGCTTTAAAGCAAGCCGACATTGGTATTGCCATGGGAATGACTGGGACTGATGTTGCAAAAGATGCAGCTAATATCATTTTGACAGATGATAATTTTGCTTCAATTGTAGCCGCAATTGAGGAAGGACGTGCCGTTTACAGTAATATCAGGAAATTTTTGACATATATTTTAACGTCAAATGTTCCAGAAGCTTTTCCATCGATCCTCTTCTTGTTATCTGGTGGACTAATTCCGCTACCAATGACAGTTATGCAGATTTTAACTGTTGACTTAGGAACAGATATGTTGCCTGCTTTAGGATTAGGTGGCGAGCCAGTTGATCCTGACGTAATGAAACAGCCACCAAGAAAGAGAGACGAGCATTTGCTAAATCGAAGCGTAATCGTTAAGGCCTTTTTATGGTATGGTTTAATTTCAAGTATCATTTCAATTAGTGCCTACTTCTTTGTCAATATGCAAAATGGTTGGCCACAAGTTCCTTTAGCTGGTAGCGGCTCAGTCTACATGCGCGCCACCACGATGGTATTAGGGGCAATTATCTTCTCACAGATTGCTAACGTTTTAAATTGCCGGACGAATAAAGTTTCTATCTTTAAGAAGGGTCTGTTTACTAACCGCAGTATCTGGTATGGAATTATTTTTGAAATCCTCTTATTCCTAGTTCTAACGGTTACTCCAGGCTTGCAACAGCTATTTAATACCACAAGATTATTACCAGTTGACTGGCTATTCTTATTCTGTTTGCCAATACCGCTAGTTTTAATCGATGAAATTAAAAAATGGGCTCTCTACCACCGAAAATAATTGGAAATAAAGAAAAACCGCTTATATATTAGTTAAGCGGTTTTTGTTATGCTAAAATTAAATCTTAAGGAGCGTAACAAAATGAAGTGGATATCAACAATCACAAAAGTAGGTCAACAAGCCATTGAGCCTGAAGGCAATATGGTGATTTTATTTGGTGAAAACGTTACTAAAGATTTAGTTGACGTTTCAATTATTCAAAAATTTGATACTAAAACTCCTGTTAGTGGTTTTATTTTTAAAAAAGGCGATACAATTACAGTCGATGAGCAAACTTATGTTGCTGATTATGTGGGAGCAATGGTTGAAAGTGACATGAAGGCCTTAGGCCATATAACGTTATTTTTCAATCAAACAAAGCCTAAAAATCCATTAGCAAATGCTGTTTACCTCTCGTTTAGTGCAAAACAGACTATGCCAGCATTTAATGTTAGCGATGACATTATTTATGAACATATTTAATTAGGATGATTTAATGAATTCTCAAGGAAAGCATAAAAAGCAAACTGTTTTTCAAAAATGGTTTTTAAATAATCGTTTTAGTATCGTTTTAGTCAATATTTTATTATTCTTCCTAATTATTTGGGTGTTTAATAAAATTTCATTTGTACTGAATCCAGCTAAAGTATTTGTTAGTGCTATTTTGCCACCATTAATTTTGGCACTGATTCAGTATTACATTATGAATCCTCTGGTTGATTTACTGGAGCGAAAATTTAAGGTTCCTCGTGTGGCTACAATTATTGGATTATTCTTGTTAGTTGCTGTTCTGCTTATTTGGACCGTGAATACGTTATTGCCAATAGTACAGGCACAAATTGATTCATTAATTCGTCACTGGCCGCATATTTGGAATGATGCAACAATTGCAGTGCAAAACATGCTAAGCGACCCGCATCTGCACAGTGTGAAAAATAATATTAATGATGCAATTACACGTGGCCAGGACATGATTTTTAAATCTGGACAAAATACGATTGATGCGACACTAGATAACATCTCGTCTGCTATTAGCATCGTCACGGTAATCTTTATGACGCTGTTAACCGCACCGTTTATTTTGTTCTTTATGTTAAAAGATGGCCATAATTTACGGCCATATCTGATGCAATTTGCTCCTAAGAGATGGCAAGATGGTTTTGGACAGCTGCTTTATGACATCAATTTTGCTTTGTCATCTTATATCCGTGGTCAATTAACTGTTGCCTTTTGGGTAGGAATTATGTTCGGTATAGGTTATAGTATTATCGGACTACCGTATGGGATAGCTCTGGCCGTTTTAAGTGCTTTTTTGAACTTAATACCTTATTTTGGGACTTTTATTGCGTTTATTCCTGCAATTGTAATAGGAATTATGATTTCTGTTCCGATGGTCATTAAGGTTTTAGTGGTCTTTTTCGTCGAGCAAACAATTGAATCCAGATTAATTAGTCCGTTGGTCATGGGTAATAAAATGGAAATGCACCCCGTAACAACAATTCTTTTATTGATTGGTTCTAGTTCAGTTTGGGGACTGTGGGGCGTAATTTTTGGTATTCCAATTTATGCTATTTTGAAGATAATTACCATTCGCGTGTATAATTACTATCGCAAGGTTTCGAAAGTCTTCGAGGAGGATGAGACCACTTCCTTAACTGAGAAGGATAGTAATAAAAATAATGAAGTGACAAAGAAGTAAAAAAAGTGTGGTCACAAAGCCACACTTTTTCAATTAAGGAGAAAAAATTGACTAATCACGTTGTTTTATATGAGCCTTTGATGCCAGCCAACACGGGCAATATTGCTCGTACTTGTGCAGGCACCAATACTGTTCTTGATTTAATTGAACCATTGGGTTTTCAAATTGATAATAAAAAAATGAAACGTGCTGGACTTGATTATTGGGATAAAGTTGATGTACGTTTACACGATGACTTGAATGCTTTTTTAGCTAGTTTGGGTCCAAATGATGAAATGTATTTGATTTCTAAGTTCTCTGCTAAAAACTACGCTGAAGTAGATTACACAGACTCAAATAAAGATTATTACTTTGTTTTTGGCAAGGAAACTACCGGATTGCCCGAAACCTTTATGCGCGAATATTATGATCGCAACCTGCGAATTCCTATGTCGGATAACATTCGGTGTTATAATTTAGCAAATTCAGTTGCGATTGTTTTACTTGAAGCATTAAGACAGCAAGGATTTCCACAACTTGAGACAAGTCATCACTATGAAAATGACAAGTTAAAGGATAATTACAATCGCCCTGAAAGATATGAGCGTAATCTAAAAGGAGAATAACAATGGAATTTAATAAAGAAACACCTGTTTTGGTAAAGAATTTTCACTATGATCTAAATGAAGAAGCTGAGACTAAGGATGAAGTTAACTTCGGCCTGAAAAAAGTTGAAAAGCAAAATGAGGATGGCACAACTGATGCCGGTGAAGACGGTAACTATTTTGATATTACGGTTGTGTTTGATGTTGCTCCAGCGCCTGGCGATTTTTCGGTTAGCGGCATGATTAGTCAAATAGTTCAGATTAAGGATTATTTTGGCGATGGCAGTGACCTTTCCAAAGCTGACTATAAAATCTTAAGTCGTCCGTTAGTTGAATATATTGAGACTTTGACTTATGAAGTTACGCAAATTACGCTGGATGAACCGGTTAATTTGAACTTCCAAGCCAATTTTTAATTCTTAATTAGGTGCCGTTATGCCTAAGAAGAAGAAAAAAACAACAAAAGCGCGAAAAAAGACGCAAAATGCGGGCATTACCTGGGCGGTAGTCGGTCTTGTTGAAATAATTATCGTTTTCTTAGCGGTAGCTAAATTTGGTATTTTAGGTAAACAGATAGCCAACATTTTCCGCTTATTTTTTGGTGATTCTTATTTGCTGACTGCCGGATTATGTGCAATTTTTGGCTTAGTGATGTTAATTTATAATAAGCCGATGCACTTCAAGTTTAAACGCAGCTGTGGCTTATTTTTAGCTATTTTGGGCATTTTATTGATTCAAAGCAGTATTTACTTCGAACGTGAACTAGTGAATAACGCTTTTATGAATGTTTTTTGGCATGAAATGTCAGCCGAATTCGGTCGTGCTGCAATTACCAAGTCCGTGGGCGGCGGGGGAATTGGAGCAATGTGTTATCAGCTTTTTTACCCATTGCTCGGCCATATTGGTTTGCGCGTTTTTGCCGTTTTATTTATCCCAATTGGCATTTTGATGTTTTTTGACGTGAAGTTTGTTGATGTAATTAATAAATTTCAAAAGTTTAGCCAGCTTTTTATCAGCAAAAATAAGGAAGCGGGAACTAAACTAAAAGATAAATATAGTTCGCTTCGAGAAAAGCAAGCCGAAAAAAAGCAGGAACAGCTGGCAAAGGATTTTCACGATCCGCTTTCTTCTGAATCACCTGTGTTTCCAAATGTTGATGACTTTACCGACAAAAATGATACTGAAACGCAGGCAGATAATCAGGAACCGGATGAAGATATCTCCCAAATTGATTTTGCACTTGATGAAGTCGCACAGTCTGAACCAGAAGAATCCAAAGAACAAATTCAAATTTCAAGCCATGATGAAAGAAACTCATTTGCTAATAAGACAAATTTTGAACCAGATGATAAGGATTTACCCAAATCCCATTCGTTTGACGACGAAGATGAAAAAATGAAACAGGAACTCGGTAGCGTCGATCATGGTGACCTTGAGCAGAGCGCTACTTCAAGGCCTAAGGTGGAGTATAAGAAGCCACCAATAACTTTGCTTGATCCGGTAAAAAACACTGATCAAAGTGCTGATAAAGCTTCAATTAGAAAAAATACGCAAAAATTACAAGCTACTTTTAAAAGCTTCGGTGTGAACGTTATTATTAAACGGGCAATTTTAGGGCCAACAATTACGCGTTACGAAGTTCAACCTGCTGTGGGCGTGAAAGTTAGCAGAATCGTCAATTTAGCGGATGATTTAGCGTTAGCTCTTGCTGCCAAGGACATCAGAATTGAAGCGCCAATTCCAGGTAAACCATTTATTGGAATTGAAGTTCCAAATAGGGCAACTTCAGTGGTGGCATTTAAGGATGTTATGCAAAATCAGGATGCTAAAGCAAAAGCTGACCCGATGGAAGTTCCCCTTGGTAAGGACGTAAGTGGGCAAATCATTTCGGCTAATTTGGCCAAAATGCCCCACCTCCTAATTGCCGGCTCGACGGGTTCTGGTAAGTCAGTTGCCATTAACACCATTTTGACAAGTATCTTAATGAAAGCCACGCCAGATCAAGTTAAACTGATTTTAATTGATCCGAAGATGGTTGAACTGTCAGTTTATAATGGTGTTCCTCATTTGCTTATTCCCGTTGTTACCGACCCTAAGCTAGCTGCTAATGCCTTAAGCAAGGCTGTTAAAGAAATGGAACGACGCTATAAGCTCTTTGCTGCTAGTGGAGCCCGTAATATGGGTGAATTTAACGAAAAAGTCCGTATTAATAATCAGGATAAGACTAAACCCGTAATGAAACCATTACCTTACATACTGGTCGTAGTCGATGAGCTGAGTGATCTGATGATGGTTGGCGGTCACGATGTCGAGGGTGCAATTGTGCGGCTGGGCCAAATGGCGCGTGCGGCTGGTATTCACATGATTTTGGCTACTCAACGGCCTAGTGTTGATGTTATCACCGGTTTAATCAAGGCGAATGTACCTTCAAGAATCTCCTTTGCGGTTTCAAGTGGTGTAGATTCAAGAACTATTTTGGATCAAACTGGAGCAGAGAAACTTTTGGGAAGAGGAGACATGCTCTTTATGCCCGTTGGGGCATCAAAGCCTGAACGTATTCAAGGTGCCTATATTGCCTCTCATGAAGTGGAAAAAGTTATCTCTTGGGTAAGCAACCAGCAAAAACCTGAATATGATGAAGGAATGATTCCGCAAAAAAATGAGGAAACTGCTGAAAATAATTCCGATGAGCCAGAGGATGAGTTTTACGAGCAAGCAGTTGACCTGGTAAGACGGCAACAGACGGCTAGTGTTTCGATGTTGCAGCGCCGCTTCCGCATTGGCTATAATCGTGCAGCGAGAATTGTTGATGAAATGGAAGCAAAGGGAGTAGTTGGCCCTTCAGAGGGCTCTAAGCCACGACAGGTGTTATTACCACCGTTAAAGGAGGATGACAAAGGATGACAAAGGCTAAATTTTTAAGAAAGTTTAGCATGTCTAATTTTTGTTCAGTTTTCCGAAAAAATAATGGTAAAATTAAACCGAATATGGACACAAAGTTGAAAATGTAGCGTTGTTTTAGCAATTATTCTATAATTGCAGTACTGTTTTTGCTTGCTGGTTCATAAATAAGTAGTAAAAGGGAATGTTGTGATGCGACGAGCGATTGTATTTGGTGCAACCGGCGGAATCGGTCAGGCGATTTGTACTGAACTAGCACAATCTGGCTGGTCTTTATATCTTCATTGTCACACTAAGTGGCAAGAGGCTTGTCAATTGAGCCAAAAGCTAATGCAGCAATATCCAGAGCAGGATTTTATTCCAATTAGACTAAGTTTTTTAGCTGAAAATAGCGACTTATCAAAGTTCGTTCAAGACTTGTTACCGCTTAATGCCGCTGTATTTGCTCAGGGTATTACGGATTATCATTTTGTAAATGGGCAAGAGATGAGTCAAGTTGACGATATGATTAAGGTCAACTTAACAACGCCGATTAAACTAGCTGGACTTTTAGAGCCGCTTTTAACTAAAAATGATTTTAGTCGGATTGTTTTTCTGGGTTCAGTCTATGGCAAACAGGCTAGTGCGCTTGAAGCTGTTTATAGTGCAACTAAAGCCGGACTTACGGCTTTTAGCCAAGGATATGCACGAGAGGTGGCTTCAGCTAATTTAACGGTCAATGTTGTTGCCCCCGGTGCGGTTGATACGGCAATGAATGCCATGATTTCGACGGAAGACATGAACAAAGTAAAAGAAGAAATTCCAGCTGGGCGCCTCGCTAGGGGAAGCGATGTTTCTTACTGGGTCAACGTTTTGCTTGACAAACGTTCTAGTTATTTAACAGGTCAGACAATTTATGTAAGTGGTGGATGGCTTATATAATGGTAAAAGTAATTAGTAGTATATGTTATACTCAAAGTGTAAATTAGAAATTAAAAGAGGTAACTATGGCAGATATCGGAGACAAATTACGCAGTGCCAGAGAGGCAAAGGGACTTTCAATTGAAGATATTGAAAAAGCAACCAAAATTCAAGGTAGATATCTGACGGCAATTGAACAGGATGAATTTGACAAACTCCCTGGTGATTTTTATGTGCGTGCTTTTATTAGACAATATGCGCAAGTTGTTGGTTTAGATGGCAAACAACTGCTTAGTGAATATCATAATGAAATTCCGCAAGCGGAACCTGAGGAATACGTTGAGGATTCAATTGATAATAAGAGTGAGGAAGTCCGCAAAACAACTAGTAGCAAAAAGAAACTTTGGAAAGAATATCTTCCCCGAATTATCGTTGGGGTAGGTATTATTGTCGTTATTTTGGTTTGTTACGTTGTTTATGCGCATTTTTCAGCTGGTAATAATCAGAGCAATAATAATTCTGCTAATGACGTATCGGTTTCTTCCGATAATACAAACAAGCCGAAAAAGCAGAAGAAAATTAAGAAGAGCTCTGTCAAAATCAAGGAATTGGCCACGGCGCAATACCGTGTTACTGGCTTAAAGAAGAACCGTAATTTGGTTGTTCGTGCTGGTGAGCAGGCTACTAACGTTTCTATTTCAATCAATGGTATCCACCAATTTTCACAGGTTTTGAACCCTAATCAAAAGCATACTTTGAATTTACCAACTACTGCTCAAACAGTAACGGTTACTTTTGGTAATGGTTCTGGAACATCCATTTCTTTTGGTGGCAAAAAAGTACCATATGATACGCAAACAACTGGCAATACTTTAACCTTCTATATTGGTAAGCAACACCGTGTAAACCAATCTAATACGACTAATAATAGTAATTCGACTACTAATAATTCAACTACTGGTCATTCGGGTACAACTACCAACCAGCAACAGAACCAACATCAAAATAGTGGAACTACAAGCAACCAGCATACTGGTCAGACTAATAGTCAAACTGGTGGCCAAGGTGGTCAAACTGGCCAACAGACTGGACAAGCAAATAATAATGAACAGAGCGGTGAAACTAATCACTCTGATAGCTCTTCAAGTAATAGTACTGATGGGAGATAATGAGCTATTCAATTAGGAGGAAAAGTAAAGAATGAATTTACCCAATAAATTAACGGTTTTTAGAATTATTTTAATTCCGGTATTTATGTTAATTATAATTTTTGGTGGTGATGCCAGTACGCAAGTTGCTGGAACAACTGTCTACTGGAAATTAGTTATTGCTGCGATTGTTTTTGCGGTTGCTTCGGCTACCGACTGGTTTGATGGTCACATTGCCCGTTCACGCAATTTGGTAACTAACTTTGGTAAATTTGCCGACCCGTTAGCAGATAAGATGTTAACGATGACAGCATTTATTATGTTGATTTCCTTGAAATTGGCACCGGCTTGGGTTGTTGCCATTATTGTCTGCCGTGAACTAGCAGTAACCGGATTACGGTTAATCTTAGCTGAAAACAAGGGCCAAGTGATGGCAGCAGAAATGCCAGGAAAGATTAAGACCACTTGTCAAATGTTGTCAATCATCTTTTTATTGATTGGTGACTTCTACCATATTGGTACGATTTTACTTTACCTTGCGCTAATCTTTACCATCTACTCAGGATGGGATTACTTCCACAGTTCATGGGATGTATTTAAAGGGTCAATGTAAGTTTATGAGAATTAACTAAAAAACACCAACTTTGTTGGTGTTTTTTGTTTGCTCTGATATCGCCATTTAACGTTCTCATTTGCCAAGCTCAGTTTAACTTGTTAGGATTAAATTAGAAATAAAATTGAAAAAGGGGGAATTTTATGGTAAAGGAAATACCAATGGTTGAATTTAAAAATGTGACTAAGATTTATCCGAAGTCAAAACAACCAGCAGTTGAAAATATTAATTTCAAAATAGATAAGGGTGAATTTTGCTGTTTAATTGGTACCTCTGGCTCAGGAAAAACCACGTTAATGAGAATGATTAACCGGATGAATAGTATAACTAAGGGCGAGGTTTTAGTTAACGGTAAAAACGTGACAGAATTTAACCCGGTAAGTTTACGCCGGCGAATAGGTTATGTCATTCAAAATAATGGCTTAATGCCACACATGACAATTAGGGAAAATATTGTTTTAGTACCTAAATTATTAAAATGGCCTAAAGAAAAATTAGCTGAGGAAGCTAAACGATTAATCAAGATGGCAGAATTACCGGAATCATTTTTGGATCGCTATCCGGTTGAATTGTCAGGTGGACAGCAACAACGAATTGGTGTTGTTCGGGCATTGGCTGCAAATCAAAATTTAATTTTAATGGATGAACCTTTTGGTGCACTTGATCCGATTACTCGTGAAAGTTTGCAAACACTGGTACAAAATTTACAAGTGCAATTGGGCAAAACGATTGTTTTTGTAACGCATGACATGGACGAAGCTCTCAAATTGGCTACTAAAATTGTCGTTTTGCATGATGGGCAACTTATTCAGGTAGGAACACCTGAAGAAATTTTGCACCATCCGGCAAATGACTTTGTTAAGAGCTTAATTGGTGAAGAGCGTCTGTCAGAAGCAAAATATGAAACGGTCAAAGTTAAGAATGTGATGACAGCTCCTGTCAAAATTAATTTAGGTGCATCGCTTACTGATGCGTTGACCATGATGAAAGAGCACCGCGTTGATACCTTACTGGTAGTTGATGATGATAATCACTTAAAAGGCTATATTTCAATTACTGACTTGCAGCGTAAGTATCCTGAAGTAAGTACTGTAAGTGATATTATGTTGCCAGTTACTGCCACTGTGGAATCGGATGAATATTTGCGGGATAACTTTAGCCGCATTTTAAGTCGCAATGGGCAATATATTCCAGTGGTTGATTCTGCTAATAAACTAGTTGGAATCGTTACTCGCTCTAGTTTGGTAAACGTTGTTTATGAAAAAATTTGGGGCGACAAGAGTACGTTAAAGACGCAGACTGAAAAGAAGGCGAATTAAAATGTCAGCTTTTATGGCTCAGCACGGTTCCGAATTGTTAGTTAAAACCTGGCAGCAAATTTATATTTCTGCAATTTCGCTTGCACTGGGAATAATTGTCGCAGTTCCTTTAAGCGTCATTTTAATGAAATTTCCGCGAACAGCAAAAGTTGTAATTGCGCTTGCCAGCATGTTGCAAACAATTCCGGCACTAGCATTATTGGCAATGATGATTCCCTTCTTTGGCGTGGGCCGAGTGCCTGCAATTGTGGCTTTATTTCTTTATAGTTTAATGCCAATTTTACGTAATACTTATGTGGGCCTGATGGATGTCAATGCGGATACGGTCGATTCAGCTCGTGGGCTTGGCATGACAGAAATGCAATTGATTTTAAAAGTAGATATTCCATTGGCAATGCCAGTGATTATGGCTGGAATCCGTTTATCAGCCATTTATGTGATTGCTTGGGCAACCTTGGCTTCATACATTGGTGCAGGAGGCCTAGGTGATTTTATCTTCAATGGCCTTAGCTTGTATCAGCCCGACCTAATTTTTGGTGGTACTATTCCGGTAATTATCCTAGCTCTGTTAACAGATTATTTACTAGGTAAATTGGAAAAAAAGATCACGCCAAAAGGCATATAGGGAGGCTAACATAATGAAAAATTGCTTTAAAAAATTAACATTATTGATTACTGCTTTTTTGGTTATGCTGGCTACCAGTGGTTGCGGTTTACCAGGATTATCTGACAGTCAAGGAAGTAACGAAAATATTAGAATAACTGCGTTAACAACGACTGAATCGCAAATTGTTGCTAATATTGTGGCGCAACTTATTGAACACGAAACGCCATATAAAACTTCGATCGTAAATAATTTAGGTTCGGCACCTATGCAGCACCAAGCGCTTTACCGCCATGATGCCGATATTCAGGCAGCTGCCTATGATGGTGGTGAACTGACTGCCAATTTGTTATTGCCGGCAATCAAAGATTCAAAAAAGGCTAATAATACGGTTCGACGCGAAGTAAAGAAACGGTGGGACCAAACGTATCTTCATACTTATGGCTTTGCCAATAATTATGCATTCATGGTTAGGGCAAAAGATCAGAAGAAATACCACCTGTACAATATTTCAGATCTAAAAAAGGTGCAAAATAAGTTTTCCTTCGGGGTTGCATCTGAATGGGTTAATGCCCCAGGAGTCGGCTATCCTGCTTTTCAGACAGCTTATGGTATAACTTTTGCCAAAGCCCACCCGATGAACATCGGGTTAGTTTATTCAGCTTTAAAAAACGGTAAAATGGACGTTATTTTAGGTTATTCAACCGATGGCCGAATCGATAGTTATAAGCTGCACTTGTTAAAAGATGATAAACACTTCTTTCCACCGTATAATTGCGGCATGTTGATTAATAACTATGTTTTGCGCGAGCACCCGGAATTAAAACCACTTTTAGAGCGGTTAGTAGGTAACATTAGTGTTCATGATATTCGTAAAATGAATTATGACGTTGATGATAAGCTGCTTGAACCGTCCACAGTGGCGCACCAATTCTTAGTAAAGCATGATTACTTTAGAAAGGAGAAATAATGGCTAGATTATCTTTATGGCAGCAATTTATTTATTATTATCAACATAATGGCTTTTATGTGCTTGAACAGTTTAATCGAACTTTCCTAATTTCGATTTATGGCGTGTTATTTGCGGCCATTATTGGAATTCCGTTAGGTATTTTTATTTCACGTAATGCCCATTTAGGTGATTTTGTCGTTGAAATTGCTAACTTTATTCAAACTATTCCTTCGCTGGCATTACTGTCAATTGTGATGATTGGCTTGGGATTAGGCGTGATGACGGTCATTTTTACTGTTACGCTATATTCTTTGTTGCCGATTATTAAAAATACATACACTGGGATGCGCAGCGTTGACAAAAATGTAATTGATTCTGGTAAGGGCATGGGTATGACTAAATGGCAGGTATTGCGCATGGTTAGATTGCCTTTGTCAATGTCAGTTATTATTGCTGGCCTAAAAAATGCGTTAGTTATTGCCATCGGAATTACTTCGATTGGCTCCTTTGTTGGTGCAGGGGGTTTAGGTGATATCATAATTCGTGGTACCAATGCTACTAATGGTAGTGCAATTATTTTAGCTGGTGCGTTGCCAACCGCACTAATGGCAATATTGGCAGATGTCATTTTAAATTTCTTACAAAAATGGTTACAACCGAAAGGATTAAAAAAATAAATCGGCTTTTTCGCGTATTTAGTAGTGAAGGAACAAATTTAAACGTTTGTTCGCTTATTTCTTGCAAATATATACTAAATCAAAGTATAATTAGTACGTATTAAATTGAGGATTATACTAGAGGAGGAAAAATACTTGGCCAAAGATGAGAAACAGGCTGCATTAGAAAATGCACTGAAGAAAATTGAGAAAAATTTTGGTAAAGGTGCTGTTATGCGCATGGGCGATAAGGCAAATACTAAAATTTCGACCATTCCATCTGGTTCGCTTGCACTTGATGCAGCTCTTGGAGTTGGCGGCTATCCGCGTGGAAGAATTGTTGAAATTTATGGGCCTGAATCTTCAGGTAAAACTACCGTAGCTTTGCATGCTGTAGCAGAAGTGCAAAAGCGCGGGGGAACAGCTGCCTATATTGACGCAGAAAACGCAATGGATCCAGCCTATGCAGAAGCACTTGGAGTTGACGTTGACTCACTTATTTTGTCACAACCAAATACAGGTGAGGAAGGCTTGCAGATTGCTGACACGCTGATTACTAGTGGCGCGATTGACATTTTGATAGTTGACTCAGTTGCTGCTTTAGTGCCCCAAGCTGAAATTGATGGTGAAATGGGCGACAGCCACGTCGGACTTCAAGCACGGTTAATGAGTCAGGCTTTGCGTAAGCTTTCTGGTAATATCAATAAAACCAAAACAATTGCTATTTTTATTAACCAGATTCGTGAAAAAGTTGGGATTATGTTTGGTAATCCAGAAACCACACCTGGTGGACGTGCACTGAAGTTTTATTCGACAATTCGGCTAGAAATCAGACGAGCTGAAAAGATTAAGCAGACTGGTGGAGAGATAACCGGTAATCGTGTCAAGATTAAAGTTGTCAAGAATAAGGTTGCGCCGCCATTTAAGGTTGCTGAAGTTGATATGATGTATGGTAAAGGGATCTCACAAAGTGGTGAACTTCTCGATATGGCAGCTGATAAAGATATTATTGCCAAGGCCGGTTCGTGGTACTCGTATAATGAAGAGCGAATTGGTCAAGGACGTGAAAACGCCAAGAAATACCTTGAAGACCACCCAGATATTTATGATGAAGTCCAACAAAAGGTACGTCAGGCATATGGCATTGATGAAGAATCTGTTGCTGAACGCGAAGATCCTGAAAAAATCAAAGCTAAGAAAACAAAAGAGACTGAGAGTAAAGAAAAGGAAGCTTCTGATAAAAGAGAAGCAGATAGCAAAAGTAACTAAAGTCGAAGAGATTAACCTTGACCTGTAAAATAGGTCAAGGTTTTTTTCTACTTAATTGACATCACCACCACGGTTCATTATTATTAATACTGTGTGAATAATCTTAAAAAAATAAAAAAGGCGATAGTAATCATGACAAATACAATTTTGATTCCCGTCGCAGTTGCTATTATTTCAATTTTATTGGGAACAGGTATTGGATATGCTATTCGCAAGAATGGCTGGGAAAAAAGAGCGCAAAATGCTCAAAACGATGCCGACCATATATTAACCGAGGCAAAAGCACAAGTAGATGCTGCAAAAGCTGAAGTCAACGCACAAAAGCAAGCAGCAGATGCTTTAAAGCAAAGTGCACAAAACACGAAAAAAGAAAAAATTCTTGAAGCTCAAGAAAAGATTCAAGAATATCGACAAAAAGTTGAGGATGAGTTAAACGTCAAGCGCGATGCGATTGCACGTGATAATAACCGTTTACAGCAAAGAGAAGATACTCTTAATCACAAGAATTCTTTGATGGTAGAAAGGGAGGATGAACTCAAGGAAAAGGAAAAGCAGCTAGCTAAAGAGCAAACTGATCTAGATCAAAAAGTTCAGGAAGCTGATGAACTAGTTGAAAAGAGCCAGCAAAAGCTCTATGAAATTGCTCATTTAGATAAGGAGCAGGGTAAGAAACTGGTGCTGAGTCAATTATCAGATGAGTTAGTCAAAGAACGAGCAGAAATGATTAGAAATAGTAATGAAGAAGTTCAAGCTAAAGCTGATCATTATGCACACAAAGTTATTATTGACGCAATTCAAAGCAGTTCTGCCGATACTGTGGCAGAAACAACGGTATCGGTTGTAGATTTGCCAAATGAAGAAATGAAAGGACGAATTATTGGTCGTGAGGGCCGTAATATTCGCTCCTTTGAGGCACTTACTGGAATCGATTTAATAATTGATGATACACCGAAAGTTGTTACTCTAAGCGGTTTTGATGCAATCAGACGAGAAATTGCCAAACGAGCAATGGAACGTTTGATCAAGGATGGCCGGATTCACCCAGCTCGAATTGAAGAGATGGTTGATAAGGCACGTAAAGAAGTTAATGATGATATTTATGAAGCTGGAGAGAGCGCTTTAATGGAATTAGGAATTCATAAAATGAATCCTGAGCTTGTTAAAATACTTGGTCGGCTAAAATATCGGACTTCTTACGGTCAAAATGTTCTTGGCCATTCGATTGAAGTTGCAAAACTAGCCGGTACAATGGCGGCTGAACTAGGTTTAAATGAGAAATTAGCGGTTCGCGCGGGATTATTACACGATATTGGAAAAGCCATCGATCATGATATTGAAGGGTCACACGTTGAAATTGGTGTAGAATTGACAAGAAAGTATCATGAACCAGATGTTGTTGTTAACGCAATTGCAGCGCATCACGGGGATGTGCCGAAGTTATCGTTTATTGCTGAATTAGTTGTTGCAGCAGATACGATTTCATCGGCTCGTCCAGGTGCCAGGAGTGAAAGTTTAGAAAATTATATTAGAAGATTGACTGAACTGGAAAAGATTGCTAATAGATATGATGGGGTTAAGCAGGCATATGCCATTCAGGCTGGACGTGAAGTTCGGGTAATGGTTGAACCAGAAAAAATTTCTGATGATCGCATCACAGTATTGGCACGTGATATCCGAAATCAAGTTGAAAAAGAGCTTGATTATCCTGGTAATATTAAAATTACAGTTATTCGAGAAAAACGAGTAGTTGCAGTTGCAAAATAAATAAAAGGTTGAACTTTTATAGTTCAACCTTTTTTGTTTGTTCTAAAATAAAACTAAAAGCATAATTGTTGGCGCGTTTAAGCATAAAATTGCACCAAAAAGCATATTTTTAAAAAATGAAAGGGTATACAATACGAATTAGATAGGAGGACAATGATGGATCAAGCAGTCGCTAAAGATCTAAAAGGCTTTTTGCAAGAACTAGGATATCCGTTTGATTCTATTTCAGCTTTGCTAGATTCTGGAAATATGACGCGTTATTTTAATTCAAAGTGGCTAAAAAGTTCACATTCATTTGCCATATTAGATCAAAAAGCAACTGATGAGCAGCTGTTAGCTTGTAGTGATGTAAGCAATATTTACCAATTTGTTCCTCCTTATTTTGCCGCGCTATCTAGTAAAAACGGGTTGCAGGCAATCGAACGGCTTTCATCATACGAGCAATTAATTGGGCCAATTGAGATTGGTACTTTCAAAGAGGGGGAAAAGCTAAGAGTTCATATAAGCTATTTAGATGATTCGCGGAAAAATTCTAGGTTTAGTCTATTGGTGGATCAAATCTCATTGATTAGTTTGCTTAGGACTGGGACCGGTAAGCTAATTAAGCCATTATCAATTGGCAGTAAATTTAATTATGGTAAGAAAATAACTGAATACTTAGGACTTAGTGCCCAAAGCTGCCATGATAATTACTTGGTTTTTAGTAAAAGCGATCTGTTAAAACCATTTTTAACCCAAAATGATATTATGTGGAATTTTATGGAACCAGGATTAAAAAAATATATCAGTGACTTAAAGGTTGATCCACCATTCAAGGCAATAGTGCAGAATACCTTGTTTAAACTAATTGCTGGCGGGAATTTTCAATTAAAAGATGTTGCTAATGCGCTAGGAATATCACCGCGAACTGTTCAGCGATGGTTAAAAAATGAGGGAACAAGTTATAAAGAGCAAGTTAATGAAGTCCAAAAAATTTTGGCACTTAATTTGTTACAGGATGCGACACTAAATACAGCTGAAGTCAGTTTTTTAGTCGGTTTTAACAATGTGACTACTTTTTACAAAGCATTTAAAAGGTGGACAGGGAAAACTGTCCTGAAATACCGACACCAAATGATTATTAATAAAAATAGTATTAATGCCGCTAGCTAATTATGCAAAAAGAGGATAGAAAAATGTTTTTGCAAGATAATGATTCATGGAATGCAGTTTATGATGTGGTTGTAGTTGGTTTTGGTGGTGCTGGGGCAACAGCAGCTCGGTTTGCAGCGGATAACGGGGCCAATGTTCTTTTAGTCGATAGCGCACCTGAAGGACATGAAGGTGGTAATACCCGTTATTGTGGTCAAATTGTTCAGGCAGGTTATGATTATGATCAATTGAAAAAGTATTACCAACAATTAACTGCCCCTCTTGATTTAGATGAAAAAGTTTTAGATACCTTTATTAAAGGGATGGTGGATTTACCGGCTTATTTTGAAAAATATTTAGGCGGAAAAGCCTTTAGTGTTCGCAAAAATCCGGGAAATAAGAACGTAGCACTTTTGGCATACATGATTGCTGAATACCCCGAATTTGAAGGTGCGGAGACAAATGATGATCTCTTAATTCATGACCGAATTTTTGATGCGGCATTGTGGAAGAAACTACGGCAAAATGTACTAGACCGCAGTGATCAGATTTCGGTTTTATATTCAACGCCAGCCAAACACTTAATTCAAAATGAAACTAAAACAATTATTGGTGTTCAAATTGAAAATAATGGTCATTTGTTCAATGTTAAGGCTAAAAATGGTGTGGTTCTGGCATTAGGCGGCTTTGAAAACAATGACCAGATGATTCAAGATTATTTGGGAGAAACGAAACTTTTACCATACGGCACTCTATATAACAAGGGCGACGGAATCAAAATGGCTATAGAAGTTGGTGCTGATTTGTGGCACATGAATAATTATGAACCAGGCGGTGCCGTTAATATTGCAGCGCCAAAAGGCGAACGTGCTCATAATATCATGGGCTGGAAAGCTTTGTTTGAGGGTTCACTAATTACGGTTGGTGATGACGGTACCCGCTATATTCCTGAAGATGATCCAACCCGTCATGGTCATCGCTATAACCATGGTTTATGGCGGATTCCCCTTGCTCAAATTCATCCGCATTTAATTTTTGATCAAAAGAAATATGACGAATTTTTGGCTGAAGATTTAGATAATTTCCAGCGCGAAGTTTTAAATAAAGTAGTTAAGTCTGACACAATTGCTGATTTAGCAAACGAAATTGGCGTTAAAGAAGAAACCTTACAAAACACACTTAAAACATATAATTTCTTTGTTGACCAAGGTGTTGATTATCAATGTGGTAGAAAGCCAGAAACGATGGCTAAACTTTCCTTGTCTGGCCCATTTTATTCTTTGAAACAGCAGCACACGATGCTTAATACTCAAGGTGGACCAAGACGAAATGAAAAGGCGGAAGTACTTGATACAGACCAGCAGGTATTACCACATTTGTACGCTGCGGGTGAGCTAGGTCATATTGGCGCTAACCAATATAACGGCGGCGGAGATATTGCCGATTGCTTGATTTTTGGCAAGATTGCCGGTGAAAATGCTGCTAAACCAAAGGAAAACGATACTGTGACTGGGGCAAGCGCGCAAGTAAACGAGCAGGTCGATTCGACATCGTTTCCAGTTCCTCTTGCAGCTGAAAACGATTATCCAACCAGTAAAAACCAATATATTGGCAAATCAAGTAGCGGAATGGGTAATGAAATAGTTGTCCGGGTAACCGTTGATGAGCAACAAAAACCGGCTAAAATTGAGGTCCTCAAGGAAAGTGAGTCACCTGATTATGGCGGTCAAGCAATTAAGCAGCTTCAAAAACAAATGGTAAAAGATAAGACTGCAAACGTTGATGTTGTATCTGGTGCTACTTCAACAAGTCGGGCATTTAAGGAAGCCGTCAGTGCTGCTTTAAAGCAGGCTAAATAAAATTAAAAGAG
The DNA here is from genome assembly GCF_026536045.1 of Lactobacillus sp. B4005. Lineage (NCBI taxonomy): Bacteria > Bacillati > Bacillota > Bacilli > Lactobacillales > Lactobacillaceae > Lactobacillus > Lactobacillus sp. B4005. Next base: position 179,076 of record NZ_JAFNOZ010000001.1, read on the forward strand.
GCAAAAAATGGCTAATTTAAAAGACGGAATTTATCATGGCAGCGGTTCTGGCAATCGTGGCGAAGTCAAGGTATCCGTAACTGTAAAAGATAACCAGATTAAGGCAGTTCATGTTGATGATCAAAATGAAACCGAAGGTATTAGCACAGACGCACTTAAAAAGGCTCCGGAATTGATAGTTGCTAAGCAGTCTTACAATATTGATGCCGTAACTGGTGCTACGATTAGCTTTCAGGCTGTCGAAAAAGCTGTCAAGGACGCTTTGCTTAAAGCGGGAGATCCTAGCGGGCTTGATCAGAAGGTTGATTTACGAACAGCTAAAAAAGAAGGTAATGAAGATTATCGCTATCTTGATCCAGACAAAATCCACTTTGAAAAAGAAACTGAGGTATTAATAATTGGTGCAGGCGCTGCTGGTCTTGCAGCCGCAATTTCTGCTCGGCAAAAGGGCAAGGCGGTTATTTGCCTTGAGTATGCATCAAGCTACATGTTGTCAGATATGACCTTATCAGGCGGTTATTATAATGCAGGTGGCGGTACAAGCTTGCAAAAGGCCCAAGGAATTACGGATTCAAAGGAAAATTGGAATAATTACTTAAAGGCAGTTGGTCAAGGGTATGAAGATCCCGATATGCGTGAAGTAATCGTTGAACACGGTGCTGAAGATTATGAGTGGTTGGCTAATGATGTCGGAGTTAACTTTCAGGAAGTTCAGCAAATCGGTAATGAAGAAGCAATGAAAAAGTATGCTGTTCCGGCAGCCCGCTCACACTTGACTGTTGAAAAAAGTGGCTACGGTCTTTCCAAACCTTTATTCAAGCGTGCTCAAAAATTAGGTACTGAGTTTATTTTTAATATAACAGCAGAAAGTTTAATTACCAATCAAAGTAACCAAGTTATTGGCGTGCATACCAATAAAGGCAATTACCGCGCTCAAAGCGTGATTGTTGCTACTGCTGGTTTTTCGCGTAATAAGGAAATGCTCAAAAGTTTTGCCCCGGATTTTGCAGTAGGAGAATCATATGGCTCAATTAGGCAAATGGGCGATGGAATTCGAATGGGTGCACAAATAGGTGCCAAGCTAAAAGATATGTGGATGCCGATTGCCAATTCAATTGGAACACAATCTGGTGATAATGTTTGTATTGGACCTTTATGTACTGCTTGGACCAAGCCTTATATTTGGGTTGGTACTGATGCTAAAAGACATTTTCGGGAAGACATGTATTTTGAATTTGCTTCTAAAAAAATTGCCAGTCTGGATCAAGGTTTTGTGTGGTTACTTTTTGATGAGGGAATGGCAAATGAAATGCCGACAGCCTTTTCTGCCCCGGCCGCTTCGCCACATTTGAAACGAGAAGTTGAAGATGGCTATTTTAAAAAGGCAGAAACCATTAAGGCTTTAGCTGAACAAATTGGGTTAGATTCGACCGTTTTGCAGGCAACGATTACTAAGTGGAATAATGATGTTCTTAAAGGGCAAGATACGGAATTTGGTCGTGAAAAAGACCTGACGGCTTTTAAACCACCATATTATGCTGCCAAATTAGCTCCTTCAACTCCAGATATGGCAGGAGGCTTAAGCATCAATCGGAGAGCTGAAGTTTTGGATAATCAAGATAGGCCAATCGCTAATCTATACGCGGCTGGCAGTACTACTGGTGGTTGGCGGGGCATGACTTATCCTGGCTGCGGCATGGGCATTACCAACGCAATTGTTTTTGGTCGTATTGCTGGTGTTAGTGCGGCGAATAATGCAACTAAGAAAGTCGATGCCAGCTCTGGTGCCTCGCAGCACGACTAATAATAAAGAGACTGGGAAAACCTATTCTTTTAAACTATCAGAAAACTTGATCTAGCATGGTGAGAATCCCAAAATTAGGTTAGTTTAATAAATTTCAACAGAGGACTAATTCTTGATATTTAATCTAAGGGTTAGCCCTTTAGTTTGGCTTTAATTTTTTCAGTTAGGGAGAGGGACTTTCACTAGCCACTTTTGCTAATGAATAATTAACTTTTGATGACGCTGTTTGCCATAAAGTGACGCAAAATAACATATTTAAATATAATGAAAGGGTATACAATACAAACCAGGCGGAGGATAAGAGATGGATTTAACGGTATCTCGAAAGTTAAAAAATGTATTACAAAATTTGGGTTATCCATTCAATTCAACTTCAGGGGCATTGAACACTAATATAATTGATAAAAATCTGAATACTAAGTGGACTAAAGATTCGCTTTCTTATGATGTTCTAGATAAGGAAGCAACCGATAAGCAGCTTTTGACTTGCTGTGATGTCAGTATTTTTTATCAATTCGTTCCTCCTTATTTTGCCGCACTTTCTAGTAAAAATGGCTTGCAGGCAATTGATCGGCTTTCGTTATATGAACAGCTTATAGGTCCTATAAAAATGGGTGTTTTTCGGGAAGGTGATAATTTTCGTATTCATATTAGTTATTTAGAAGAATATTGTAAAAATTCGAGGTTTAGTTTATTAGTTGATCAGATATCTCTAATAAGTTTGATAAGAACAGGTACTAATAAAGAAATTAGACCTGTTTCAATCGGGAGTCAGTATTCATATGGAACAGAAATCACAAAATATTTAGGAATAAAGCCGCAAAAGAGTTATGACAATTATTTAGTTTTTAGAAAAAATGATTTGGTGAAACCATTTTCTACTCAGAATGATATTATCTGGGATTTAATAAAGCCCGGTCTCAAGCAACATATTGAAGATCTTGATATTAACCATACTTTTTCTGCTACAGTTCAAAATATCTTATTTAAGTTAATTGCTGGCGGTAATTTTCAGTTAAAAGATGTAGCGGATAAAGTTGGAATTTCATCACGAACAGCCCAACGCTGGCTGAGAAAAGAAGGTACAAGTTTTGAAGAGCAACTAACAACTGTTCGAAAAGTTTTAGCACTCAATCTTTTACAGGATATTACATTAAGTACCGCAGAAGTGAGCTTTTTAGTTGGTTTTAAAGATGTAACTTCATTTTATAAAGCTTTTAAAAAGTGGACTGGAATGACAGCGTTAAATTATCGTCATCAGATGATGCTAAAGAACAAAGGATTTAATTTGAAAACTGTATTTCATCAAAAATAAGGAAAGCAGGGGAAAATACAATGGCTAATTTAAAAGACGGTGTGTTTCAAGGCACTGGAACAGGCAATCGTGGATCAATCCAGGTTTCCGTAACGGTAGAAAATAATAAGATTAAAAATGTTAAAATTGACCATCAAAATGAGACAGTTGGTATTAGCACAGCTGCCCTTGAAAAGGCACCTAAATTAATCGTTGAAAATCAATCGTATAACATTGATGCAGTTACCGGTGCAACCATCAGTTTTCAAGCAGTAGAAAAGGCTGTAAAAGATGCTCTGTCTAAAGCTGGGGATGCAACCGGACTAGATAAAAAAGTTGATCTAAGAAAAGTTGCTAAAAAGACTGACAAACAAGATTACCGCTATTTGGATCCGGAAACTTTAAGATTTGAAGAAAAGACAGATGTTTTGATTATTGGTGCTGGAGCCGCGGGATTGTCAGCTGCGATTACGGCTCGGCAAAAGGGTGCAGCGGTAATTTGTCTTGAATATACCTCTAGCTACATGCTGTCTGATGCTACACTTTCTGGTGGCTATTATAATGCTGGCGGCGGAACTAGCTTGCAAAAGGCACAGGGAATAGAAGATACAAAAGAAAACTGGAATGATTATTTAAAAGCTGTTGGCCAAGGGTATGAAGATTCTGACATGCGAGAGACGATCGTAGAACATGGCGCTGAGGATTACGAATGGCTTGTTGATGATATCGGGGTTCACTTTGAAGAAGTTCAAGAAATAGGTAATGAGGAAGCCATGAAAGCCTATGCCAAGCCAGCTGCAAGGTCACACGTTACAGTAGAAAAAAGTGGTTATGGCATTACGACGCCTTTATTCAATAAAGCTAAAGAATTAGGTACTAAGTTTATTTTTAATATAACCGCCGAAAACCTAATCACTGATAAAAGTAATCATGTTATCGGGGTACATACAAACAAAGGCAACTTCTGTGCTAAAAGCACCATAGTAGCAACAGCCGGTTTCTCACGAAATAAAGAAATGCTTAAAAGCTTTGCCCCGGACTTTGCAGTAGGGGAATCATATGGCTCAATTAGGCAAATGGGCGATGGCATCACCATGGGAGCACAAATTGGAGCTAAATTAAGAGATATGTGGATGCCAATAGCTACTTGGGTTGCAATTAAATCCGGAGATAATGTTAGTATTGGGCCATTGTGCCCATCATGGACAGACCCATATATTTGGGTAGGAACGGATGCTAAACGACATTTAAGTGAAGATACCTATTTTGAATTTGCAGCTAAAAAAATTGCCACTTTAGACCAGAGCTTTGTTTGGATAGTCTTTGACCAGGATATTGTAGACAAAATGCCAACCGCTTTTTCAGCACCAGCGCCATCCCCACATTTAAAACGAGAAATTGAAGATGGGTATATTAAGAAGGCAAGTACTATTGAGAAACTGGCTGAATTGACTAATTTAGATCCGACGACATTAAAAGAAACAATTAATAAATGGAATAATGATGTTGAAAAAGGTGAAGATACTGAATTTGGTCGTAAAGTTGATCTGACAAAACTAAAAACCCCACTTTATGCTGCTAAAATGTCGCCAGCAACTCCAGATATGGCCGGTGGTTTGACTATTAATAAGAAAACAGAAGTTTTGGATAATCAGAATAATTCAATTACTAATCTATACGCTGCTGGCAGTACTACAGGTGGCTGGCGTGGCATGGTTTATCCTGGATGCGGAATTGGCATCTCTAACGCAATTATCTTCGGTAGAATTGCTGGCCAAAGTGCAGCAGAGAATGCACAAATTGCAACAGATACTAGTTCTGGTGCCTCGCAGCACGACTAATAATAAAAGTGGATTCGTCAAGAATCCACTTTTAAGTTAATCATTAATATTTAGTCGGTAAGCTTTTAATCAGCTTTGGTGGGAGTGATTTGTACATTTTTGATCAAGTCTGTATAATTAAAGCAACTAATTTATGAAAGTAGCCGACTATGTATAAAATTATCGTTGAATTATTTTTCTTAGTGATCATTCAAGCAGCAATCACGCCATTTATTCGTAGACTTGCCTTTGTTTTAGGGGCTGTTGATGTTCCTAATAAGCGGCGGGTTAATAAAAAGCCGATGCCCACTCTTGGTGGACTAGGCATTTTTGTTACTTTTAATATCGGGGCGTTTATTTTGCTGCGAGAGCAATTCCCTACACATGAGGCTTTTAGTGTCCTCTTGGGCTCAAGTGTTATTGTGTTGACAGGGATAATTGATGATATTCTCGAACTTAAACCACGTCAAAAAATGTTTGGTATTTTTATTGGCGCCCTGATTATTTATTTCTTGGCCGGAATTAAGATGAATGTTCTCAATCTCCCGTTTGTAAATAAGCAGATTGATTTAGGCTGGTGGAGTTTACCAATCACGATTTTTTGGATTTTGGCCTTAACTAACGCCGTCGATTTAATTGATGGTCTTGATGGCCTGGCTGATGGTGTATCAATGATTTCGCTTATTACGATGGGGATTGTCGGCTACTTTTTCCTGCATACCAACCAGCTGTATATTCCAATTGGCTGTTTCATGTTAGCTGCCTGTTTGCTGGGCTTTTTGCCGTATAACTTTCATCCAGCCAAGATGTTCTTGGGTGATACTGGGGCACTGTATATTGGTTTTATGATTGCCGTTTTTTCACTTAAAGGGTTAAAAAACGTAACTTTTATCTCAATGCTAGTGCCAGTCACGATTTTAGGTGTACCAATTACTGATACTATTTATGCAATGATTAGGCGTAAACTTAATAATCAACCAGTTTCGCAGGCAGATAAGCATCACTTACATCACCAACTGATGAAAATGGGGTTAACGCACCGGCAGGCCGTTTTAGCAATCTATGCGATTTCGTTAATTTTTTCATTTATTTCCCTGCTGTTTTTATTGTCACCCGTATGGGGAATGTGGCTACTGATAGCAGGATTAGCTTTAGCACTTGAACTATTCGTTGAGTCAATAGGTTTACTGGGAGAAAAATATAAACCTCTGCTAACGTTGATACAAAAAATTATCAGTTCCCGCAGTAAGAAAGATCCAACTGTTGAAGTATGGCATCTGGGGCAGGCTAAACCAGAACAATTAAAGAAGAAAAATAAAAAGGACTAATTTAGTCCTTTTTTTAGTGCTCATGATAATGATGGTCGGTAATTTCGATTTCGTTATACCGCTTTTCACCCTTAGTAAAAGTTACTTTGCCCGCAAGTAAGTTGCTTAACTTTTCTTCTAACTCAGCTTGCTCTTGTTCATTAATAAAAAGATGAATTACAACATCTACGCCATAAGTGATTTTTTCAACGTAAATTTGCTCGTTTGTCAAAAAATGATTTACTTCATCAAAGCGATTATAGGCTACATGAAAACTAAGTTCTTGCTGCAATACGCGCTTGACAACGCCGATTGCCTCAGCTCCCTTAGTAACACTGTTAGAGTATGCGCGGATTAATCCACCTGCACCCAGCTTGATGCCACCAAAATAGCGGGTAACTACTACCGTGACATTTTTGAGTTTCATGAGCTGCAATGCTTTTAATTCTGGGACGCCGGCTGTTCCCGATGGCTCACCATTATCACTGGCTTTCACATGATCGTCGTTTAGTCCGATAGTATATGCAAACGTGTTATGAGTTGCATCGTGGTATTTTTTGCTGACTGCCGCAATCACTTTTTCTGCGTCCTCGACTGTTTCAGTACGGGCTAGTGTTGCGATAAAGCGACTTTTCTTAATCACTATTTCATGCCAACCATTTTCTTTGATGGTTAAATAATTTTCTTCTTTAGTCAAAAAAATTTGCCCCCTTTTTGCGTACTTAATAGCGGAGGAGAAAAATAATGGAAAATTTATCAAATCTCGCTGGCCGCCAATGGATTAGCAGTCACAAGGATTTTAGCATAATTGCGGGATTAACCAAAACCAGTGCAATCAGTGCTGGTCACTGTAACCGTTGTGGAGCAAAAGTTTACGCCCATTTACCTAATAAAAAACGATATTGCCGTGAATGCATTGGAATTGGGCGAATAGTCGAGGGGGATTTTTTAATACGTTATCAAAATGAGGTGAGTTTTCCTACAAGAAAAAATGGTGGCTTAACCTGGACCGGCAAATTAACTGGGGCACAAGCAAAAATTGCGCATAACTTAGTAACAAATTTTCGGTCAAAACAGGACACCTTAGTTCATGCAGTTACAGGGGCAGGAAAAACCGAAATGCTTTTTCCGGTAATTGCTGAATGTATTGCGCAGGGAAAGCGCTGCTGTATCGCAACACCACGCATTGATGTTGTCAATGAGCTCTTTCCACGTTTTCAGGCGGCTTTTAGCGAAATTGAGATTGGAAAATATCATGGTCAAGAATTTAAGCAGCCTGGACTAGAGCAATTGACAATTTGTACTACGCATCAACTGCTTAAGTTTTATCATGCTTTTGCTTTATTAGTGATTGATGAGGCAGACTCCTTTCCCTACGTTGAAAATCGCCAACTTCATTTTGCTGCTAAAAATGCTGTTAAGAACAGCGGCATGCGTGTTTATTTGACGGCAACGCCAACTGCTGACTTGTTAAGTGAAGCAAAAGCCGGCAAGATTGACATTTTGCGTTTAAACAGGCGATTTCATGGTGGCCTTTTACCCGTCCCAAGAGAACAGTTATTTTTAAAGCCGTTTTTGGCACATGGCAAAATTCATCCCAAACTGTTAAAAGCAATTATTACTGCGCTTAAAAAGGGCCATCCTTTATTATTATTTGTTCCGCGAATTGACCAGATACCCGATTACATAGCCGCCCTGAAAAAAGTAAAAATAATTAATCAGGTAAAGATGGCGGGCGTCTGGGCCCAAGATAAGAATCGCTTGCGTAAAGTGCAGATGTTTCGAGACGGCGAATTACAACTGCTCGTGACGACAACGATTTTGGAAAGAGGCGTAACGTTTAAACATGTCTGGGTAATTATTGTTCAGGCTGACGATCAAATTTTTACTGCGGCTAGTTTGGTTCAAATCGCAGGTCGAGTTGGTCGGGCGCATGATGATACTACTGGGTTAGTTTTGTTTTGCTATCGCAAATATACCAAAAATATTCGGGAAGCTAAGAACCAAATTGAGGCGATGAATAAATGAGAAGATGTCTGCTTTGTGGGCAAAAGTTTGCCGCCCAGCTTTCTTTGCGTGAGCTTTTCCTATTATCCAAAAAGCCGGAGCAAGTTATTTGCTTTCATTGCCGGAGCAAGTTTGTGCAGCTAAAAAGTTTGCGTTGTCAAATTTGCTCCAAAGAATTAGATTCAGGTCAAATCTGCTCAGATTGCGAAGCCTGGAAGAGAAAATACACAGGAAACTTGCTTAGAAATTATGCCGTTTTTAAGTATAATGATGCCTTTCACGAGTTGATGGTGAATTATAAACGTTATGGCGATTATATTTTAAGAAAGGTCTTACAAGAATTATGTTGGCAGGAATTGGGAAAGCACCGAGCAGATTTTTACGTACCAATTCCGACGGCACCAGAACATATACAACAGCGGCAATTTGATACAATCAGTGCAATTTTTGCCGATTTAGTTCCATTGACAACAGTTTTAGGTAAAAAAAGTGGAGTAAAGGCTCAGGGGGAAAAGACGCGTAAAGAGCGCTTATTGAGTAAACAGAGTTTTTTTGTACTAGAAAATACTAATATTAATTTTAATTTTAAAAAAGTTTTACTTTTAGATGATATTTACACAACTGGCAGGACGCTTTATCATGCTCGAAATGCTCTTTTAACGGCTTTCCCTCAAGCTAAAATAGCAAGCTTTTCGATTTGCAGGTAGAATAATGTTGTTCAGCGCTTTCAAGTTTTGTTATAATGTAAATAAGAAAAGACTGCAGGGTGCAGTTGAAAGGAGAATCTCATATGTTAAAGTATAATGTTCGTGGTGAAAATATTGAGGTAACTGATGCTTTAAGAAGTTACGTTGAAAAACGCCTGAAGAAATTAGAAAAGTATTTCGACTTGAATCAAGATATAATCGCCCATGTAAACCTGAAGGTTTATCGTGATCGGACTGCTAAAGTTGAAGTTACTATTCCACTTCCATACTTAGTATTGAGAGCAGAAGAAACAACCGATGATATGTACCGCAGTATCGACTTTGTTTCTGAAAAATTAGAAAGACAAATAAGAAAATATAAGACCCGGGTTAACCGCAAGAGTCGTGAAAAAGGAATTAGTGATTTCTTTGTTGAAAGTTCTGAAGAAGAAACTAAAGATAAAGAAACAAGTGAATTCACGATTGTTCGTAACAAGCAAATTGGTTTGAAACCAATGAGTCCTGAAGAAGCTATTTTACAAATGAACATGCTAGAGCATGATTTCTTCGTATTTCAGGATGCTGAAACAAATGGTACTAGTGTTGTCTATCGCAGAAATGATGGTCGTTACGGCTTAATTGAAACAAAATAAATAACTGCTATTTAAGTGAGGACCTCACATTTAGTGTGAGGTCTTTGTTTTGTTTATTTTTAATTTAGGGTCAATCATGGTAAAATTATCATGTGTTTTTATACTTAAGTACATATAAGGATCGATTAAATGGTAAACATTTTAAAGAAACTATACAATAACGATAAAAGAGAACTAAAAAAATTCGAAAAGATTGCTAATAAGGTAGAAAGTCATGCTGACGAATATGCCGAACTTTCTGATGAAGACTTGCAGGCAAAGACGCCTGAATTTCGTGAACGCCTTGAAAAAGGTGAATCATTAGATTCATTAATACCTGAAGCTTTTGCCGTTGCACGTGAAGGAGCAAAACGAGTACTGGGCTTATACCCATTTCACGTTCAAGTTTTAGGTGGAATTGCCTTACACTTTGGTGATATTGCTGAAATGATGACCGGTGAGGGTAAAACTTTAACTGCAACAATGCCCGTTTATTTAAATGCCTTAACTGGTAAAGGTGTCCACGTTGTAACTGTTAATGAATACTTGTCTAGCCGTGATGAAGAAGAAATGGGTCAGTTATATCGCTGGCTTGGTTTAACAGTCGGGTTAAACCTCAATGCTATGTCACCTGATGAAAAACGAGAAGCCTATCAATGTGATATTACCTATTCGACTAACTCCGAATTAGGCTTTGATTATTTGCGTGACAATATGGTTGTTTATAAAGAACAAATGGTTCAACGTGAACTTAATTACGCTATTATCGATGAGGTTGATTCGATTTTAATTGATGAGGCCAGAACGCCTTTAATTATTTCTGGTGAAGCTGAACAGGCAAATGGTGATTACATTAGAGCAGACCGATTTGTAAAGACACTTCATGAAGATAAAAGTGATGATGATGTCGAAGATGAAGAAGATCATGGCGATTACAAGATTGATTGGCCGACGAAAACTATTTCTTTGACTAGAACTGGAATTCAAAAAGCTTGTGATCATTTTGGCTTAAGGAACCTTTATGATGTGGAAAACCAAAAATTGGTTCATCATATTGATCAGGCTTTGCGAGCTAATTACATCATGCTTAAAGATATTGATTATGTTGTCCAAGACGGCGAAGTATTGATCGTTGACTCATTTACCGGACGGGTGATGAAGGGACGTCGTTATTCTGATGGACTTCACCAAGCAATTGAAGCAAAAGAAAATGTAAAAATTCAGGAAGAATCAAAGACACAGGCAACAATTACTTACCAGAACCTCTTTAGAATGTATAAAAAGCTTGCCGGAATGACCGGTACCGCTAAGACTGAAGAAGAAGAATTTCGTGAAATCTACAATATGCAGGTAATTACGATTCCAACTAACCGTCCTGTAATCAGAAAGGACCGTTCGGATATTTTATATCCAACTTTATCTTCAAAATTTGCAGCAGTTGTAGATGAAATTAGAGAACGTCATGCAAAAGGCCAACCTGTTTTAGTTGGTACTGTTGCCGTCGAAAGTTCAGAACGTCTAAGTAATCTTTTGGATAAAGAAGGCATTCCACATGCAGTTCTTAATGCCAAAAACCATGCTAAAGAAGCTCAAATTATTATGAATGCCGGACAACGTGGTGCGGTCACAATCGCAACTAACATGGCTGGTCGTGGTACTGATATTAAATTGGGGCCTGGAGTTAAAGAACTGGGTGGACTTGCAGTAATTGGAACTGAAAGACATGAATCGCGAAGAATTGATAATCAATTGCGTGGCCGGTCCGGTCGACAAGGTGATCCGGGTGAAACAAGATTTTACCTGTCACTTGAAGATGATTTGATGAAACGCTTTGGTGGCGAGCGTGTAAAAGATTTCTTGGACCGCTTATCGGATAATGATGATGATAAAGTGATCGAGAGTCGTTTAATTACTCGTCAGGTTGAGTCTGCTCAAAAACGGGTTGAAGGTAATAACTATGATACGCGTAAGCAAACTTTACAATATGACGATGTTATGCGTATTCAGCGTGAGATTATTTATGGTGAACGGATGCAAGTAATCGAAGAGGGAAACTCGCTTAAAGATGTTCTGATTCCAATGATTCGTCGCACGATTAATAGTCAAGTGGACATGTTTACTCAAGGTGACCGTAGTAAGTGGCGCCTAGACTCATTGCGTGACTTTATTAGTTCAAGTATTCTTTCTGAAGAGCAAACAGAGAAAATTGATTTTAAGACAATCACTGTCCCCGAATTAAAAGAAAACTTGTACAATGAAGTCGAAGCTAATTATCAGGAAAAGGCCGATGTTTTGGCAGATCCATCGCAAATGTTGGAATTTGAAAAGGTAGTTATCCTGCGGGTAGTTGATGAACGCTGGACTGATCATATTGACGCAATGGATCAATTACGGCAATCGATTAGTTTGCGTGGATATGGTCAACTTAATCCTCTAGTTGAATATCAAGATTCTGGCTACAATATGTTTGAAGAAATGGTATCCAACATTGAGTTTGATGTAACTCGGTTATTCATGAAAGCTGAAATCAGACAAAATCTTAGTCGTTAACAGGTAAGGTTGAAGAGAAAGCAGCTGCTTTCTCTTTTTTACTTTTAATTAATTGGGAGAGATTTAAAATAAATGGAAATTAGTGAAATTCAAAACCAATTGGATGAATTAAAAAAGCGGTTAGACCACTTTAGGGGGTCGCTTTGACTTAGATTCGATTGACGAAACAATTGCTGTCAATGAAAGCAAGATGCAGGAGCCTTCTTTTTGGGATGATCAGGACAAGGCGCAGCAGTTAATCAGCGCAACCAACTTATTAAAAGAAAAGCGTGATTCATTTTTAAACTTGCAAGAAAACTATCAAAATGAAATTACCGCCTTGGAATTATTGCGGGAAGAACCTGATTCTGAATTGCAAAAAGAAGTTGAAACTGACTTAGAATCTTTACAAAAAGATTTTCATAATTACGAAATGGATCTTCTTTTGGCAGGAAAATATGATGGTCATAATGCACTGCTTGAAATTCACCCAGGAGCAGGTGGAACAGAAGCAATGGACTGGGGCCAAATGCTATTACGAATGTATCAACGTTATGCGGATAGCAGGGGATTTAAATTTGAAATTAATAACTATGAGCCTGGTGAAGAAGCCGGTCTTAAAAGTGTTAGTGTCAGAATCAGTGGTAAGAATGCCTATGGCTTGCTAAAATCTGAAAACGGGGTTCATCGGCTAGTTCGTATTTCGCCGTTTGATTCTGCTAAGAGAAGACATACGTCTTTTGCATCTGTCGAAGTTATTCCGGAAATTGACGATAGTATTAAAATTGATATTAATCCTAAAGATTTAAGGATTGATGTTTATCGTTCTAGTGGCGCGGGTGGTCAACACATCAATAAAACTTCCAGTGCGGTTCGAATAACACACCTGCCGACCGGATTTGTAACGACTTCGCAAGCTCAGCGTTCACAAATTCAAAACCGTGAGACGGCAATGAATGAACTTCGCGCAAAGTTGTTTCATTTAGAAGAAGAGAAAAAGCGGCAACATAAGCAAGAACTTAAGGGTGACCAAAAGGAGATTGGCTGGGGCTCACAAATTAGATCCTATGTTTTTCATCCTTATAATTTGGTTAAAGATTTACGAACAGGCTATGAAACTTCGGATACAAGTGGTGTAATGGATGGGAAATTGCAACCATTTGTTTATGCATACTTGCAATGGTTGCTTAGTCAAGATAACCCAGAGTAGGTGAAAAAATGAGTTTTTGGGGAATTGTTGGTATTGTCTTAGTGGCAGTGATAATTCTATGCGTGATTTTTGCTTTCTTCCATCTTTTATTTATCCTTTTGCCTGCAGTTATAGTTATTGCGGGGATTCTTTGGCTTATTAATCATTTTACGAAAAAAGATGATGACCGGCCTCATGGCACCGACTTTGATAACTGGAATGATTGGTCTAGCAATTCTCAGCAGCCAAGTGGTCGGCCTAAAAGAAAAAAGGTCCGCAATGCGCATACTAAAGATGTTGATAAATAAGCTAAGAGGAATGCAAAATGGCTAATGCAGTTAAGTTAAAAAATTTAATTCGCGATAATAAAATTGCGTATGTTGTTAAAGGAAGTCAATATATTGATGACCGTGCAATTATGGTTTCTGATATTTATCGGCCAGGACTAGAACTGACGGGATATTTTGATTTTTATCCTAAAGAAAGAATCCAACTTTTGGGCCGAACTGAAATTTCATATGCTGCAAGGCTTGATCATGAAAGTTTAGTTAATGTCTTTAAGCGTCTTTGTACTCCCGAGACGCCGTGCTTCTTTATTTCACGTTCTCTTCCAATTCCAAAAGAATTAACTGAAGCAGCTGATAATGCAGGAATTCCCATTTTATCTTCGACGGAATCAACCACTTATGTTTCAAGTGTGTTAACTGAATATTTGCGTGAGCGGTTGGCAGTTAGGGACACAATTCATGGTGTCTTGGTTGAAGTAAAAGGATTAGGCGTTTTACTGACTGGCGATTCAGGTGTTGGAAAGTCCGAAACGGCTTTAGGTTTAATTCACCGCGGGCATCGCCTAATTGCAGATGACCGGGTAGATGTTTATCAAAAAGATGTGGAAACAGTCGTTGGTGAAGCACCCCAAATTTTAAAGCATTTAATGGAAATTCGGGGGATCGGAATTATTGATGTCATGGATTTATTCGGTGTTGGTGCAGTTAAAAATCGTGAAACTATCCAGTTAGTTATCAAGCTCGTTAATTGGGACAATAAGGTCAATTATGATCGTCTTGGCTTTGAAGAAAGCAAACGCGAGATCTGTAATGTTGAGGTACCACAAATTACGATTCCAGTTAAAGTTGGTCGGAATATGGAAGACATAATTGAAATTGCTACTATGAACTTTCGTGCTAAACGGATTGGCTACAATGCAACCACAACTTTTGACAATAATTTAACTGCTTTGATTGCTCAGAATTCAAAAGATAATTCAACCAAAAAAGCAAAGGATGCGGATAAATGATCGGAACAATCAGCCCGATAGCCTTTAACTTGGGCGGTTTAAGTGTAAAATGGTATGGCGTAATCATGGCAGCAGCGATAATTTTAGCTGTTTCGATGGCCATGATAGAAGGAAAAAAACGGCAGATTGAAAGTGACGATTTCTTAGACCTGCTTTTATGGGCCGTTCCACTTGGCTATGTTGGGGCCCGTTTGTATTACGTAATTTTTGAATGGGGTTATTATGCTAAACACCCTGATCAAATTATTGCGATTTGGAATGGTGGTATTGCAATTTATGGCGGCTTGCTGGCAGGTTTGTTAGTTTTACTAGTTTTTTGCTATAAAAGAATGTTGCCACCTTTCTTAATGCTTGATGTTATTACCCCTGGCGTGATGGCAGCCCAAATTTTAGGTCGCTGGGGTAACTTTTTTAATCAGGAGGCTCATGGTGGTCCAACAACCTTGCATTTCTTGCAAAGCCTGCATTTACCTAGCTTTATTATTGAACAAATGAAAATTGGTGGAGTTTATTATCAGCCTACCTTTTTATACGAATCGTTTTTCAATTTAATTGGGTTAATCTTGATTTTAGCTTTACGACATAGAAAGCATTTGTTCAAGCAGGGTGAAGTTTTTATGCTTTACCTAGGTTGGTACTCAGTTGTGCGCTTTTTTGTTGAAGGGCTAAGGACAGACAGCCTTTACCTGACGGCGGGAATCAGAGTTTCACAATTGCTTAGTTTGATTTTGCTAATCGTGATTGTTGCACTTTTTATTTACCGCCGCAAAGTTGTTAAGCCAAAGTGGTATCTTGATGGTAGTGGATTGAAATTTCCATATTCAAGAGATTAATAAAAATATATTTAAAAGAAAGTCTGGAAGAAAAATGACAAAAATTACAGTTTTAGGTGCTGGTTCATGGGGCACGGTTTTAGGTTCAATGCTAGCTGACAAGGGCAATGATGTAATTCTTTATGGCAACAACGAAGCTGTTAATCAAGAAATTAATGAGCATCATACTAACGAGCACTACATGAAAGACTGGGAGGTCAATGAAACCGTTACTGCTACAGAAGATTTGAATAAAGCCTTAGAAAATGCAGAAGTGATTCTTTTCGTTTTGCCAACGCAAGCGGTTCGAATCGTGGCTAAACAGGCAGGTCAGATTTTAGCTAAAGGGGGACGTAAGCCACTTATCGTAACTGCTACTAAAGGAATTGAACCAGGCTCTAAAAAATTGATTTCGGAAATTCTAACTGAAGAAATATATCCTGAAGATGAAGACCTTATCGTTGCTATTTCAGGTCCAAGCCATGCTGAAAGCGTAGCCCAAAAAGACTTAACGGCAATTTCATGTGCTTCAACAAGTAAGAAAAACGCTGAAAAAGTTCAAGAAATGTTGTCAAATGATTATTTCCGTTTGTACACTAATAGCGATTTGATTGGTGTTGAAGTTGCTGGGGCAGTTAAGAACGTTATTGCAATCGCTGCTGGAATTTTAGTTGGTAAAAAATACGGTGACGATGCTAAAGCAGCTTTAATGACTAGAGGCTTGGCAGAAATTACGCGTTTAGGAGTTAATTATTTTGGTGCTGATCCGATGACTTTTAGTGGGTTATCCGGAATTGGCGACTTGATTGTTACTTGTACATCTGTTAATTCACGTAACTGGCGCTGCGGTAAGCAATTGGGTGAGGGCAAGTCACTTGATTATGTCTTGAAAAATATGGGACAAGTAGTTGAAGGTGCAACGACCGTTAAGGCAGTTCACGAACTTTGTGAAGAAAAACAGATTGATATGCCAATTAGTGAAGCTATTTACCGTGTTTTATATGAAAATTCCAATGTTGATGATGAAATTAAGCAAATGATGGGTAGAAGTCCAAAACAGGAAATTAGACTTTAGTCTATTTCCATTGTAAGATTTACTTACGAAAAATAAGTTTTTAAGGTGGAAATATGACAAAGAAATATGATGTAATTGTTATTGGAGCAGGTCCTGGCGGATTAACAGCAGCTTTATACGCTTCACGGGCTAATTTATCGGTCTTAATTTTAGATCGCGGCCTTTATGGTGGTCAGATGAATAATACTGACGCGATTGATAATTATCCCGGTTTTAGCGAGGTTAAGGGTCCTGAATTAGGCGAAAAAATGTATAATTCGACGATGAAATTTGGCGCTGAATTTGAATACGGTGATGTTCAATCTGTTACTCTTGAAGGCAATGAAAAGATTGTTAAGACAGATACAGCTGAATATTCAACGCAGGCTTTAATTATTGCTACCGGTGCTGATCATCGTCACCTAAACGTTCCCGGGGAAGAGGAATATTCTGGTAAAGGTGTTTCCTATTGTGCCGTTTGTGATGCCGCCTTTTTCAAAAATGAGGACATTGCAGTTATTGGTGGTGGTGATTCCGCGATTGAAGAGGGAATTTATCTTGCCCAGAGCGCAAAATCTGTTACAGTTATTCATCGTAGAGATCAATTGCGTGCACAACCGACTTTGCAGAAACGGGCTTTTGCCAACGATAAAATTCATTTCATTTGGAATGGCATTACGGAATCGATCGATGGTGATGGCAACCGCGTAACTGGTATAACTTATCGTGATAAGATTTCAGGCGAAGAAAAGAAACTAGCTACTCGCGGCGTTTTCATTTACGTTGGCGTTATTCCCCAAACAGCACCATTTAAAGATTTGGGCGTAACTGATCAAAATGGTTGGATTCCAACAGATGAACATATGAGAACCAAGGTTGCCGGCATTTTTGCATTAGGTGATGTTAGGGCAAAAGACTTGCGCCAAATCGCTAATGCTGTTGGTGATGGTAGTGTTGCTGGTCAAGAAGCATACAATTATTTACAGAGCTTAGATGATTAATAATTAAAAAGAAGAATTCAGTTAGTTGGATTCTTTTTTATTTTATGCAGAAAGCATAATTGATAAATGCTAGAATATAAATTATAAAACCGAATTATTAAATCAGATAACTTAAAAAAGAGGTCTATATTTTAAATGAACGCTGAGAAAATTTTTCAAAGCTGGCAAGAGGCTACTAATATGCCTGACTACTTAAAAGAACAATTGGCAGAATTAGGCCAAGATTCAAAGTGGATTGATGATGCTTTTGGTCAAGACATTAATTTTGGAACCGCAGGGATGCGTGGCCGCCTTGAACCTGGAACTAATCGAATTAACCTTTTCACTGTTTCGCGGGTGACGGAAGGTCTTGCTCGCTTAATTGATGAAAATGGCGTGAAGGCCCAAAAAAGAGGCGTTGTGATTTCGTTTGATTCACGCTATCACTCGCGAGAATTTGCAGAGCACGCTGCCCGTATTCTAGGGACTCATGGGATTCATGTTTATCTTTTTGATGATTTGCGCCCCACGCCCGAGCTGTCTTACGCTGTCCGACACCTCAACACGTTTGCCGGAATCAATATAACCGCTTCGCACAACGCCAAGCAATATAACGGTTATAAGGTTTATGGCGAAGATGGTGCTCAAATGGGTCCAGAAGACGCTGATCGGGTTTTCCATTATGCTCAAAGTGTAAAAGATCTTTTTCAAATTAAAGCACAGCAAGTGGAAGTATTGCGCGCCAAGGGCTTGATAGAACTAATTGGGGAAAATATTGATGAAGATTATTTGGCTGAATTAAAGAGGGTCAACGTTAACCGCAAGTTAATTAAGGATAATGCGCCAAAATTATCTATTATCTATACCCCTTTACATGGGACCGGTAAGATGCTTTATGAACGAGCATTTCGGCAAAATGGTTTTACGAATGTTTTTCCAGTTGAAAGCCAATCAATTATTGATCCGGAATTTCCAACTACCAAAAAGCCTAATCCCGAATACCGAGATGTTTTTGATCCTGGAATTAAGTTGGCAAATGAAAAAAAGGCCGATTTGATTATTGCAACTGATCCTGATGCTGATCGAATGGGAGCATGTGTTAGAACCAAAAACGGTGATTTCCAAGTTTTGACGGGGAATCAAATTGCAACATTAATGATCTATTACCTTTTAGTAAATATGAAAGATAATAATCAATTAGCGTCAGACTACGAACTAGTTACTTCAATTGTTTCGAGCAGTATGCCGGGCAAAATTGCGCAAGATTTTGGCATCCGAACTAAGGAAGTTTTAACCGGATTTAAATTTATTGGTGAAGAAATAGACCGCATGAAACGTGAACATGATGGTAGATTCTTAATGGGCTTTGAAGAAAGCTATGGCTATTTATTTAAGCCATTTGCCCGTGATAAGGATGCCATGCAGGGTGCAATAATGTTTGCTGAAGTTGCATCTTATTATGCTTCACGTGATATGACAGTTTTGGATGGCTTAACTGAAATTTGGCAAAAATACGGAACTTCTTTTGAAATTACTCGTGCAATTGAAATGCCAGGAATTGGTGGTCAAAAGAAAATGGCACAATTAATGACCAAACTAAGGCAAGAGCGTCTGACAGAAATAGCTGGAATTAAGGTAAAAAAAATTCAGGACTTTTTAGAACAAAAGGAATTTAGTGCTGGACAGGTAAAAGAGTTAGCTGATCTGCCAAAATCAAATGTTCTTAAATATTATTTGTCAGATCAAACTTGGCTGGCTTTACGTCCTTCAGGAACAGAGCCGGTTATTAAGGCTTATGTGGGTGTAAACAAGCCAACTATTGCTTTAGCAGAAAAAGCAGCAGAAAATTATCAAGCAACATTATCACAGTTATTGAAATAAGACAAAAGACGTGCGAAAGTACGTTCGATGTAGTAAAATAGAATACGCAAAATAAAAGTTGGGCTATTTTGTCCAACTTTTTTACGAGGAGCTTTTCTATGATTAAACGACAAGATAACCGTAAATTTGAACTTGTCTCCAAATTTAAGCCGGCTGGTGATCAAGAGCAGGCGATTGATAAACTGACAAGTGGTTTTAAAAAGGGATATGAAGAACAAATTCTTGAAGGTGCTACTGGTACCGGTAAGACGTTTACAATGGCGAATATAATTGCCAATTTAAATAAACCTACTTTGGTTATTTCACATAATAAGACTTTAGTGGGACAGTTGTATGGCGAATTTAAGGAATTCTTTCCTCATAATGCCGTCGACTATTTTGTTTCATACTACGATTATTACCAACCGGAGGCTTACGTTCCGCAATCTGATACTTATATTGAAAAGGATTCATCAATTAATGATGAAATTGACCAACTGCGCCACCAAGCAACTAGTGATTTGATGGAACGAAACGATGTTATTGTAGTTGCCTCAGTTTCATGTATTTACGGGTTGGGTGATCCTAAAGAGTATTCGGCCAGTGTGATTACGGTGCATGAGGGTGATGACTATGGCAGAAATACTTTGCTGCGTAATTTAGTTAACATTCAATATGATCGTAATGATATTGACTTTCAGCGTGGTCGCTTTCGTGTGCGTGGGGATGTAGTTGAAGTCTTTCCAGCCGGCAATTCTAATCATGCTTACCGAATTGAATTTTTTGGTGATGAAATTGATCGAATTGTCGAAATTGATTCTTTAACTGGTGAAATAATTGGTGAACGCGAAAGTATCTCCTTATTTCCGGCCACGCACTTTATGACTAACGAAGAACAGATGCGTCGGGCTCTCAAAGCAATCTCTAAAGAAATGAAACTCCAAGTAAAAGATTTTGAAGGTAAGGGCAAGCTTTTAGAGGCTGAACGAATTAAGCAGCGGACTACCTTTGATATGGAAATGATGGGAGAAGTTGGTTACACAAGCGGTATTGAAAACTATTCTCGTCATATGGAAGGGCGTAAAGAAGGCGAACCGCCTTATACTCTGCTTGACTTCTTTCCTGATGATTTTCTAATTTTAATTGACGAGTCTCATGCCACTATGCCTGAAATTCGGGCAATGTATAACGGTGACCGTAACCGGAAAAAGACTTTGATTGATTATGGTTTTCGTTTACCATCAGCTTTAGATAACCGGCCCTTAAAAATTGATGAATTTGAAAAGCACGTTAATCAAATCCTCTATGTTTCAGCTACTCCCGGTGATTATGAGCTAGAACGTACTGATCACAAAGTCGAACAAATTATCCGGCCAACGGGCTTGCTTGATCCTAAAATTGAAGTTAAACCGGTTGAAGGTCAAATTGATGATCTTGTAGGCGAAATTAACAAACGGATTGACCGCAATGAACGGGTTTTTGTAACCACTCTAACTAAAAAAATGGCAGAAGATTTGACAGACTACTTAAAGGATCTAGGTATTAAAGTTCAATACCTGCACTCGGATGTTAAAACGCTAGAGCGGATGCAAATATTGCGTGATTTACGGTTAGGTAAATATGATGTATTAATCGGGATAAACTTGCTTCGCGAAGGAATTGATGTGCCAGAGGTGTCTTTGGTGGCAATTCTTGATGCGGACAAGGAAGGCTTTCTTCGGGCATACCGGCCATTGGTTCAGACTATGGGACGTGCATCACGAAATTCAGATGGTGAAGTAATAATGTATGCTGATACTATTACTGATTCCATGCGCGAAGCCATTGATGCTACGCAAAGAAGACGTAAGCTGCAAATTAAGTTTAACCAAGATCACGGTATAACACCTAAGACTATCGTTAAGCCAATTCGTGATGTTATTTCTGCAACTAAGGTGGCTGATGAAGTTAGCGATAGTGACAGCTTTGCTGACTTGAATTTTGATGAACTAACAGCTAAGCAAAAGAAGACTATGATTAAGGATCTGCGCAAGCAGATGCAAGAAGCTGCGAAGAAACTCGACTTCGAGGGAGCGGCAACCTTAAGGGATGCAATCATGGAGCTTGAAAGTTCCACTAGGAAACCAGTTACTAAAAAGGGAAATAAAATAAATGGCAAGTGATAAGATTGTAATTCGCGGGGCACGCGAGCACAATTTAAAAGATATAAATCTATCGATTCCAAAGGATAAAATGGTTGTAATTACTGGCTTGTCGGGTTCAGGTAAGAGTTCACTTGCTTTTGACACCCTATACGCTGAAGGTCGGCGCCGTTATGTTCAATCATTATCCAGTTATGCTCGCCAATTTTTAGGGCAAATGGATAAACCAGATGTTGATTCAATTGATGGCTTGAATCCAGCTATTTCAATTGATCAGAAAACGACATCGCATAATCCACGTTCCACGGTTGGAACCGTAACTGAAATTAACGATTACTTGCGTCTGTTATGGGCACGTGTTGGTCAACCAATTTGTCCGAATGACGGGACAGTAATTGAACGGCAATCAGTTGAGCAGATGGTTAATCGCATCATGGCTTTGCCAGAACGAACACGAATTCAGCTTTTGGCACCGGTAATCAGATCTAAGCGCGGAGCACATAAGGAAGTGTTCAAACGTGTACAACGAGCTGGTTATGTCCGTGTAATTATTGATGGTGAAATGCATGAAATTGGTGAAGACTTTGACTTGGATAAGAACAAGCGTCACTCAATTGATATTGTGGTTGACCGGTTAATTGTAAAAGAGGGCATTCGCTCACGCCTTTTTGATTCAGTAGAGGCCACTTTGCGCCTATCTGAAGGTTATATGAACGTTGACATAATCGGAGGAGATACGCTTAACTTTTCTGAATATTATGCTTGTCCAAAATGTGGCTTTACGGTCGGCGAAATGGAACCGCGGTTATTCTCATTCAACGCACCATTTGGTGCCTGCCCAGACTGTGATGGGTTAGGTGTTAAGCGTTCAGTTGATGAAGACCTAGTTGTTCCTGATAAAAGTAAAACGCTGGCTGAGGGAGCAATTGTACCGTGGAAAAACTCCAAATATTATGGGGGCATGCTTGAACAAGCTTGTCAAGGCTTAAAGATTCCAATGGATAAGCCATATAATAAACTCACTAAAAAGCAAAAAGAAATGCTGATGCATGGTTCTAAAAAAGAAATTGCTTTTCATTTATCTGGTGAATTTGGCGTTAAAGATACAAAAGCACCCTTTGAAGGCGTAATGGAAAATGTTGAACGTCGTTATGTCAACCCGATGTCTAAGTTCATGCGTGACATTATGGGAAAATACATGACGGAAATGACTTGTGGAACTTGTCACGGAAAAAGGTTGAACCAGAAGGCCTTAGCCGTAAAAGTAATGGGTAAAGATATCGCTGAGGCGTCGGAACTTTCGATCAATAAAGCACTAGACTTTTTTAACAATATTGAGCTTAATGAGCAAAAAAGCATTATTGCTAAACCAATCCTAAAAGAGGTTCGCGATCGGTTATCATTTTTGAACAGTGTTGGCCTTGATTATCTGACTTTATCAAGATCAGCTAATACTTTATCTGGTGGTGAGGCACAAAGAATTCGTTTGGCAACGCAGATTGGATCGAACTTATCAGGTGTTATGTACGTGCTTGATGAGCCGTCAATTGGTCTGCATCAGCGCGATAATGATCGTCTCATTGCTGCTCTAAAGAGAATGCGTGACCTTGGTAATTCGTTAATTGTTGTCGAACATGATGATGAGACAATGAGGCAAGCCGATTACTTAATTGATATGGGACCAGGAGCAGGGTCATATGGCGGTGAAGTAATGGCTGCCGGTACACCAGAAGAAGTTGAAAAGAATCCTAAATCGCTCACTGGTCAATACCTAGCAGGTAAAAAGTTTGTGCCAGTTCCCCTTAAAAGACGTAAGGGCAATGGTAAGAAGATTACCATTACTGGTGCAGCAGAAAATAATCTGAAAAATCTTAAGGTTGACTTTCCCTTAGGTAAGTTGATTGTTGTTACTGGTGTTTCAGGTTCTGGAAAATCAACTTTAGTCAATATGATTCTTAAACGTGCTCTAGCACAAAAATTAAATCGTAATCAAACTAAGCCGGGAAAATATCGCAGCATTGCTGGTTACAAAAATATTGAAAAAATAATTGATATTGATCAAAGTCCAATTGGACGAACACCTCGTAGTAATCCAGCTACTTATACTAGTGTGTTTGATGATATTAGAGCTTTATTTGCGCAAACAAATGAATCTAAGCTTCGTGGTTATACAAAAGCGAGATTTTCTTTCAACGTTAAGGGCGGTCGCTGTGAGGCATGTCGTGGTGACGGTATTATTAAGATCGAAATGAACTTTTTACCAGATGTTTATGTACCTTGTGAAGTTTGCCACGGCAACCGCTATAACTCCGAAACCTTGGAGGTAACTTACCGGAAAAAGAATATTGCACAAGTTCTCGATATGACAATTAGTGAAGCATGCGACTTTTTCAAAAATATTCCTAAAATTGCGCGGAAATTGCAGACAATAGTTGATGTTGGTTTAGGCTACGTCAAATTAGGGCAATCGGCTACGACTTTATCTGGCGGTGAAGCCCAAAGAATGAAATTAGCTGCTGAACTACAAAAGATTTCAACAGGTAAGAATTTCTATATTTTGGATGAACCAACAACGGGATTACATACAGATGACATTAAGCGTCTTCTTGATGTCATGCAGCGTTTAGTTGATCAAGGTAACACCGTCTTAATTATTGAACATAATCTTGATGTAATTAAGAATGCTGATTGGTTAATTGATCTAGGCCCAGAAGGTGGCGAAGGCGGTGGCAATATAGTTGCTACAGGTACGCCAGAACAACTGGCAAAAGTTAAGGAAAGCTTTACCGGACAATATCTTGCTCCCGTGCTTAAACGCGATACGGCATTAACTAAGCAGACCGTTAAAAAAGATAATAAATAGTATTTATTCTTATTCAAAAAGTGTAAAATAACGGTCAGGGAGGAAGAAAGATGGATAATTTTTCAAATTACAGGGAAAACCGTGGCTTTAACTGGGCCGCACTAATCTCTGGTATTTTAATGATCATAGCAGGGCTATTTTTAATCCGTCATCCAGGCAAGGCATTACATGCATTTGTATTGTTGTTTGCAATTGTATCGATTGTACAAGGATTTGTTTGGTTGGCATTTTATAGCCGTTTTCGCTATTTTGTTTCATTTAGCTGGCTCTCAATTGTTTCTGGGGTATTGGATATCATTATCGGTGTTCTATTCCTCTATTCATACGATGCTGCTGGACTAACAATTGCATATTTATTTGCATTTTGGTTCCTATTTGATTCAATTTCTGGAATTATTTTTTCGTGGCATTTACGAGATATTTCGGGTTTTTACTTTTGGATTAATATTATTTTGAATATTTTCGGATTATTAATCGCAATTAGTTTAATGTTTAACCCAGCATTGTCAGCTTTAACGTTAATCTGGTTAGTTTCATTATGGCTATTGATTTTCGGAATAGGTGAAGTAATTGCGGCATTTGCCCGTAGATAAAAAAGACAAAGAAAAAGTTCCTAGCGGACTTTTTTTTTGCCCAGAAAAGTTATGAAACACCCGGTATGTTATAATTATATCAATAGGGGGATAGCATATGTCTGTCAATAAAAAGCAATTATTAATCGTTACAGGTATGAGTGGTGCTGGTAAAACGGTGGCTTCGCATGCTCTTGAAGATATGGGCTATTTCGTTGTAGATAATTTACCACCAACGCTTCTTTCCAGTTTTTGGGATTTAATCGTTAATTCAGATGACTTTAAAAAGGTGGCAGTTGTCGTTGATCTTAGAATTAAAAATTTTTACAAGGATTTGTTAAACGAAGTAAACTCACTTGAAGATAATAGTAGCGTTCAAACAAGGATTGTTTTTTTAGATGCTTCAGATAATACCCTTGTTGCCCGCTATAAAGAAACAAGAAGAGTTCCACCACTAGCTCGAAGTGGTAGACTTCTTGATGCAATTATCGAGGAGCGTCGAATATTAACGGGAATAAAAAATCGGGCCAATGATATTATTGACACTTCTAATTTGAAGCCCAAAGAGCTTGAGCAGAAACTTTTTGATGAGTTTAGTGGTAAGGCAAAACAACCATTTTCGATTGAAGTCCTGTCCTTTGGTTTTAAGTATGGTATGCCAATCGATGCGGATATCGTTATGGATGTTCGTTTTTTGCCCAATCCGTTTTATATTCCTGAATTGCGACCGTTTACTGGTTTAGATAAGCGTGTTGCCAAATATGTAATGGAAAAAAGCGAAACAAAAGTCTTTTACAAGAAGTTATTAGATTTACTGGAAACGGCTGTGCCCGGATATATTAAAGAAGGCAAGGGTAAATTAACAATTGCGATTGGTTGTACTGGTGGTCAGCATCGGAGCGTCGCAATTGCCCAGCAGCTTGCTCATGATTTATCCCAAAATTATTCAGTTGATATTACGCACCGCGAAATTAGTCGCTACACTAGAAAAAGGTGAAAAAATGACCTATGAAGATTCTAAAATAATTAGAGTTACTAAAAGCAGAAGACCACAAATCGTTGTTATTGGTGGCGGTACTGGCTTACCAGTAGTTTTAAACGCCTTAAAGGATCAAAATGCGCAGATTACTGCCATCGTTACTGTATCGGATGATGGTGGCTCGTCTGGTTCGATTAGAAACTTTATTAACGTTGTTCCACCTGGCGATATTAGAAATGTCTTAGTTTCATTAAGTGATATTCCTCAGGAAGAAAAAGATATTTTTCAATATCGGTTTGATTCATCAGATTCATTTTTCTCCGGGCATGCGATTGGTAATTTAATTATCGCAGCGTTAAATGAAATGCATGGCAATATTTTTGATGCCGTGCAATCTTTATCACGTATGATGCGAGTGGATGGTCATGTTTTTCCAGCTTCAAATGAACCCCTGACACTAAATGCTGAATTTATTGATGACACAGTTCAAGCAGGGGAAAAGGAGATAACTAATAAAGATAAACGGATTAAGCGTGTTTGGGTAACTGATACAAATTCTACTTCTGAGCCAGAAGCCGTTTCGCCCGTTTTAGATGCCATAATGCAGGCTGATGCCGTAGTTTTGGGACCGGGAAGTTTGTTTACTTCAATTTTGCCGAACCTAATGATTCCCAATTTAGGTGAGGCTGTTAAGAAGACGCAAGCTGAAGTTATTTATATTTGTAATATTATGACTCAGCTTGGTGAAACAGATCATTTCTCTGATTGTGACCATGTATCTGTAATTAATAATCATCTTGGTGGTCATTATATCAATACAACATTGGTTAATGGGGCCAAGATTGATATGTCAAAATTTGACCCGGATGATTACGATGCTTATATCGAGCCAGTTAAAAATGATTATGCTGGCTTACGGCAACAAGGGTGCCGCGTCATTACCGATGATTTTATTGATCAGCGAAGTGGCCTTGTTTTTCACGATGGGCAAAAAGTGGCTAAAGAAATTATTAATCGGGCGTTTGCGGCAATGTCCCGCAGAAAGAGAACGGATTAGTTAATGGCAAGCTATGCGAGCAAGGTAAAGAAGGAGTTAACGTCGCTACCAATTCATCCTGAGCATGCAAAAGCTGAGTTAGCGGCATTCTTGCGAATGAACGGCGTTTTAAACTTTCATGATCACATGTTTAGCCTTGATATTACGACCGAAAACCCGGCAATTGCGCGTCGCATTTTTTCTTTAGTTAAAACCGCATATAAGGTCGAACCATTATTAATAGTTTCACGAAGAATGAAGCTTAAGAAAAACAATCAGTACTTGGTTCGGCTGCAAAATCACGTTAAGGAAATTCTGACAAATTTGGAAATTTTAACTCCCGAGGCAGGATTAATTACCCGTATTCCCAAAAGAATTATTAATTCGCGTGAAGGTGCTATGTCTTATTTGCGAGGTGCTTTTTTGGCCAGTGGCAGCGTTAATAACCCTGAAACAAGTCGTTACCACCTTGAAATATATTCTGCTTATGAGGATCATAATAATGATCTGCTTAAGCTAATGAATCATTATTTTAATCTTAATGCGAAAACAACTAAGCGGCGACGGGGTTATATCGTCTACTTAAAAGAAGCTGAAAAAATTGGTGATTTTTTACATATAACTGGTGCAATCAATGCCATGCTTTCTTTTGAGGATCTCAGAATAATGCGTGATATGCGCAATTCAGTTAATCGATTAGTAAATTGCGATACTGCTAATTTAAAGAAAACAGCTAACGCCGCTGCCAAACAAGTTGAAGACATCGAGCTGATTGATAATAAAATTGGCTTAGGAAACATTCCCGAAAAGTTACAGGGAATAGCACGTCTGCGATTACAGAACCCGGAACTCTCTTTAAAAGAAGTAGCCGAAAAAGTACCGGATGGACCAATTTCGAAGTCGGGTGCTAACCACCGGTTTGCCAAACTGCATGAGATTGCTGAAACATTAAATGAGTAACAAAAAGAGGTAGAGAAATTTTCTCTCCTCCTTTTTGTTTGCTTTAAAAGTGTTTCATAATCCTTTTAAAAATACAGGCTGAAGAAAACCAAAAATAGATTGTGCTATTAAATTGTCATTTTGATTAATTAGCTACAATCAAATCAATTCCATTTTTAGCAATGCTGTTTGAAATATATTTAGGTGGCATTTTGTCAGTAATTATAGTCTGAATATTATCTGAATTAAAATCCGACAGTAGAATATAATCGCTTTTACCAAACTTAGTATGGTCAACCAGTAAGATGGTCCTTTGGGCGCAATTAATTGCTGCCTTTTTCATAAAAGTTTGTTCTTCGTCCTTCATATAAATACCTTTGTTATCAATTGAACTACAAGATAAAAAGGCTAAATTTGGTCGATAATTTTGATTAAGATCGGCTATGGCCTTTGGGCCCAAGATTGCATTTGATCGATATGAAATTTGTCCACCTAAAACGGAAATACCAATATTTCTCAGCTGTGAAACCTCATCAGCAATATTAATATTATTAGTAATAACTTGTAAATTAATTTTTCCGGCAAAATATTTTGGTAAAAAAGTTAAAGTTGAGGAACCATCTAAAAAAATTGCTGAACCATCTGTAATTATATCAGCAGCATACTTGCAAAGCTTGTTTTTGATAATTACATTTTCACTTTTACGAGTGGCATAAGCAATTTCAACGTTTGAATTTTCAAGCAAACTAACATAGCCATGAGTCCAATTAATTGTATTTGTTGCTTGTAAACTAATTAAATCTCGCCGTAGGGTTGATGTACTAATGTCCATTTCATGCTGTAATTTTTTGGTACTTAATTTTTTAGTTGTTGCTAAGATTTCAACTATTTTCTGTAACCGATCTGCTTTTGATAAGTTCAATCTTGTTCCTCCTATTAATTATTGAGCTTCGTGGCTAAATTTATATTACATTAATGTAAATATTTATCGTAAAAAGTAATTAAGATACTTTTTATTTTTAGAAATATTATAACGTTTCGATTCGCTTAATAAGTTTAAATTAGTTTACAGATTTAAACCACTATCTTTTTGTTATGAAGGTAGTACTTTATTTATGAATAAAGTTGAACAAATATTTTTGGATAATATTTATGAAATACTGTTGAATTAATACTGAAAGCGTTTTATAATTTTAATCAGCCGGCTATAAAAACCAAAAATATTCGAACATTTGAACAAAGGAGGATAAAATGGATAGTTATTCTGATTTATTCGACAAGAAATTAATTTTTTGGAATGTTGAAGCAAAGGACCGAGAAAGTTTATACTTTCAAATTGCTCAAAAACTTAATAATTATGGCATTGTTAAAGATAGCTATTTTAATGCTCTTTCTAAACGAGAGGACGAATTCCCAACAGGACTCAAGACTAATTTTTTACCAATAGCCTTGCCTCATGCCAATCCAGAAAATGTTAATCAAGCATTTATTGCAGTTGTTAAAACTTTAAAAAATATACCGATGAAGCAAATGGGAACTGATGAAGTAATGTCAGTTAAGAATTTTTTCTTTTTGGGAATTACTAGTGAAGAGCAAGATTTACAAGTTAAGCTATTGCAACGATTCATGCAATTAATGAATGATCAAACTTTTGTTAATAGTTTTAAGATGCTTGAAGATCCTAGTGACGTATATCAATTTTTAGTTGAACGATTTTAAGGGAGAGAATTATGTTAAAGATTGTTGTTGCCTGTGGGAGTGGGATTGCCACTAGTGAAACAGTTGTTGGTACAGTAAAGTCATTTTTAGAAGAGCATGCTGTAAAAGGGGTCGAAGTAGAGGCTACAGATTTTAAACAGTTAGCTAGCGTTCTACCAAATTATGATATCTATGTTTGGCTAGCAAAACCAACACCGGAGATTCATGCTATTTGCAAGAAAGAAGGGATACCTGAAGTAAATGGTGTTGATATTTTAACTGGCTCAAAGGGAAGTCAAACTTACCAAGAGTTAGTTAATGCGATGATGAATTTGAAAAGCAAGTCGTAATCAAAGGAGGTGTATTGTAAATGGAAATACTAAAAAACATAGTTAACTACGTTCTTAACTTAGGTGCTGCAGTCTTTGTCCCGTTAATCATGTTTATTATTTCTATGATAGCTAGATTGAAACTTAGTAAAGCAGTTAAAGCTTCTTTGACTTTAGGTGTTGCTTTTAGTGGAATGACTTTGGTTGTTAACTACATGACAGATTCGATTTCACCAGCTGCACAATCAATGTCAAAAATGATGCACTTAAGCCTAAATGCTATTGACCAAGGCTGGCCAGGTGTAGCTGCCATTACTTGGTCGTATAAAACTGCGTTCTTATTTTTTCCACTATTATTATTAATTAACTTTGTCATGCTGACATTTAATTGGACAAAAACATTAAACGTTGATATGTGGAACGTTTGGAATAAAATCTTTACCTATGTTGTAGTATTGTACTTTACTAATAACGCGTTTTACGGCTTCTTGGTAGCTAGTATTCAGATCGTTCTTGAATTAAAAGCTGGAGATATGTGGCAGCGGCACATTGAAGACTTGACAGGGATTCCCGGAGTTACTGTTCCACACTTTGTTACTTTATTTGCGGTTATACTGATGCCACTTAATAAACTTCTTGACTTTATTCCAATAATGAATAGGCCAGCAGATGCTAATGCTATTCAAAAGAAGATTGGTATATTCGCAGATAACTCGGTAATGGGGGCAATCATAGGTGTTCTATTAGGATTTGGAGCTGGTTATTCATTATCTGGCTCATTAAAGCTTGCAATTGAGGCTGCTGCAGCTATGACGATGTTTCCAATGATCTCTAAATTATTCATGGAGGCTCTTAATCCAATTGCAAGTGCAATGAATGATATGATGAAAAAGCATTTTAAAGGACGGAAAGTTTTCATTGGTCTAGATTGGCCAATTCTGGCAGGAAGAAATGAACTCTGGGTTACGGTTATCATTTTAGTTCCAGTAATGCTAATAATGGCAATGGTACTACCAGGAAATACGGTTTTACCGTTTGCAGGAATTATTAATCTATCTTTTGTTGTTGCTGCACTACTTTTAACGGGTGCTAATTTATGGCGGATGCTCACTCTTGGAGTCATTACTACACCAATTTTCCTTTATGGAGCTACTTATTTTGCTCCAGTGATTACTAATTTAGCTAAGTCAACCGGTGCTGTTCATGTAAAAGCAGGACAACAGCTTTCATGGTCTACGTTTGAAGGACCTGACTTTCGTTTGCTTTTTGCTCAGGCATTTAACGGTAAATGGTGGGCAATATTAGGAGCTATTGCTTGGTTAATTATTTTCATTTGGCTTTATAAAGATCAAATGAAAATTGCGCTACCAAGCAAACGTTATGCTTTTAGTCTTAATAATATTGAAAGCAACGAAAGCACTCCTACTTCTTCAGAAAACTTAAATGAAGATAGTAACTGGAATATTGATAGTATTGATGGTGTTGATTTTGCTAATGCTCATAAAAGTAAAATTTCTGTCTATCGAAAACCAGATTTTCAAATAAAAGATATAAATCAAGCTGATTTTAGTAATTATAGTCGAAAGTAAGGTGCATAATTAATGAACAATAAGGCTACTTCCGATAAAAAAATAATAGCCAGAATTGGGTGGTATTTAGCATTATTTGTCAACATACTTTTAACTGTTCAGGCAATACTTACACATAATACTCCAGGATGTATAGCTGTTATTTTGTTTGGAATCTACATTGCAAAATTTGGTGATCCAATTATTTTTGAAAAATATAATAGCAAACGAGAAAAACAATACCAACAGGCATATAAAAAACGTGAACGATATAGAGCTATGAAAGAAAAGAGCAAAGTAGAATGATTGAAAACTATGATATAACTAAGGAACGTCTTCCATTTGAAAATGAGAGAAAAGATGTTGCAGAAGTTGCTAGAGAAATGTTTAATAGAAAAATGACTAATGTGGCTGGGGGAAACATTTCGGTAAAAATTACTCCCGATGAGACTTTTTCATATGATGATCAGACCTACTATTCTGGTCATGACTATCTCCTTATGACACCTACATTTATGTCAGAAGCTTGGTTTTCGAAGTTGAATGCATCACAAGTTTTAGTCGTAGATCTAGCGACTGGTAAGAAATTAGCCGGAGAAGGTCGATTAACACGAGAAATTAATATGCATATTGGAGCATATGAGGCAAATAAGGAAATTAGAGTTGTTTATCATTCACATGCACCAAAAAGCATGTTTTGGGCCACTTTAGGACAAGATATGCCTAATTTAACCGAAATCACGTCCTTCAATGTCCCATTAGGTAAAATTAAATGTTTACCATATCGAGAAGCATGTAGCAAAGAACTTGCAGATTTAGTTCATAACGAATTAGTAAAGTTGGGTAAAGACGCAAAAGAGAACATTTTTTTGTTAAACAGTCACGGGGTTTTGATTACTGAAACAGATTTGCATGCTGCGACAGAAGTTTTAGAAACAGTGGAATGGAACGCAGAAATTGCTTACAAACAAACAATTTTTAAAAAGCTTGGAATTATTGATCACTATCACTCTCGCGGTAAGAACACCGATGGTATGACCGAATTGAATAATTAATAACAGATATTTTTAATAGTTTCGTCGTAAAAGTACTTCTTAATAATTAAATAAAAATATAGTTATTAAAGTACTTTTTATAGCAAGTTATGTAAAAAGTAGTTACATTTATAGCTTAAATGACACTGGGTAAAAGAAAAATATTAGTAAGAATCAAGAAGGCAAGAACATTATTACTAACAATAATGAGCTGTTTTTTCAAGATAATGTATAGCTTAAATGATCTTTTTTAGCTGCCCGATTTAAAGTAACTTGCAGGAACTAATTTAGTTAAAATAAATAATTAGTTTTAACTGTATACTTTGATTAAAAGTGTAAAAGAAAGTAAAACTAAAAAGAAGGTAAATCACCATGTAGTGAGTTACCTTCTTTTATTAAAGTTTAAACTAGTTTTTAAAACTATTGTACTATTTTTTTTGATTAACCATAATTTCGTCAATTAAACCGTAATCTTTTGCTTCTTGTGCAGTCAGGTAATTATCACGTTCGGTATCCTTTTGGATTTTTTCTAGTGGCTGACCAGTTGTTTCGTGTAAAATCTTATTAATCTTTTCACGACTCTTTAAAATTTCATTGGCTGCAATTTGAATATCGGTTTGCTGACCTTGTGCACCGCCCAAAGGCTGATGAATCAAGACAGTTGAGTTTGGTAAAGCAAAGCGCTTACCTTTAGCTCCACTTGTCAAAAGAATTGATGCCATTGATGCGGCCATACCAATAGCAATAGTTGAAACATCTGATTTGATAAAGTTCATGGTATCCATGATTGCCAAACCAGATGTAATTACACCGCCAGGTGAATTAATGTATAATGAAATGTCCTTCGTATTGTCTTGGGCATCAAGGAATAATAATTGTGCAATAATTGAATTGGCCATATCATCATTAATCTCACCACTAAGCATAATAATTCGATCTTTTAACAAGCGTGAGTATATGTCATAAGCACGCTCGCCACGGGCAGTTTGTTCAATAACTGTAGGTACAAGCATTTTTTTACCTCCTGAATTAAAATTCATATCTATTAGCACTCTAATAAGTACAGTGCTAATTAAATCACTTACATCAAACCCTGTCAATGAAAGTGTATTAATTTTGTATTCTAAGTTACAACATTCTTATTATATAATACGAAGAGTAAACTAAATTTTTGGAGGAATAATTTTGAAGCTTATTAAAAAAATAGCAACAATGACGACAGCATTGATAGTCTGCTTACCAGCAACGACTGGATTGTGTGCAACTCCAGTTGCAGCTGATTCCAGTACTACGCAGCAAACACCAACACAAAACAATTCTAATAAGAATTCTGTCTCTGATACAGTTGACAATAATGAAAATAATGGTGAGAGTGCTGACGATGACGACGGCAATGGTAATAACAATACGGATGCAAAAACGCCGACAAATCCGAAAAATCCTAATGATGGGGATAATGGCGACGAAGACAAAGAAAATAAAAAGAAGCCAAAACAGATTATTACTGGCTATGCCATGATGACCAAAGTTGCCGGCAATAAGAATTATAAAGTTTGGCAAGATGTTAAAAATGGTAGGGTTGTCAAAAAAGTCGCTGACGGCATCAATTTCCAATACAATCACATTCAATCTGACCAATTGATTGAAACAAAGAAATACCGCTACTGGCGAATTTATGTTGACGGTCGTAAGGTCGGCTATGTCAATGAAAATTATTTTGCAAGAAATGAAATTGCTGTCCCTAAAACAGTCAGTTTAGTTCTTAATGATGGCTATGAATTTCCTACAAGAGATGCCATTTCCTATGCAACTAACTATATGGGAACAGTTATTGACAATGATAATGTCAAAGTGTCGCGTGATACCATACCATGTGCTACTCCAAAAACTTATAAAGTAAAATATACATATGGTAAGGCTACTGCTACTGTTAAAGTTACTGTCAGAAAGAGTACTAAAGAGGGAATTGCCGACCCAGACGTAACTAACAGTTTACCAGCTCAACCAGGTACTAATGACCATCAAGCATGGAAAACACACTATGGTTCTTCAGTTAATTATGTTAGTCCAACTGAATATTCTCCGGAAACTGAAAAACACACTTTGACAAGCGGTAATTTAACGCTAAAGACTAAATTCTATCAACCAGTTTTACTCAGTGTTAAAGACCCTAGTGATGATAATATTAACCGTGTAGGTCATATCCCAGAAGGCGTTACTGTGTCAAAGGGATGGGCATATACTAGTTTATTAAGCCATACATATTTAAGGTCAGGCCATATTGTAGGTTATGATTTAAATAAACTAACTAGTCCTTATAACGCTCAATACTTACTTGATATGTCACAAAAGGATTTTAACAATTATGTAAAGCACGTTAAAGTTAGTCCTTATATTCCGATTGGCCACGGTCAAGCTATGGGTTCAAGTGACAAATATATCTACGTCTTGAACAATGATAATACCTTGAAGGAGAGCAGTGATTCTGAAGAATTATTACAAATTCGGAAGAGCGACTTGCAAATTAATAAGATTTGGACCATTAAGACTTGGGTTGGCGACCAAGACAATCCACGTTACTTCCATAACGGTGTTGTGATGAATGATTATGAAATGTATACTGTTTATCACGATGTTAAGAATAATCGCTACGAATATTGGCAATTAACTCGTACTGGTGACAACTGGTATCCAAAATTAGTTGGAAAAACAGATGGTAATTTTGTTAATAACAACTCTCCTGTTCAAGGATTTACCTACGATCCTGAACATAAGAACTTCTATCTTGCCTTTAATGATTTAATCTTTAAGATCGGTCGTGACGGCACATTAAAAGATCATTATTCATTTGATACAGGCCGCGAGATTGAAGGAATTTCGGTTAATAACGGGCAATTATATGTTAATTTAGCTCAAAGAGCTGAATTGTTAGTAAGTATGAAAATCGATTAATTTGAATAAAGTAAAAAGCAAGAACAGTTAGTTCTTGCTTTTATTATTCTTTTTTTGACAATCTGGGCAAATACCAAAAATCTCCAGGTGACTTGCAGATGTAATAAAACCTGTTTGTTTTTCTGCCTCAGCGCGCATTCGATTTTCAACCGTTTCAAAATCTGGATAATAAACATCTGCAATCTTGCCACATTGTTTACAAATGATATGAAAATGGGGTTCTACAAAATAGTCATAATGAAGAGAATCATCACTATTCTTAATTTCAATCACTATTCCTGCATCGACTAGTTTATTCAAAGTATTATAAACAGTAGCACGGTAAGTAGGTTCGTTACCACTGATTGCCTGAAAAATAGTACTAGCGGTGGGATGATTATGGTGCGACATTAAGTATTGTAAGATTTTTAAACGAGGCTTGGTAACCTTTAAATTATGTTGGCGCAATAAATTTTCTGCTTCTGTTAAATGTTTCGACATGAAGATCATCTCCTCAGACTTTTTACACCTAGTTTAGCATTAAATTACAGAAAAAAGCTGATTCTACATAATCAGTTTAATTATTTTTTAGTTTACTGATCAAAATATTTGAGCTAATTCTAGCTCGTTATCAATATGGCTAGCAATTAAACAGAATTTTTCTGCTAATTTGATTTAATAACTATTGCTTTAGTCATATAAAAGTGCAAAACTATATTTATAGTTTTATAGGAAGGTAAAAAGTAGATGAGAAAAAAATTGAAGCATAATTTACTAATTGCTAGCGCTACAGTTGCAGTTAGCTTATTTTTTGTGGGGAGTAATAATTCAAATATTCAGGCAAGAAGCTACCATCAAGCTGTAACTAAGATTGCAGGAGATGGTAATTTTGCTGTTTATCATCGTGTAACCAAGAATGGTCCAGCAGGTAAGTTTACCTCGACTAAATATTTGAAGCATGGCCAAATTCAGTCAAAGCAGTCGTTAGCGACAAAAAAGGGAACATTTTGGAAAATTATCGTTGATGGTCGTCCGGTAGGCTGGGTAAACCAAAACTTTTTTGCAAGAAATGAAATTTCTGTGGCTAAAAAAATTAGTTTAGTTCAAAATAGTGATTTTTCATTTAAGACCAGGGATGCAATTAATTACGTGACTAATGGTGCTGGTACTGCAGTTAATGTTGGTAAAGTAAATGTATCCAAAGCAAGTGTTAGTTCTGCAACTCCTGGAAAGACTACTATTGAATATCAATATGGCAAGGCTAAGGCTAGTGTAGATGTGACCGTGCGTGATGATAAAAATGAGGGTATCAGTCGAGCAGCTTTAACACCAAAGAACGGTCCAAAAGAAGTAGCAACATGGAAGGGTAGTTCAAAGTCATCTTCTAGAAACTGGAATCCTGCGCATCACTATACTTCAGAAACTAAGGCAAATACTTTTCGTGCAAATGGCTTAACCTTAAAAACCAAGTTGTTCCAACCAAGATTTGTCAGCCTAGGATATCATGAAGCCGGAGATCAAATGGGCCAAGTAGGTGTAATACCTGAAGGTATTTCTGTTAACGGCTCTGATTTCACTGTTGCTCTGTTTAAATCCAGTCATGATCAAAATGGTCACTTAGTGACTTACAATTTAAATCGCGTTAATAAGTTTACTGCCCAAAACTTAGCAAATCTAAAATGGTCTACCTTTAAACGCTATGCCTCAAATATCAAAGTTAGCCCATACATCAAATTAGGTCACGGACAGGCTATTGGCTCTTCGACTGATTATATTTATGTTATTGCTAATAATAATACTGCAAGCAATTCTAATGCGTCAGAAGAGATCTTTCAAATTCGTAAATCGGATATGAAGATTAATCAGATTTGGAGTTTTAGAATTTGGAGTGGAGCTTTCCCACGCTATATTCATAATGCTACGTTTGATGGTGATAATACCATGTACTGCTTATTCCATAATGGTGGCAACGGCTATTATGAATACTGGAAAGTAACCAGAAATGGTGATACTTGGACCCCAGAAGAAATAGGAGCCACCAAGGGTAATTTTGTAAGTAATCATTCACCTGTTCAAGGTTTTACTTATGATTCGAACCGTAAGCAATTCTATATCGGGTTTAATGATTATATTTTCAGAGTTGACCAAAACGGTACGTATAAGAAAACCTATCATTTTAACGTTAAACGTGAGATTGAAGGATTATCAGCAGCTGGTAATAAGCTTTATGTAGAATTTGCTCAACGTGGAGAATTAACTGCTGGTCAAATTAAATAAAAGCAAATCTATCTGAGGTAGATTAATTAAAAAAACACAATTCCTACTAACGAGAATTGTGTTTTTTATTTGTTAAAATAGTTTTCACTTAATCTTTTTAAGATGGTGTATTTGTCACGATATTAAAAAACCACCTTAGAAGGCGGCCTTTAACTTGTCTAACTGATAAATTATGCCTTTGCATCTTGGTGATGCTTAATTGATGGCAAGATCATACCAAGCAATAATAAAACAATTGGTGTTGCAATGTTTAAGCCTAAAGTGAATGGATCAGGAGAATACATTCCCATTAAGCAACATGCAATTGTAACAAGTAACCCCCAAAATCCAAGAGTATATGCTAAACCCTGGTGTTTGGTCATTTCATAATTTTGACCGTTATGGAATTTTTTTGCTTGTTTACGTAAAGCAATATAAGCAATGAAAACCCACAGGTAGCGCATTGGCATTACAATCGAGTTTAGCTTAACTAATTGTGCCATGATCGCTTGAGCATTAGGCATAATTGCCTGTAAGACAATTAAACCCCCTGAAAGGCAGACAACCATCCAAATACCATTAATATATGCGCCGTGTTTGTTTATTTTTAGCAGTTTTTTAGGAATGTAATCTTTCGCTTCTTTGCTGCCCAAAAGAATACGTAGCGGGGCATCGATACTAATAACCAATGCTGAAAATTGTCCGATAACATTGCACCAAGCGTAAATATACATGAACAGTCCACCAACACCGTAGTATTCGCCTAGCTTATTGAAAGCCATGTAAGGTCCATTTGAAATGTATTCATTTAAATTGTTGTTTACAACTTTAGGATCAAACATTAAGGCTAAAGCAATTGTTCCTAAAATAGCAGAAATCATTACCATTGCAGCTAAGCCTAACATTGATTTAGGAAAGTTACGTGCGGGATCTTTCAACTTATTGACATAAGGTGAAATCTTTTCAGCTCCTCCAACCGCAAATACTAAAATTGATAAAGAAGTAAAATACTTAACATTAAAGTCTGGTACAAAATTCTTCCAATTCCAGCTAATGGTGTTAAAACCGGCATGTGGGTTAATTATCGGTGCCGCAAACATCATGATAATGAATAAAATAGACATGATGAACATTGAAGAACCAGCAATGGTTGACAATGTTTTAATAACTGGTAAGCCACGACTAGCAACCCAGCAGAAGAAGAGGAAGACAGCTAAAGTGGCAAGTTGAGTAACAGTGGTTGGCAAACTGTCATACCAATTCGTGTTACCAAAGATGCCCCAGGCCATTCCTCTTAATCCACCAGTACCTTTACTGGAAATATATACAACGTGAACAGCCCAAAAAGTCCAACCAGCATAATATGCCCACTTTGCTCCAAGAGTAGCATTAATCCATGAGGAAACTCCACCCTCTGAGTCTTTAAAGACAGAGCCTAGTTCCCCAACCATCAGTGAGTATGGTATGAAAAACAGTAGGAAAATAATAATCCAGCTAAGAATTACTTTTGTACCGTCAAAATAAATGAACCCATTAACAACGTTACCGAAACTCCAAACTATGGAGAAGGCCATCGTTGCCAGTGTGGTCCACATCATTTTCTTAGAATTTTTTTGTGATTTATCCATTAATCTTATTCTCCCTAAAGAAAAATATAATAACCTGATTATTATAACCTACAGCATGCTTAAAAGCTAATCTTTTAAAAAAGATAACTTAGGCAACCCTTTAGTAATTTGCTTTAGCTCGTTAAAAGTGTGAGACTAGTATTAATATATTTTTTTCGGAAAGGTAGAGTAATTGATGAACCAAAAGTTGAAAAGTAGGCTGCTAATTATGACCTTAACTGTCATGATTAGCTTATTTTGTGGGTGTAATTTATCAAAGGTAAGTGCCAAAAGTTATCATAAAGCTGTTACTAAAATTGCAGGAAAAGGCAAGTACCCAGTTTATCATCACATATCTAAAAAAGGTCCGTCGGCTAAATTCACCACCACTAAGTATTTTAAGCATGCCCAAATTCAATCAAAAAAATCAGTTACTACCAAAAAGGGAAAGTACTGGAACATTATTGTTGATGGACGTCCAGTCGGCTGGGTTAATCAGAAATATTTTGCCAGAAATAAAATTTCTGTTGCCAAAAAGGTAAGTCTAGTGCAGAATCCCTATTTTTCTTTTAATCCTGAAGATGCGATTAATTATGTGACTAATAGTGCTGGAACAGCAATTGATACTAGG
The DNA here is from genome assembly GCF_026536045.1 of Lactobacillus sp. B4005. Lineage (NCBI taxonomy): Bacteria > Bacillati > Bacillota > Bacilli > Lactobacillales > Lactobacillaceae > Lactobacillus > Lactobacillus sp. B4005. The sequence goes on from NZ_JAFNOZ010000001.1 coordinate 218,931, forward strand.
AAAGTTTATCTTTCAACTCCGATCATTTATTCTGATAAACCCGGAACTACCACAGTGACTTATCGCTATGGCAAGGCTAAAGCGCAAGCGGACGTAACGGTCCGCTCTGATAAAAATGAAGGAATTGCTAAGGCAAATAAACCGTTAATGCCTGGTCCAAAAGAAGTTAGGACCTGGAAGGGTAGTTCGATTTCCACGTCGAGAAATTGGAACGCCGCTCATAATTTCACCTTTGAGACTCGACCTAATACCTTCAAATCTAAGGGTCTGACCCTTAAGACTAAGATGTTTCAACCTCGCTTTGTTAGTCTAGATTACAATAAAGCGGCTGATCGGATGGGACAAGTTGGTATTATTCCGGAAGGAATAACTGTCCGAGGTTCCAACTTCACTGTTGCCGTTTTTAATTCCAGTAATGACCAATATGGCCACTTAGTTTCGTATAATTTGAAGCATATTGGCAAATATGCAGCCCAGAATTTGCCTGGCCTCAAATGGTCTATTTTTAAAAAATATGCTGCGCATATCAAAGTGAGTCCTTACATAAAATTAGGTCATGGACAAGCAATTGGTTCATCATCTAAATATATCTATGTGATAGCTAATAATAATAAATCAAAAAATTCTAACGAATCAGAAGAGATTTTTCAGATTCGTAAATCAGATATGAAAGTTAGGCAAATTTGGAGTTTCCGAATTTGGAATGGTAAAGCACCACGCTATATTCATAATGCTACTTTTCCTAACGATCATATCATGTACTGTTCATTTCATAATGGTCGCAACAATTGCTATGAATACTGGAAAATGACCCGCAATGGTGATACATGGACTCCAGAAGAAGTAGGAGCCACCAAGGGTAATTTTGTAAGCAATCATTCGCCTGTTCAAGGTTTTACCTATGATAAACGACACGATCAATTTTATCTTGGTTTTAATGACTTGATTTTTAAACTTGCTAGAGATGGAACGTATTTAAAAACTCACCGATTGCATGTTAAAAGAGAAATTGAAGGGTTATCAGTTTCTGATAATAAACTTTACGTTGAATTTGCTCAGCGAGGAGAATTAACGGCCGGAAAAACTAAATAATTAGATTAAAAGCAGCTTGTAAAAAAGCGGCTTTTTTATTTTAAAGTCATTCTCATAATTAAAATAAAATGATATTATTGTACTAAATTATTATTAATAAATATAGAAAAGTATAAAACTAAATTTAGTGCGAAGAGAGAGCAAATAATGACTAATTTAATTGAAACACATCAACTGGTGAAGAAGTTTAAAGATCAGCAAGTGCTTAATGATATTAATTTGCATGTTCCGGAAAGCAAAGTTTATTGCCTTCTTGGTCCTAATGGAGCTGGAAAAACTACCTTAATGAAAATTTTAACTGGAATGATTCCCGCTACAAGTGGTCGTGTCGAATTTGCGGGGCACGAATGGACAAGGGCTGACTTGGCAAACATTGGCTGTTTAATTGAAAATGCTCCTTTATATGGTAATTTGACCGCCCAAGAAAACTTACAAGTAATTTGTCGTTTACGAGGATCTGCAGAAAGTGAAATTCCCAATATCCTGCAAACCATTGGGCTCGCTAACACCGGGAAAAAGTTAGCTAAGAATTTTTCTTTAGGAATGAAAGAGCGTCTAGGAATTGGTCTGGCTCTAGTTGGTAACCCTAAGCTTTTAATTTTAGACGAGCCAACTAATGGTCTTGATCCACTTGGAATTCAACAATTGCGCGAACTGATTGCTGAATTCAAACATAGGAAAATGACAATTATTATCTCTAGTCACATGTTATCTGAAGTAGAACATTTAGCTGATAATATTGGCATTATTGGTGGTGGCAAGCTTCTCCTGGAGCAAGAATATGATCATGAAACTGATTTGGAGAAGCTTTTTAACTCAACTTTGGCAAAGGCTGGTGCTTTGAATGTTTGATGTTCTAGTAAATGAAATTCTTAAAGACAAGCGAACACTAATTAGATCAATCACACTTGTCTTTCCACTTTTGATTATTATTTTCACTATGCTATTTTTCAATTCAACGGGTTATGTGATTGAAAGTACGACTAACCAGTGGAGTTTTTTATATTTTAACTTATATTTAGCCTTGATCATCGGTCTGGTTGATCGTCATGAAAAAGCTAGTACTGAATATAAAACGATTTTAAGTTCCCCAAATAATTTGTTTACGTTTGAATTAGGTAGGATATTGCACGGGGTACTGCTCTCATTGATGGTCAGCCTGGTTTTAGCACTAGTTCTTTTTTTAGCTAGTTTCATATTTTCAACTAGAGTTGGTATTGTGTCTTGCTTAATTGCAGTTGGCGGACTTTTCTTGACCACAATCTGGCAAATTCCTCTATATACGTGGTTAAGTAGAATATCAAATCTCTATGTGACAATTGGACTAGCTTTTCTTGGGTCAATAATTAGTATTTCTTGTTTAGGAACATTTACTTGGGGAAAAATCTTGCCTTATAGCTGGTCGGACTTGTTTCCAGTTGCTTTGATAAGATTGCAAGTCAATGGAATAGCACTAAAGGCAAGCGAAGTTGCCCCTGATGCTACTTGGACTATTCTTGCTTCAATTGTTTTATTTGTTCTGCTTAGCTTTTTGGCAGCTTACTCCTTTAGAAAGCAGGTGACTAAGAATGCCTAAATCAATTTTTAAAGCTGAAAATATTAAATTGCATCGCAGTATGCTGCTCTATTTACATTTAGCCGCCTTAATTATTTTTCCACTTCTAATAGGTGTTTATTATGGCAGCCGGAAAAATTTAACTACTTCCGCTAACATGGTTGATATGTTTAATACAATTTTGGCCCTTATTTCGCCGTTGGCGATTAGTATTGTAGTTTCTGTAGTTTTTGATCGTGAAGAAAAAGCCGGGAATTTTCAAAATTGGTTAACTCAGCCCATGAGCAAGGGCAAAACAATTATGGGACAGCTAATTTACTATTGGTTGCTGTATGTAATTGAAGTGATCGGCACAAACTTAATTTATTACTTGGTTTTAACTGCTGTCTATCACGTGACCGGAATTTCTTTTCTTAAGCTGTTTTCGCTCAGCATTGTCTTTGCAGTATTAGGATTTTTGCAGTATGAATTTGCAGAACTAGTTTCTTTGAAGTGGAACATCGGTGGCAGCTTGATCTTGGGCTTTTTTGGTTCAGTGATTTCAATGCTAGGCGTTACTTCTTTATTTGATTTAGTTTGGCCATTTATTCCCTGGGCTTGGCAAAGTCGCTTAACCGTTTTTTGGCGGCTTAATATCCCGGCTGATTACGTCAAAATGGCGACATTATCTTATCTGGTACCGGTGATCTTAACCGCTATCTTAAGCTGGCTGATTTTCCGCTATTTTAATCATTGGCAGGGCACCAAAAAATAATGGTATATAAACAGGAAAAAACACTAATTTATCAGATTTCTGAGCCAAAGTAAATCTTTGTTAATTTGTAGATGATAAGAAACATTAAAAAAGCTTATAGTAGTTAAATTTTTGGGTAAATTTTCAATTTGTTAACCTATTTTCAGTATATTTCCGTTATTATTAGATTTAGTCACAAAAAATTCAAAAAGGAGATATTTATGACTAAAAGAGATTGCATCGAAACTTTGGCATTTTCAAAAGAAGAAATGCAATACATAACTGATTTAGGTTTAAAGATTAAGGCGGCAATTGCTAATGGTTATTATCCGCCTTTACTTAAAGGAAAAAGTTTGGGGATGATTTTTGACCAGTCATCTACCAGAACTCGTTGTTCGGCTGAAGCGGCAATGACTGAATTAGGCGGACATGCGCTATATTTAGCACCAGGTCAAATACAGCTTGGTGAGAATGGACACGAAAACTTAGAAGACACGAGTCGTGTTTTAGCAGACTTGCTTGATATTATTGGTGTGCGCATCAGTAGTCAGGAGGCAATAAAAAGCATTGCTTTGAGTTCAAGAGCACCCGTAGTTAGCTTTATGAGTGACGATGATCATCCAACTCAAGCTCTTGGTGATCTCATGACTATTGAAGAGAATATGCCGGCTGGCAAGAACATTGAAGATGTTAAGCTGGTGTTTGTTGGTGATACAACACAAATTACTCTATCTGCTTTGTCATTGTGTGCTCAAATGGGAATGAACTTTGCTCAGTATGCACCAAAAGAAAAGCAGATTTCGACTGCTATTTTAAACCAGGCGAAAAAAATTGCTGTCAAAAGTGGAGCTACAATCGAATTATCAGATCAAGATGACATACTGCAAGGTGCAGACTTTGTTTATACTGATGTCTGGTATGGCTCGTATGAAGACGAATTGACCAAGGAAGAATATCTGAAAATCTTCTATCCTAAATTCTATCCTAAATATCAAGTTAACGAAAAACTGTTGGCAAAAACTCATAATACTAATGTTAAATTTATGCATTGCTTGCCAGCTAACCGTGAAGAGGAAGTCTCAACTGCTGTGCTTGAAGGTAAGCATTCGATTGCTTGGGAACAATCTGCAAATAAAAAAGCGATAATGCGAGCAATCTTTGCTTATTTATTAAAACCGAACATGAAACAAACATCAATTTCATTAATTAAACACTATGATGATGAATTAAACTGTTTATTTGAAAAAAGATCCTCATAAGAAGAATAATTGATTCAAGATAAATCAAAAAATAGATAAATTTAAAATAAAAATTAAAGAAGAATATGGAATAGTTTCTCATATTTATTGCCGTTTTTATCACTTTTCATTAGATAAAATTAAAAAGGATTTCTTTCATAAGTTAGTGAACTCTGGGAGTATGTGGCTCAAAGAGTCACATATGAATGAAAGTAATCCTTTTTTTGAAGTTTTATACAGCTGCTTCGATTTTACGTTGGGTATCTAAACCTTCTTTTATCCACAAATTTAGCTTTGAATCATTGACTCTATATATTGGAGCACTAATACTATATGCTCCAAGAACATCACTATTTTTCTTGATTGTAAATCCAATACAGCAAATCCCATCCTGATTTTCGCCAATATCAAGGCTATATCCTCTTTTTTTAGTTTTTACAAGTTCATTTAAAATGTCATCCCGATTAGTAATAGTTTTTTCTGTCAGCTTTATAAGAGCCGTTCTATCTAAATAATCTTCAATTTTTTCCCTCGGGAAACAAGCTAAAATCGCTTTACCCATAGCTGAAGAGTACATGCTCATATGACCACCTAACTGCAGGTCTAAGCGGATTGTATTTGTACTTTGAGCACGATCAAGCAAGGCGATACTATTATTTTCCAAAATGCCAAGATTCACTGCTTCAGTTGTTTTATCTCGCAAGTTATTAATAAAAGGCATGGCTATCCTGTCTAAGTTAAAACTAGTTTTTGCTTTTTGAGCATACGTAAGAAAAGTCAGACCTAAGTAATACTGCTTGGGATTTCCGACACATCTAATAAAGTCACAATATTCCAGAGTGGTTAATATTTTTAAAACAGTTGGTTTAGTAATCGAAACATGATTACTTATTTCTTTTAAGGTGGGAGAAGTTTCGCATTTGGAAATAAAATCTAAAATTTCCTTGGCTTTCAATAAAACTCCACCATATAAACTTTTTTGTTGCATTTTTTGTTCCTTCTAAAATCATAATCCAATAAATAATATGTGAAAGCCCTTGCATTAAATCTAAGAAATAATACAATATTATTATAAATAAGAAACAATATTTCTTATTTAGAAATTAAACAAGTAGAATTATTGGAGGACAACTATTATGATAGAAATTCATGAATCTGAAAAAGAAATTCGTCAACATGAGGATGAATTGAAAAACAATTTTGATATGAATAAATTTAGCCTTGCAGGAAAAGTGGCAATTATCACCGGAGGTAACACTGGTCTTGGTCAAGGGTATGCTATTGCTATGGCAAAGGCTGGTGCTGATATTTTTATTCCAACATTTGGTGAAAAGGAGTGGGCTAACACTCGAGAAATTATCGAAAGTGTTGGACAAAAAGTTGAATTTATGAATTGTGACCTCACGGCTAAAGGAGTTCCTCACAAGGTGATTGATGAGGCCATTAATAAAATGGGTCATATAGATATTTTAGTGAACAATGCTGGAATGATCAAACGTAATCCTTTGCTTAAATCCAAAAACGAAGATTGGGACAAAGTTATTGCAATCAACTTAAGTGCAGTTTACCACATGTCTCTTGAAGCTTCTAAAGTTTTTGCAAAACAAAAGTCGGGAAGAATAATCAATATAGGATCGATGCTGTCTTATCAAGGTGGAAAGTTTATTCCTTCCTACACTGCTTCAAAACATGGTGTAGCCGGATTAACAAAAGCGTTTGCTTCAGAAATGGGCGCATTTAATGTAACAGTTAATGCTATTGCTCCAGGTTATATTAAAACAGAAAATACAGCTCCAATTCGTGCTCAAAAAGATCGTAATGATGAAATTTTGGGCAGGATTCCCATGGGCCATTGGGCAGAGCCATATGAATTAATGGGTCCTGCTGTATTTTTAGCGAGTGATGCAGCAGCTTATGTAAATGGTGCCATTTTACCAGTAGATGGCGGTTATTTAGTGCGTTAAGTTTTCTATAGTTAGGGTTTGGAGGAGATTATTTTGGCTGTTGTCAATTACATTATGTCTTTGGGAGCAAGTGTAATGATGCCAATAATTTTTCTTATTCTAGGTATTTGTATCGGAATGGGATTTGGTAAATCACTTGTTTCTGGTTTGAAAGTTGGAGTCGGTTTTGTGGGCTTAAGTGTTATTACGCAACTTCTTTCTGACAATATTGGTCCAGCTGTTAATGCGATGGTAAAAACTTACCATTTACATTTATATACTTTGGATATAGGTTGGCCAGCTGCTTCACAAGTCGCTTTTGCGACATCAGTTGGTGCAATTATTATTCCGTTAGGATTGTTAGTAAATATTATTTGCTTAATAATTGGTACTACTAAAACGCTGAATATTGATCTTTGGAATTACTGGCATTTCGCTTTTATTGGTTCAATAGTATATTTTGCAACTGATAGCTTTTGGTGGGGTTTGTTTGCCACCTGTGTGACAATTATTGTTACCCTAATAGGAGCAGATAGATCACAAAAGAAGGTGCAAGAGTTTTATGGCAAAGATTTAAATGGTATTTCGCTTCCTCAGGCTTTTTGTGTTAGTTTCATCCCTTATGCAATAGTCGTTAACTGGATAGTTGATCGCATACCTGGGCTTAACAAGGTTGACATCGATGCTGATAAAATGAAAGAAAAATTTGGTGTCCTTGGTGACCCAATAGTTTTGGGAGTCATTGTTGGAATAGTTATCGGTATTTTGGCTAAATATCCCTTTGCGAAAATTTTGCAGTTGGGCGTTATTTTAGCAGCGGTCATGGTTTTGATTCCTAGAATAACAAATTTGTTTATTGAAGGTCTATCGCCTATTGCTAATCGTACACAGGAAATTGTAAAACAACGTTTTAAAGGTAAAGAATTTAATATAGGGATGACTCCAGCTTTGGTTATCGGTCACCCGGTAACCTTAGTAACCAGTCTATTATTGATTCCGATTATATTATTTTTATCCGTTGTAATTCCTGGCAATCAATTTCTGCCTCTTGCCAGTTTATCTGGTCTAATCTACATTTTTCCTTTAGTACTGCCGTATACTCACGGAAATGAATTAAAAACTTTGTTGGTTGGTATTTTGAGTTTGGTATTAGGTGTGCTTTCAGCAACAACATTAGCAGGTATTTTTACGAAGGCTGTAAAAATAGTGCAAGCAAGTCTTATACCTGCTGGAACTTCTTCAGTCGCAAGTATTGATTTTGCTGCTAGTCCTTTAGCTTGGATAGTTTATGAGGGTACAGTTAATCTACCGATTATCGGTGGGGTTCTGCTAGGATTTATTGTAATTACACTAATGATTTGGAATAGAAGACAAATAAAGAAAGGTCTGTAAAGTGACAGCCTCTTTTAAGTTTTAATGCTTATAATAATTAAGGAAAACTTGTAGATTAAAAACTTAGTTAAAGTCACTCTAAAAAGAATTTTTTAAAGATTGTGGAATTTTAAAAATAGTCTTAAAGGCTAGATATTAGTTTTAATATCCAGCCTTTTACTTTTAGCTCCCTAAACTTTATTGTTTTATCTATCTTGCTGATTTAAAAATGTAAGCTTTTATATCAATTGTTTATAGTAACATTAATAGCCTTATAGAACTCTAAAAAATTATTTACTATTGCGTAATTAAGAAGTAACTATAATCACTTAATTTTGAGAGTTGTGTTTTAAATATTCTGCTTAAATTATCGTCAGAATTTATTAAGATTGCAATCAACGCTAACCATTTATTTTTATCACTATAAAAACCGCTACTCAGAAATAGTAGCAGTTTCTTATTGAGATTATTTTTATGGGCCCCCTGAGAGTCGAACTCAGATTTTAAGAACCGGAATCTTACGTGCGATCCATTACACTAAGGGCCCGGACAAATACATCAAGTAGTATACCAAAAAAATTGCCAAAGTTAAAACTTTTTTGCTAAAAAAAAGCATTTTAAGGAAGATGACGCAATTTACGGTCACAAATATAAAAGATTCAAGGTGATGAGATACGTGAATAACAAAGTATTAAAACAATTTTTATAAAGCTTTTTAGTTAAAAACTAGTATGCTATCAGCAGTAATCGGGCAGACTCGAAAGTAATGAGACAGTAACCTCAAAAATTAAGTATTTAATGTCGACAATTGTGGGCATTAATTGCTTTTATTTTCCTTGAATTATTCAAAAAGGGTTGTTATACTATAGATGTCGATTGAGAAATGGGAGATCTTAATATCGTAAGTCTACGTTTCTCTTATATTTTTAGACAATCTGGGACGAAAAATGACAAATATTGGGTCATACTTGTCCCAGGAGAAGGAGAGAAGTCGATGTACGCGGAAATTCCTGTGCTAGAAGCTCTCGTTCCTGACATCTTAAAAGTTTTTCGGCAAAGGTATCTTGTCCTTGAGCAAATTTCTCTTCATGCACCTGTTGGACGCAGAAGTGTTGCTCGGTCATTGGGACTTTCTGAAAGAAATGTGCGAACCGAAACAGAGTATCTTCGTGAGCTTGGTTTAATTGAGATCAAGAGTTTTGGTATGTTTATGACAGAAAAGGGCAAAAAGATGTTGCAAGAAGCAGCACCACTGATTGATCGCTTGTTTAATGCTCGTGAGACTGAAGTCGATTTAGCACGTAAACTTGGGATTGAACGAACGATTATTGTTCCTGGTGATAGTGATTTGCAAGAGCTAGTCTTTGAAAAGATGGGAGAAGAACTAAATTCTGCTCTGGATCTTTTATTGCCGCTCGGGCATTCAATTATCACTGTACTAGGTGGAGCTGCACTTGCAAAGTCAGCTAGAAATTTGTCTAAAAGTTTAGGTAAAAATCGGCAATTGGAATTTGTACCAGGTCGGGGAGCCTTAGGCGAAAATGTTGCTATTCAAAGTAATACAATCGTCCAGGAAATGGCCGCTGAGACTGGTGGTAACTATAAAACTTTATATTTACCTGAACAGGTTTCAACAGAAGCTTATAAGTCTCTGATTCGTGAATCAACTGTTGCTGATGTGCTTGAAGATATTTCTAAGACTGATGTCGTAATTCACGGAATAGGGCTAGCTCATGATATGGCACGTAGACGAGGATATGATTCAATTCGTTTATCCGAGTTGCGTGAAAAAAAGGTCGTCACCGAATGTTTTGGGTGTTTCTTCGATGGCGATGGAAAGATTGTTGACCGCGTGCACCAGGTTGGCTTGCAGTTTGAGAATCTAAATAAAATACCTCACATATTTGCCTTTGCTTGTGGCAGCCGGAAGGCAAAAGCAATCGAAGCTTATATGCCTAATGCTCCTCATCAAACCTGGTTAATTACTGATGAGGGAGCCTCAAATAAGATTTTAAAGGAGAAATAATTCTCATTTAAAATAAATAGATGTTTATAGTTCTTAAGGAGGACTTTAGAATATGACAGTTAAAATTGGTATTAACGGCTTTGGCCGTATCGGTCGTTTAGCATTCCGTCGGATCATGGATTTGGGCGAAAAGTCAAAGGATATCGAAGTTGTTGCTATTAACGACTTGACTACCCCAGCACTTTTGGCACACTTGTTGAAGTATGACTCAACTCATGGTACTTTTGACCACGAAGTTTCAGCTACTGACGACTCAATTGTTGTTGATGGTAAGAAATACCGCGTATACGCAGAACCACAAGCTCAAAACATTCCTTGGGTTAAGAACGATGGCGTTGACTTTGTTCTTGAATGTACTGGTTTCTACACTAGCAAGGCTAAGTCACAAGCTCACCTTGACGCTGGTGCAAAGAGAGTCTTAATTTCAGCACCTGCTGGTAATGACTTGAAGACTATTGTTTACTCAGTAAACGATGACACTTTGGACGCAAGCGACAAGATCGTTTCTGCTGGTTCATGTACTACTAACTCATTGGCACCAATGGTTGATGCTTTACAAAAAGAATTTGGCATCAAGGTAGCTACTATGACTACTATCCACGCTTACACTTCAACTCAAATGCTTTTGGATGGACCTGTTCGTGGTGGTAACATGCGTGCTGCTCGTGCTGCTGCAGTTAACATTATTCCTCACTCAACTGGTGCTGCTAAGGCTATTGGTCTTGTTGTTCCAGAATTGAACGGTAAAGTTAACGGTCACGCACAACGTGTTCCAGTTACTGATGGTTCATTGACTGAATTAGTTTCAATCCTTGACAAGAAGGTTACTGCTGATGAAGTTAACTCAGCATTGAAGAAGTACGAAAGCCCATCATTTGCATACAACGATGACGAAATCGTTTCAAGCGATGTTGTTGGTATGACTGCTGGTTCAATCTTTGACCCAACTCAAACTATGGTAACCACTGCTGGTGACAATCAATTAGTTAAGACTGTTGCTTGGTACGACAATGAATACTCATTCACTTGCCAAATGGTTCGTACTTTGTTGAAATTTGCTACTCTTTAATCGCTAAATTTGATTACTGTTAAGTAGTAAAGAGAAGGCGGAGGGAAATTCTTCCTTCCGCCTTTTTTTCAAGAGAAAATAATTAAGTTATCGGAGGATAAAGATGGCTAAATTAATCGTTTCAGACCTTGATGTTAAAGATAAAAAGGTTTTAGTTCGTGTTGACTTTAATGTCCCAATTAAAGATGGTGTAATTGGTGATGACAACCGGATCGTTGCTGCACTTCCTACTATTAAGTACATTATTGAAAATGGTGGTAAAGCCATTTTGCTTAGTCACTTAGGTCGGGTAAAATCAGACGCAGATAAAAAAGAATTGACTTTAAAGCCTGTTGCTGATCGCTTAAGCGAATTGTTGAACAAGCCTGTAACTTTTGTTGCCGAAAATGAAGGCAAAGAAGTTGAAGACACTATTAACAACATGCAAGACGGCGATGTTGTTGTCCTTGAAAACACTCGTTTCCAAGATATTGACAATGATTTTGGTAAGCGTGAAAGTAAGAATGATCCTAAATTAGGTGAATACTGGGCTTCACTTGGCGATATGTATGTCAATGATGCTTTTGGTACTGCTCACAGAAGTCACGCTTCTAATGTTGGTATTGCTGAAGCAATGAAGAAGGATGGTAAGCCTGCAGCAGCTGGTTTCTTGATGGAAAAAGAAATCAAATTCTTAGGCGATGCCGTTGCTAATCCAGTTCACCCATTTGTTACCATTTTGGGTGGTGCCAAAGTTTCAGACAAAATTGACGTTATTACCAACTTGATTCCTAAATCAGATCACATCTTAATCGGTGGTGGTATGGCTTATACTTTTCTTGCTGCACAAGGTCACGAAATTGGTAAGTCATTATTTGAACCTGACAAGGTTGACTTAGCTAAGAAGCTCCTTAAGGAAGCAGATGGCAAGATTGTTTTACCAGTTGATAACCTAGCTGCAACCGAATTCTCAAATGATGCTGCACGCAAGGTTGTTGGTGATGATATTCCTGAAAACATGATGGGTCTTGATATTGGTCCTAAGACTGTTGAAAAATTCAAGGATATCTTAAAAGACGCTAAGACTGTTGTATGGAACGGCCCAATGGGTGCTTTTGAAATGTCCAACTTTGCTGAAGGTACGCTAGAAGTAGGTAAGGCTTTGGCTGATCTTACTGATGCTACTACTATCATTGGTGGTGGTGACTCAACTGCTGCTGCTAAGCAATTAGGTATTGCTCCTAAGATTACCCACATCTCAACTGGTGGTGGTGCTTCTCTTCAATACCTTGAAGGTAAGGAATTACCAGGTATTGCTTGCATCTCAGATAAATAAGCTATAGGAAAGGACGTCGATTAAATGCGTACACCAATTATCGCTGGTAACTGGAAATTAAACATGAACCCAGAGCAAACAGCAGAATTTGTTGCTGCTATTAAGGATAAGTTGCCAGAATCAAGCAAAGTAGAATCATTAATTTGTGCTCCAGCTGTTGACTTAGATGCTTTGAAAAAAGCTGCGGCTGGTTCAGAATTACGTGTTGGTGCTGAAAATGCCTACTTTGAAGATGAAGGTGCCTTCACTGGTGAAACTTCACCTAAAGTTCTTAATGAAATGGGAATTAACTACTGCATTATTGGTCACTCAGAGCGTCGTGGTTACTTCCATGAAACTGATGAAGACATTAATAAAAAAGCTAAGGCATTATTTGCTAACAATGTTACCCCAATCGTTTGCTGTGGTGAATCACTCGAAACTCGTGAAGCTAACAAGCAAGAAGAATGGGTAGTTGGTCAAATTAAGGCAGACTTAGAAGGTCTTACTGCTGACCAAGTCGCTAACTTAGTAATTGCTTATGAGCCAATTTGGGCTATCGGTACTGGTAAAACTGCTAGTTCAGACCAAGCTGAAGAAATGTGCAAGACTATCCGTGATACGGTTAAAGACTTGTACAATGAAGAAACAGCTGAAAATGTTCGTATTCAATACGGTGGTTCAGTAAATCCAGGCAACGTTAAGGAATTAATGGCTAAACCAAACATCGATGGTGGTTTAGTTGGTGGTGCATCACTTAAGCCTGATTCATACTTAGCTTTAGTAAACTACCAAGACTAATTTTAACTATATTAAAGAAAAAGCTTCTGCCATGAGCAGAAGCTTTTTTTGTATGTAAGAATGGAGTAATTCGTTTGGTCAATCGTTTTTAAAATAGTTTAGAGTTTCATTGCCTTAACTATCTTTATGGGATTATAATGATAATCAACATAATAAAAAATAAGGAGGCTTTTAATAATGAAGTTGCGTAAAATAATTACCGTGTTGCTAGCGACAGTTACATTGACTACAGTCAGCGGATTGCTAACTAGTCAACCGGAAATGGTGCAAGCCAAGCAAACAAAAATTAAGATTAAGAAAACAAAAAATGGCTTTACAGCTAATTTTAATTTTCCTCAATCATGGCGTGGTAAGTGGTATAGCTATACTAATCAGAAATTGAAAAGTATGGAAATTCATTCCAAGGGCTTAAATACGCCGTGGACTGGCGAATATGTGAAACTTGTTACACCAACAAAGGTTAAAGGAACTAATAAGTATATCTGGCAAATGGGTCATAAATGGAACCAAAAACATTATCCGGTTATCAAAAAAGTTTCGCGCGTTTCTACTAAAACACTTAATAAGCAAAAATGGATTATCATGAGTCCAATTGACGAAAAATCTTTAAAGATGGGCTACGCTTTCGCCTTAGAAACTAGGCAATTAGATGGAACTAACCAGGAAATTATGTTTGAGGCAAACCCAATAACTGGTCAAATTTATGAACAATTCTTTAGGTCTCCAGAATTAGCCCAAAAATATAGTGGGTATCGTTTTAATGACTTAAACTATCTTTCTTATGGTGTAAACTAGAATAAACAAAGTAGAACTATGATTAAAAAAGCAAATTTAGACTTAAAATTGCTTTTTTTGTTAGCATAGTATTAGTGGATTATTTAGTTTTACATAAAGGATAGTTAAATTGAAAAAATTAAAATATTTATATGCTCTAATGGGAGTGTTTACTATCGGTCTTTTTGCCTACAAGGCTTTTAATAATGAAATTTTACCTCCTACACAGATAGTACAAGCGCAACATGTTAAAGGAGACTTAGGCAAATTTACTGTTCCCAAGAGAATGCGGGGAACTTGGTATGGTAAATATTTTGATATTGGTGGAATTAAGTCAAAAACGCTTAATAAATTGAAAGTGTCAGCTCATAAAATTGGTGGAACAGTTTTACATAAACAAACTGCTAATTTTAATGGGACCAAGATTCCTAAAAAAGCGCAAAATTGGGCAAGAGTATATTACCCAGTCACTTATAAAAAAGATCACGGTATTAAGTATGTTGGCATGTATCCTTGGGTTAGCCCAGCATCTTCTGGAACATATCTCGGTTTGTACCATTATAAGGGTCATAAAGTTTTAATTGAGCGAACAACGTCTTCTTCTAGAATAACTAATGTTTACTGGAAATCTAAGCGTTTAGCCAAAAGATTTGGTGGGCATAAGCCAAAAGAACTTAAGTGATACGCAGAGTATTAAACATCGATTAGTTAGCAACCTTTTATTTTATAATAGTAGTCTTATTTGGCTTTGGGTTGCTATTTGGGAATAAATCCTTTGACTCATGTTCAAAACTGACCATTTTAATGAACATATAGATAAATAAAACTAATTTGCTTAAAGGTACACTTTTAGAAATTAACTGGTATAATAATAAATTATCTTAGGTTCTCAGGAGGCCGACAATATGAAAAGTAAAAAGATTATTACACTGCTTGCAGCCGCAACTGTTACTCTGACTGCTGCTACTGGTGTAGCCGCAACTCAAGCAGAGCAAACCCAAGCAGCTAGTGTTAAGAAAAGTAAATATGGCTTTAAAAAGTCATTTACTTTCCCCACATCTTGGCGCGGCAAATGGTACAGCACCAATAATTTGACTCCAAGTCCAATGAACATTCAAAAGACTTCTTTTGATACACCATGGACAAACGAACATGTGAAAGCTGTCAAAGTTGGTAAAGTTAAGGGTACTAACAAATATCCTTGGCAAATGACCAAAGCTTGGAAATTAAAGAATGCTGGTGTATTTGCAAAATATACTCGGGTAACTACTAAGAAAATGAACGGCGAAAAGTGGATTGTTTTGAGTCCAGTCGATCAAAAGTCTACTAAAAAGGGTTATGCATTTACTGTAAAAACTGAGTTAATTGATGGCAAAAAAGAACCTGTATTGTTCCAATCACATCCGCAAGAAGGAAAGGTTACTAACCAATTCTTTACTTCTGAAGAATTAGCTAAGAAGTATGCGACATATGAGTTTAAGGACATGACTTACAGCAAAGTAAATCCTCGTCAATAATATTGTGACTGCAACTACTATCATGTAGTTGCAGTTTTTTGTTTAATTTTGGAGAAAACAGTGAAATTACTTTTATCAGGCGATAGTATCATAGCGCGAAAAGAAGGTTTAACTGAACCTCATATTAACTATAATTTAAAAAAGCTGCTTTCAAATCTTCAGGTTATTAATACCGCTGTTGCGGGAATTAACTCAGTAAAATTTTATGACTTGATTTCCGAGTTGGCTTTAAAAAGAGAACATTGCGATAAAGTAGCGATCTTATTGGGTACAAATGATTTAGCTGCCAATAAACAGGTACCAATTGATCAATTTAAGCAAAAGATGGCATCAATCGCTTCTAGCCTTATTCAAGTTTACTCACCAAAAGATATTATTTTTATTTCGCCGCCAGCCATTGATGAACTAAAGCAGAAATACCGCACAAATTATTTAGTGGCACTTTACACTGCAGCGATTGAAGAAGTTACTAAAGATTACCATCTGCAATTTATTAATTTGTACCAAGCAATGATTTCTAGTAAAGAAATTAAAATACTTTGTCGTGGTTTACTTGATGATGGCCTACATTTTGGCAATGCTGGCTATACCTTGCTAGCTAATTTGCTTTTCGAACAATTAACCAAATAGCACATTTCAGCACATCTTTTATGGTGTGATCAGCTAGATGAAGGGCGATATCTTAATCTGAATTATATAAACAAAATCCGGTGAAAATAGTCATTAAAAAAATAAGTGGAATAATTTTTGGCTGTTTTTATGCTATACTGTCCTTGTAATTTTACCTATTTAATTTGTCTAATAAAGGTAAATGTCTCGTCTTGAAGCTAAACTGGAAGTAAAACATGAATTTAAGAGCTATTTTTCAAGATTTTGAAAAAGTGGTTAAGAGTAATTCGAATATTTCTATTAGTTTGTTCGACCCTAATGGGCAGTTAGTAGCTAGCAGCCAGTATGGGGATACTGATCTGGATTTAAGAAATTTGCAAGATAATCAAACACATGTAGTTGTATATCGAATTAAAATACGTGATAGTTTTTATGGCTATCTAGTAATTAAAACCAAAGAAGTTTATAAATATTTAAATGAAATCGGGGCCGTTCTATTTGAAACTTTTAAAACCAGAATTGAACTTGAGGTCGAAAAAGAACAAAGGGCAAGGATATTGTCAACTAATGAAAAATTAACTGAGTCTATTATATATGATGATAATGTAAACGTTAGTTTAAATTTGATGAAGCAGGTATCTTTACGGCCTGATGTTTTTCGAATACCGATTATCTGTTTAAATTCACTGTCTTTTACCAATGATGTTTTGATAAATTTAAAGTATAAAATCAATGATAATCAAACTTTTTATTCCAAGATAAACGAGAATACTATCATCTTATTTATGCATGTCAACAGTAATCAACTTGATGGCTATGAGGCATATTTAATTTCGATTCTAAAAGAATTAGAAGACTGGGGACTTGATCATACCACTTTTTATCTTGGAACACTGGTTAATCATGTAAAAGATTATCAGCCAAGTTATCATCAGGCTCTTTGGCTAAAAGATTATCTCTCAATATCTAAAGGGAAAATTTTGTTCTTTAAAAATTATTATTTGACTTATTTAATTGCAAATAATAAGTCATCTTATTTTTCTTTTGAGGGGTATCTTGAAAAGATTAAACAACAAAAAATAGATATTGTTGAGGTTCAAACAATCCTTGAAAGCCTGTTAGATAATGATTTCAATCTTTCTAGAACTGCCAAAACAATGTTTATTCACAAGAATACCTTAATTTATCGCATCAATAAATTAGAACGAGAAATTTTTGGGTTTAATATTCGAAATGACTTTAAAAATAAAATCTTTGTTAGTTCATTTTTAGTCTATATAAAATATATCAAAATTAGGTAAATAAAATGTCGCTAAAAATAAAATTAGTTAGGGTAGATAGTCGTCTGTTGCACTCAACCATTGTTTTATCGTGGAGCAGATTTCTAAATATAAATTATTTTTTAATCGTTGATAATAATAGGCATATAAATGATTTCTATTACCAGGTTTTAAAACTTGGCATTCCTGAAAATAAGGAATTAAAAATCATACCTACAGATTTATTAAAGATAACCTTAAATAAACTGCGGCATGCAGATACCAAATACAATATAATTCTTGTTTTTAGTTCTTATGAAACGCTACTAGAAGCAATAGAAAAAGGGTTTAACTATTTAGATATTCAAGTTCCATATCGAAGTAGTCGACTCACTGTGACAGGTTTAGAAAAACAGTTTAGTGGTAAAGACTTAAGTTTAATTAAAGAGTGTCAAAAAAGAGGGGTTAAGTTCTATTTTCAAACTACTCCTTATGAAGATCGAAATTACGGACCATTTAAAAAGTTATAAATTAAAGAAATAAAAAACCGCTGATTCTATCGTTGAATGTGCCTCCATTTTCCTGACTTTGGAGATCACATCACATCTTGGAATCAGCGGTTTTTAACTATAATTTTTCTTTTTTAGCAGTTAACTTTTGACCTAATGCTCCACCTGGATGAAAAAGTGCAAAGTCTTTCTTCGTGAAATTTTTTTGCTCTGAAAGAGCGCATGCCATGGCGTCTCCGACTACGAGTTCGGCTGTTGAACTGGCTGTGGGTGCTAAATTCAACTGATCCGCTTCTTTGTCTACATGGACTAAAAGATGGTAATCGCATTTTTTAGCGAGACTTGAATGATTATTACCGGTCATGGCAATGGTTTTAGCCCCAATTTTCTTAATAAATCGTATGGTTGCGAGCGTCTCTGCTGTTTCACCACTATTTGAAATTATTATTACCAAATCATTTTTAGTTATCATACCTAAATCGCCGTGCATGCTCTCAGCGGCATGAATGAAAATTGCTGGTGTGCCTAAACTTGAAAAAGTGGCCGCTATTTTTTGAGCAACATGTCCAGTTTTTCCTATTCCCATAAAAATAATTCGACCGGGACAGGACTGACAGATTTTTAACACCTCTTGATATTCTTTTTGATTCTGGTCAAGTTGATGATTAACTCCTTTTAATGCACTAATTTCATTATCAAAAACGTTATGCATTGTTTCAATGTACTTTGACATTTCAAAACCTCCTATCATTTCTTTAGGTCAGCTTAATGGATTACTGTTAGTTGTGTCTTGGGACGAATGCACAAATTATTGCTGCAATTTTTGTCTATTATGCCGTTCTCTATGTAAGCGAATTCAATTAAGATGATGATATAGATAGGAGGAAAAAACATGGCAATTAAGTTAACTAGAGTGGACTATAGAATGATTCATGGTCAAGTTATTACTAGGTGGATTAAACAATGTGATATTAACGAAATTGATGCTGTAGATGATGCACTGAGCGAAGATGAATTTATGCAAGAGGTCTTCAAAATGGCCGCTCCAGCTGGGGTGAAAATTCAAATTTATTCAGTAAAGGAGGCGATTAAAGCTCAAGAAAGTGGTCAATTTAACAAACGGCGCTGCCTAATACTGTTTAAAACAGTTCCATCATTATATAACGCAATTACAAGCGGATTTGAACTAAATGAAGTTCAAATTGGTGGTCTTGGTGGTGGCTCGGATCGCAAGGCAGTTAATAATGCCATTACGCTTAATCAGGAGGATGGCAATAAATTGAAGGAACTAGAGAAGCGAGGAATTCACATTTATCTTCAAACTACACCTGATTATCCTTCAGAAGAACTTGATGAAGCTTTAGCAAAGCTATAGGAGGACAAAATGGTTATTAAAGCTATTTTAGTTGGTATCTTATATTGGTTAGGGATGGGCAGAGCTGAATATTATGTTGCGTATGCTTTAAGAAAACCAGTTGTAACAGGTACATTAATTGGCGTAATTTACGGTAATGTTCCGGCAGGGCTGCTGTATGGCGCTAGCATTCAGTTGATGTGGATGGGCGGAATTGAGGCAGGAGGAAACATTCCGGCTGATCAAAGTTTAGCAACGTGTATTGCTGTCCCAGCAGCTATTTTAAGTGGCATTAAACCCGGTGCTGCAGTGGCTTTGGCAGTGCCCTTCAGTGTCTTGGGCGTCTTAATTAATAATTTGCGGCGCACCTTCAATTCCTTTTTTAATACCAGAGTAGATAGATTAATTGCTGAAAGAAAATATGATGCCGTAAATAAATGGGAATTTTTAATTCCTTGGGCATGTAATTTTGTTCTTTATTTTACCCCTGTTTTTGTGGCCACATTGTTTGGACCAGGGGTTTTGAAAGTATTTGTAAATGTAATACCTACATGGTTAATGAATGGCTTGAATAATGCAGGTATGATGTTACCTGCGCTCGGTTTTGCCCTAACAATTGTCGTAATGGGTAAGAAAAAATACATTCCCTTCTTTGTTTTAGGCTATTTTATGTTTGCAACAATGAAGTTTTCAATGTTAACTGGTGCTGTTTATGCAATTTCAATTGCTTTAATTTTTTCATTATT
This sequence comes from Lactobacillus sp. B4005, assembly GCF_026536045.1. Taxonomy (NCBI): domain Bacteria; kingdom Bacillati; phylum Bacillota; class Bacilli; order Lactobacillales; family Lactobacillaceae; genus Lactobacillus; species Lactobacillus sp. B4005. The sequence continues at coordinate 238,821 of NZ_JAFNOZ010000001.1, forward strand.
AAGGCAAAATGATGATGTCGAAATCAGTGAGGAGCAATAGCTATGGATAAAGGCATGACCCAGAATATTAAAGTAACCAAATTAGATATTATTAAGGCTTGGGCAAAATGGTGCTTAGCAGTTGAGGTACCAGTAAGTTTTGATCGGATGCAGGCACTAGCCTTCAGCTTTTCTATCAGTCATATTCTAAAAAAAGTATACCAAAACAATCCTGAAGAGTATCAGAAAGCCATGGTAAGGCATGTACAGATGTTTAATACTAATTGTGACTGGGGCAGTATTATTCACGGAATTACAATTTCGCTAGAGGAGCAACGCGCACAAGGAAACACTAAAGTGACACCTGAGATGATTGAGTCGCTAAAAGTGGGCTTAATGGGGCCGCTGGCTGGTATTGGAGATAGTGTCGACCAAGGCATAGTGGCAACGATTCCGCTAGCAATATTTGTTCCGTTAGCCTTGAAAGGCGCCGTTTGGGCAGCTTTTGTTCCCGGCATAATTTACCTTATTTGGAGTTATGCCTGGTCTTACTTTTTAATAAATCAAGGCTATAAACTAGGTCGTAATTCAGTTATGAAATTGCTGAAGTCAGGTCTTTTAAAAAGGGTAATCGATGTGGCAAGCATTGTCGGTCTTTTCATGATTGGCTGTCTTTCAGCTTCATACGTTAAATTCCCGATTGCTTTAAAAGCGGGAGGGGTCAGCATACAACAGGTATTGGATCAAATATTGCCTGGAATGTTACCGTTCTTATTAACTATGGGGATGTATTTTTATATTGATAAAAAAGGCCCAAAGTTTATTCGCATTTTGGTAGCAACCATGATTTTAGCAATTATTTTAACAGCCATTGGCGTTATGGCTTAGAAAGGTCTAACCATGAAAATATTAATTACACCTAGAGGTTTTGCTAATGTAGGTAAAACCTATATTCAAAAGATGAAAGCTGCAGGTTTTGAGGTTGATTATAATCAAACAGGAAAGTCTTATACCTTTGAACAGTTTAAAAGGAAAGCGGCCGATGCTGACGCTATAATCGTTGGTGTTGATCAAGTGAATCAGGAACTATTTGCCAGTTCTCCCAAATTAAAGGCAGTGTGCAAATTTGGTGTTGGTATTGATAACATTGACCTCACTGAAGCTACAAAAAGAGGAATAGCTGTAGGAAGAACAGTCGGTTCAAATTCAAACTCGGTTGCTGAACATGTATTGGCTTTTATATTAGCTGATGCTAAGAACCTTCTCGGATCGGTTAAAGAGGTAAAAGCTGGAAAATGGGACAAACCGACCGGAAGCGAAATCGAAGGAAAAATATTAGGAATAGATGGATTTGGTTCGATCGGTAAAATATTGGCTAAAAAAGCTAATAATTTAGGAATGAAAGTATTGGTTAATGATATTTTTAATATTGATCCAAAAGAACAGAGGGCAGCTGGCATAAAACAAGTTACTTTTGATGAGCTTCTTGAAAGATCAGATTACCTAACTTTACATTTACCTTTAAATGAGCACACTAAAGATACAATTAATGCTAATGAATTAGCGAAAATGAAGAAAAGCGCTTGCTTAATTAATGCGGCTAGAGGCGGAATTGTTAATGAAACGGCATTGCTGCTAGCGCTTAGAAAAAAGCAGATTAGAAGTGCATACTTTGATGTTTTTAGTGAAGAACCGCCTAAAAACGGCACTGAGTTATTGGCATTGCCCAATTTTTATCTAACGCCACATATCGCAGCGCGAACTGAAGAAGCAGAGTTAAGAACTTGTGCATACTCTACACGCTTTATCTTGAATGCTTTGAAGGAGGATTAAATTGTCTATTAAACTAGTAGTTGCAACTCATGGTGACTTTGGTAGTGAGCTTATTAAATCAGCTGGGATGCTTGTTGGTGATACTAGAGACATTATTTCACTAGCGTTATTGCCGGGAATGTCTTTTGAAGATTTTGCTAATAAGGCTAAGACCGAGTTAGACGGTATTAAAAACAAAGATATTCTTTGTTTTGTTGATTTATTTGGTGGGACGCCGTCGAATACTATGACAGCATTGACTCGTGCCTATTCAATGCAAGTGATTACGGGACTAAATTTACCAATGCTAGTAGATGCTTTTTTAAAAGTTCAAGCTGGAGAAACAAATTTGTTCAATTTAACCAAGGACATTTTTAATAACGCAAAAGATACAATTGTAATTACTAATGAAAAACTGAAAGAGGCAAAATAGAAAAATGTTTACTGGAATTATTACTCCAATTGTCACGCCGTTTAATCATGATAGAAGGCAAACTATTAATTATAAGGCAACAGATCAGTTGATTGACTATTTAATTAACAATGGTGTAGATGGCATTTTTCCGTTGGGAAGTAATGGTGAGTTTACACAACTTTCTCCCGATGAAAGAAATAAGTTTGCAGAACATGTAATTAAACATGTTAATCATCGTGTCCCAGTTTATGTCGGAACGGGCGCTTGCAGTACAAAAGAAGCCATTGATTATGCCCAAGCGGCAGAAAAGATGGGAGCCGATGCCTTATCGGTAATTACGCCGTATTTTTTTAAGTTACGTGACCAAGATTTATATAACTACTATAGGCAAATTGCTGAGAGCGTTAATATACCAGTTATTCTGTATAACATCCCGGCTAATACTCAAAATAATATTTCTCCTGAAGTATTGGATAAGCTAGCCGAAATTCCTAACGTCGCTGGCATTAAGGATAGTAGTGGTGATCTTGCTAAAATTGATACATATCTTAAGGTAGTTAAAAAGCATTCGAATTTGCATTTTTTAATTGGATCTGATTCAAAGATTTCTTATGCTTTTGATCATGGTGCATCGGGCGCGATTGCGGGCACAAGTAACTTGTTAATCAAGAATTTAGTTTCATTAGCTAAGGCATTAAGAGTAAAGGATGAGATTACTGCACAAAGATTACAAGCTTCTCTAGATCCTTTACGGGAAATTATGCACCAGGCGCCGGTTCCATTAGTTTTGAAAAGGGCCGTATCCCTTGCCGGTATTGCTGATGTAGGAGATGCGAGAGGGCCAGAGCTAGCGCCAAATGAGCAGCTTAACGAAGAAATAATAGAATTAGTAAAAAGTTACAATATATAAAAGGGGAGTTTAAATTGCGCAAATTTGATTATTTAAAACAAATACTAGATAGCTGTGCTTTAGCTGTAGTCAGAGCACCTAAAAAGCGAGTACTTGAAATAGCCAAGGGGATTCATCAAGGCGGTATAAATGTAATGGAAGTCAGTTATACTAATAATGATGCACCTTTAGCGATTGATTTGGTTCATGAAAATTTTGGTGACCAAGTGTTAGTAGGAGCCGGAACAATTTTGGATCCACAAACAGCCCGTGATGCTATTTCACATGATGCTGGCTTTTTGTATTCGCCTATCTTTGATCAGGATGTGGCGGCGTTAGCTAATGAGTACCAAATTCCTTATGCAGCTGGTTGTACGACTGTTACTGAAGCTGTTTCGGCAATGAGGGCAGGTGCTTCTTTTATTAAAATGTTTCCGTATTCAGGAATTGAAGGTCCCAAAGTAATTGAAACGATTAAGACCCCGATTCCGTGGATGCCGGTTCTTCAATCTGGGGCGGTAACAGAGGCTAATGTTGATCAATGGCTTGATGCCGGCGCAGAAGTTTTAGGAATCGGAAGTGCTTTAACTAAGGGATCTATTGCTGACATCTCTGATCATGCATGCAAAATTCGACAAGCAATCGAACGGTATCGTCAGGAAAAATAAGTTTAATGTCAACACAATAATAAAAAGTTTCGTGAAAACGAAACTTTTTTGCGCTAATTAAATTTTACATTATATTTTTGGCCGATTGGCGGAAACGTTGGAAGCCGCAAGGGAGTGGTATGCCATTGGGTAAACAAAGTGGCACATAACAAAATGAAGGGAACATCTTCTGGTCGTAGAATATTGCAGGTAAGAACTACGCCAATTTTTTGGACATCCGTTTTTACAGTCGCTACTTTTTTGATTCCTGATAAAAACTTGTAACTCCCGTTTTTAATACTTCCGCTAACGAGGTAATTTAGCCGAGTGACATAAAACAGGTTTGTAACTTTACTATTGAGACGTTTAACCTTTACTAAAGAATGGTTAACAACGTCGATGGTATAAGAAGAAATAATCCCATTTCCGTCAGTATAAAGACGTCCAATTTCTGTCCCATGAGTATTTTTTAGATAGAGGGTATGATTGGGATTATCAAGATTACCCTGAATAATATACTGAATTTTACCTTGCTCATTGGCTACGGGAATTTGACCATACTCCTGTTTTTGATTTAGTTCCAATAAATAGCGCATTCCAGCACCTCTATTCTTTAGCGTTATTGCTAATAAACTTCTTTAAAATATAAGCTACTCCATTTTCATTATTAGTTTTAGTTTTAACTTGTGCAATTTTTTTGATTGCGTAGACGGCATTTCCCATTGCCACACCGGTACCTGCATCCCTAATCATGCTTTCATCATTAAGGTTATCGCCAATTGCCGCAATTTCATTTTGCTTGATTCCCTTTTTTTGTGCGTAGTCCAATAATGCCGGTCCCTTTTGGGCCTTGATATCGTTGATTTCGATGTTAGCAGAAGAGCTGGAAGTAACAGCAACATTGCCAAGTGCCGTGATTTCTTTTTTGACGTCAACAAACGCTTCTGGTCCATGACCGTCAAAAGCAATAATTTTCATAACTTCAAAATGGGGATCATTTAAAAGTCTGGTAAAACTATTAACATGCTTCATACTAAACATTGCATTACTGCCAGCGGAGGTTGCCACAGCCTTTTTAAACGTCAGTCCCGGATTAAGGGCAATTAGTGATCGAGCTAAGTTAACAACTCGCTGACTTATATCTAGCGAATAAATTAGGTCTTCGGTTACTAACTCATGGTAAATATGATGTTTTTGCAAGATGTTGACAACTTGCTCCGCTTTATCATTTGGTAATGCGTGTTTAACTTGCAACTGATTATTGGCATCATAAACCAAAGCACCATTGATGTTGATGAATCCTGTTTTAAGGCCATAATTTTCGATTACTTTACGTGACTGTTGTGGTGAACGACCAGTTGCAACTAAGAATTCAATGCCATTTTTTTGAGCTTCCCGAATTGCCTTAATATTTTCATTAGATACTATTAAATCACTGTTAAACAAGGTACCGTCCAGATCGCATGCTACTAATTTAATCAAGATAAAATAAGCTCCTCCTCCCGAAAATCGGTATTTTTTACTTCTCTATCATATTAACATAATAAGGGGAGAAAACTTTTCACATTTTTAAATAAAATCTAATTAAATAGAAGATAAAGAACCGTTTAAATGTCGAAAATTCTGCACAAACATTATTAATTTCATGATACCATAAGGGCTAGTGAAAGAGAGGCTATTGCTAGAATGAAAAAATTTATTGGTAATGACTGGGACGAAGTATTGGCTCCTATATTTGACAGTAACGAATATCATGAATTACATGAATTCTTAAAAACAGAGTACAAAACTAAGCGGATATTCCCAGATATGTATCATATTTTTACTGCTTTTAAGTTAACCCCTTTTGCTAAAACAAAAGTAGTCATTTTAGGTCAGGATCCCTATCACAATCCTGGTCAGGCAACAGGAATGAGCTTTGCTGTAATGCCTGGAGTAAAATTGCCACCGTCATTACAAAATATTTATAAAGAACTATATGATGATGTCGGCTGTGTGCCGGTTCAACATGGTTACTTGAAAAAATGGGCAGATCAAGGAGTGCTCCTTTTGAACGCAGTTTTAACAGTTCCTTATGGTCATGCTAATGGTCATCAAGGTAAAGGCTGGGAAAAAGTAACGGATGCTGCTATCAAGGCTTTGAGCGCTCGGGGAGAAGTAGTTTTCATTCTTTGGGGACGATATGCTCAAAATAAAATTGCATTAATTGACCTTGACCGTAATTTTGTGATTAAATCAGCTCACCCCAGTCCATTTTCGGCAGATCGTGGCTTTTTTGGCTCACGGCCATTTTCTCGTTGTAACGAAGCCCTGCGGAAATTTGGGAAAACCCCAATTGACTGGCAATTACCGCAACAAGTAACACAATCAGATTTAGTATAGGTGAGATAATAAATGAGTATTTTTGAACTATTAAAAAGTAAAGTAAAGAACGCGGGAAAAAAGTACCGCATTGTTTTTGCAGAAGGAAATGATGAAAGAGTATTAGCCGCTGCCGCTGCACTGCAGCAAGATGATGTTTTAGAGCCAATTTTATTAGGCGACACAGCTGAAATTGAAAATGTTGCTAACCAAAATAAGATCTCATTGGCCCAAATACAAGTGGTTAACCCCGAAAAATTTCATGCGCTAGATGAAATGATTGCAGCTTTCATTTCGGCTCGGGGTAAAGAAATAACTAAGGAAGAAGTCCGTGAAGCGTTAAAAGATCCTAATTACTTTGGTACAATGCTAGTTAAAATGGGCAAGGCTGATGGTATGGTTTCTGGGGCTGCTCATTCAACCGCGGAAACCGTTCGTCCCGCTCTGCAATTAATCCATACTGCAGCCGGGATGAGTCGTGTTTCTGGTAGTTTCATTATGGAACGTGGGGAAGAAAAATATCTTTTTGCTGATTGCGCAATTAATATCGCACCAGATGCTAAAACGTTGGCAGAAATAGCCTATCAATCAGTTCAAACAGCTAAACTAGCAGATATTGAACCACGTGTAGCCTTTTTGAGTTTTTCAACTAAGGGTTCTGCCAAAGGTGAGATGGTTACCAAAGTAGCTGAAGCTGCTTCACTATTCCAAAAACAGCACCCAGATATTCCTGCTGATGGCGAGTTGCAATTTGATGCTGCATTTGTACCCGCAGTGGCAGCTAAAAAAGCTCCAGACTCTGAGATAAAGGGGAGAGCTAATATTTTTATTTTCCCAGAACTACAGTCTGGTAATATAGCATATAAAATTACGCAGCGTTTGGGGAATTTTACGGCTATTGGGCCCATTCTGCAAGGAATTGCACAGCCGGTTAATGATTTATCACGGGGTGCAAGCAGTGATGATATTTATCATATGGCTGTTTTAACCGCTGCTCAAGCGCTATTAAAGGATAAATAGTAATGAAAATAAATGTAAATTCTTCCACGGAAATGAAACAACTTGGTGCTGCGATTGCAAGTACCGCTAAAGCACATGATTTACTGCTGCTAAATGGTGATTTAGGAGCTGGCAAAACCACTTTGACGCAAGGTATTGGCGAGGCTTTGGGGGTTAGGCGCCCTGTTAAAAGTCCTACTTTTACCATCGTTCGTGAATATGAAGAAGCTAAGTTGCCAATTTATCATATGGACTTTTATCGTTTAGAAAATGATGATTTATCATCAATTGATTTAAGCAGCTATTTACAGCAGCCGGGACTAGTGGTAATCGAGTGGCCTGAAGTTGTTAAAGCCGATCTGCCTGATCAATATTTACAAATTGTAATTCGCCGGGTTGATGATAGTTGGGATTCGACTAAAAGAACGGTTGAATTCCGCCCACAGGGAAAGCGAAATGAAGATTGGGTAGCCGAAATTGCGAATAAAATAAAAAACAGGACTTAACCATTTTAGTCCTGTTTTTAGTATGATTATATTAAACTTGATAAACCAAATTTTTAATTGCTTCATCCCCAAACTGCTCATTTTGCGCAATTAAAATGCCAGCACATGCTTCGCTGTCACTAAGTGCATTGTGGTGATGCCATAATTCGACATCTAAAGCATCAGAAACAGTATCTAATTTATGGTTAGGCAGATCTGGTTCAAACAGTTTGCTGGTCTGCAACGTGTCAATGACAAAGTAATGCGGTTCCTGAATATCGTAACGACCTAAACTTTGACGCATAACATTAGTATCAAAGCGGGCGTTATGCGCACAAACGAGCATACCAGGTTGATAAAGCCGTTTAATGTGGGGCCAAACTTCAGCCATAGTAGGGGCATCTTTAACGTCATCGGCTGTAATATCGTGTACTTCAATATTACGGGCATCAAATGGCATTTGGGGATTAATAACAGTATAAAAACGGTCAACAATTTTATTATTCCGCACCATCACCAATGCTAATGAACAAGCACTTTCTGGGTGACGGTTAGCGGTCTCAAAGTCCATTGCGATAAAATTCATTTTTTCTCCTTTAAAACTTAATTTTAGTATAACATAGGATGAAGCAACTAAATGAATGCGGTAAAATAGTAAAAAGATAGGATAAAGGGAGCTATAACTTTGAAGTTATTTGATTTAGTAAAAGATGGAATAGAAATAAAAAAACAGGTTCCGCTTAGCAAGTATACATTTACTAAAACTGGTGGGCCAGCAGAATATTTAGCTTTTCCGCAAAATCAAGCCGAACTAGAAAAATTAGTGGAAACCGCTAATTCTAAGCAAATTCCCTTAACCGTGATCGGTAATGCTTCCAACTTAATTATTCGTGATGGTGGAATTGCGGGTTTGGTAATTATTTTAACCAAAATGAATAAGATTACCATTAGCGGTAGCTGTGTTGAAGCCCAAGCGGGTGCCCGGATTATTGATACGGCATTTTTTGCTGCTAAGCACGGACTCAGTGGCTTGGAATTTGCTGCGGGTATTCCTGGAAGTGTTGGTGGAGCAGTTTTTATGAATGCGGGCGCATATGGCGGCGAGACAGCTGAGGTTATTCAAACAGTTAAGGTTTTAACGCCAACTGGTGAATTTAAAGAATATTCGAATAAGGAGATGCAATTTTCATATCGTCATTCTCTTGTTCAAGAAAATAATGATGTGGTAGTTAGTGCAACTTTTAGCTTGCATCCCGGTCAAAAAAATATAATTTTGGCTGAAATGAATTACTTAAATGCGTTGCGCCAATATAAACAGCCACTTGAATATCCTTCATGTGGCAGTGTTTTTAAGCGTCCCACAGGCCATTATGTTGGGCCAATGATTATTCAAGCTGGTCTGCAGGGAAAACAGGTTGGTGGTGCTCAGAACTCGACTAAGCATGCCGGCTTTATTGTCAATAAAGGTGGTGCTACTGCAACAGATTACCTTGACTTAATTGCGTTAATCCAAGCCAAAATTAAAGAACAGTTTGGGCTGGATTTGCAGACGGAAGTTCGCATAATTGGTAAACCAATTGATTAAAAAATATTTTAGATATTAGAAAGGAGTATTTATGCATTTTAATGTTTCCAATATTTTTACTTGGAGCAACTTATCGACTATTCTTGATGTTTTAATCATCTGGTTTTTAGTCTACCACCTCGTTATTTTAATTAGGGGTACTAAGGCCGTTCAACTGGCAAAGGGAATTGTCTTAATCTTCATTGTCCGGATCATTGCCGGTGTTCTTCAGCTCCATACCACTACTTGGTTAATTGATCAGATTGTATCTTGGTCGGTAGTGGGAATTATCGTGATTTTTCAGCCTGAAATTAGGCGTGGACTTGAGCATTTAGGACGGCTGCCAATTTTTGGAGGTCGCGAGGAGAGTGAACGTGACGAATCGATTAGGTTTATCAATGAGCTAGATAAAGCGATTCAGTACATGTCCAAAAGAAGAATTGGTGCCCTGATTACAATCCAGCAGGAAACAGGTCTTGATGATTATATTGAGACAGGAATTAAATTAGATGCGCGGGTAACTGGCGAATTGCTAATAAACATTTTTATTCCTAATACTCCTTTACACGATGGTGCTGTTATTATTAACCAAGACCATGAAATTGCGGTTGCCGCTGCTTACTTGCCGCTGTCCGACAACAGTATGATCCCCAAGCGACTCGGAACAAGGCACCGCGCCGCTGTGGGTATTTCGGAAGTTACGGATGCGATTACGATCGTTGTATCTGAGGAAACAGGTGGAGTAACTATTACTCGAAATGGTCGTTTCCTTCTTGATATGACTCGTGACGAATATATGAAATATTTAACTGCTGAACTAGTACCTAAGAAAAATGAGAATGCTAAATGGTACCAAAAGATTATGCGTAAAATTTGGAAGTGGGGTGCTGACCGATGAAAGAATTTTGGCGTAAATCGTGGTTTATTCGTCTTGTTTCCTTACTAATAGCGATTTTATTGGTTATTTACGTTAATGATACTCAAGGCGGTTTCTTAACTCAGGGCCAAACTAGTCGTACCAGGCAAACAGCTAATAAAACACAGACAATTAGTGTGCCCCTACAAGTCTCTGTGGACACGGATAAATACTACGTAGTGGGTTACCCAGAAAAAGTCAATATTACATTGGAAGGTTCAACCGCGCTTGTGACTTCGACAATTAATACGCAAAATTTTCGCGCTTATATTGATTTAACAAGTAAAAGCATTGGCACCCACGATGTTAAAGTTCATGTTAATGGTATCAGCCGGCAAATTTCTTATTCAATTAATCCCAAGACGGTCCATGTCAATATTCAAAGACGAAAATCGACTACCATGCCTATACAAATAGAGTATAATAAGAGTGCTGTTGCCCATGGTTATACATTAGGGCATTCTAGCGTATATCCTCAGCAAGTTGAAGTTACTGGTGCGCGAAGCGAAGTTGAGCAGATTGACCAAATTATTGCTAAAGTTGTATTACCAAATGAAATTACTCACACTTATGAGCGGCAAGTAAGTTTGGTAGCGCAAGATCGAAAAGGTAGGCAGCTTAATGTCGTGATTGAGCCAGCTACTGCCAAGGTAACTATTCCAATCTCTGTTGCTAAGAAAAATGTCAAAGTTAAGTTGCAGCCAAAGCATGAACGAAATAACAAAATTTATTCACTAACTGCTAAAAATGACTATGTTACTATTTATGGTGCGGAAAAGGACTTAGCAAAGATTAAAAGTCTACAAGTACCAATTGATCTTAGTAATGTTGCTGCTTCAACGACAAAAACAGTTTCATTGGCCATACCGCATGGGGTAGTTAAGGCCAATCCTGCTCAAATTAGTATTGATATTAAAGTGGAAAATTCCGATGCTAAGGGCAGTAAAAATTAAATTGAAGATAAATAAAGAGAGGTAATTTTTAATGTTAAAATATTTTGGCACCGATGGTGTTAGAGGTGTAGCAAACCAAGACTTGTCCCCTGAATTAGCGTTTAAATTAGGACGCGATGGTGGTTATATATTAACTAAAAATAAAGCTAAAGATGAGCAAGCCAAAGTTTTAGTTTCGCGGGATACCAGAATATCTGGGCAAATGCTTGAATATGCGCTGATTTCGGGTTTGTTATCGGTTGGAATTGAAGTACTTGAAGTCGGTGTGATTACCACTCCCGGACTATCTTACTTAGTGCGTGCGCAGGGAGCCGATGCCGGTGTGCAAATTTCCGCATCCCATAATCCAGTTGAGGACAATGGAATTAAGTTCTTTGGTAGTGATGGCCTGAAGTTGTCTGATGAAATGGAAGGCGAAATTGAAAAATTAATTGATGCTAAAGAAGACAAACTCCCTCGACCATCAGCCGAAGGCTTAGGCTCGTTAACTGATTTTCATGAGGGTAGCGCTAAGTACCTTCAGTTCATTGAAAACACTATCCCAGAGGATCTTGATGGCATTAAAGTGGTCATCGATGGCGCAAATGGTGCTGCCAGCAATTTGATCTCACGCCTTTTTGCAGATTGCGGTGTTGACTTTACCACAATCGCCACACATCCCAACGGCTTAAATATCAACGATCAAGTTGGCGCAACGCATACCGAGAAGTTGCAAGAAGAAGTTGTTAAGCAAGGGGCACAACTCGGCTTAGCCTTTGACGGGGATGCTGATCGCTGCATTGCTGTTGATGAAAATGGTAATGAAGTCGATGGTGATCACATTATGTACGTTCTTGGCACCTGCATGCAAGATGGTGGTCGCCTGAAAAAGGATACTATCGTAACCACGGTCATGAGTAACTTAGGTTTCACTAAAGCCCTTGAGCGCAGAGGAATTAAGAATGTGCGGACACAAGTTGGTGATCGTTACGTTTCAGAAGAAATGCGTGCTAACGGCTATAATCTCGGTGGTGAGCAGTCTGGTCATGTCATTATGAGTGATTATCATAATACCGGGGATGGCATGCTAACTGGACTACACTTGATGTTAGTTATGAAGAAAACAGGTAAGAGTCTTAGTGAATTATTGGCTGATTTTAAAGATTATCCTCAATGTTTAGTCAATGTACCAGTTAAGAATAAGCAGGATTGGAAGAAACACCAACCAATTCTTGATGTCATTAAAGAAGTAGAAAAAGACATGAATGGTGATGGTCGCGTCTTAGTACGTCCATCTGGTACGCAATCACTACTGCGGGTAATGGCAGAAGGACCTACCCAAGAAGAAACTGATGCCTATGTTAAACGGATTACAGATGTTGTTGAGCAAGAGATGGGTGCTTAAACGATAAAATAAAATAAATTATCAAAGCAGGAAATTTTTTCCTGCTTTTTTGTGTTCTATCAAGGTTATTTTTAGTGTGTATATACCAATTATTTTTTTTTAGCTTGACCAATTATCAAACTAGTAATATTATTCCTTACATAAAGCTAAATTTACTACTAGCCCAAATAAACATTTTTGGGCTATACCAAAGGAGAAAAATATGTGCGGAATTGTTGGAATTGTTGGAAAATCTGCTAGAGAAATTGTTTTAAATGGTTTGTCTAAGCTAGAATATCGTGGTTATGATTCAGCGGGGATTTACTTAAATGATCAGAAAGGCAATGAGTACATTACCAAAACTGTTGGCCGTATTCAAAATCTAAAAGATCAAATGACGCCTGATGAACAAGGATTAGTTGGTATCGGTCATACTCGCTGGGCAACCCATGGTAAGCCAACAGAAAATAATGCTCATCCGCAATATGATGAAACTAATCGTTTTTACCTAGTGCACAACGGTGTGATTGAAAATTATCAAGAAATAAAAAACAACTATTTGTCAGATGTAAATTTTGTTTCCGATACTGATACAGAAGTTATTGTTCAATTGATTAGTAAAATTGCGCGAACAGAAAATGTGGATGCTTTCACTGCCTTAAAAAAAGCTTTAACTAAAGTGAAGGGCTCATATGCTCTTTTACTAGTTGATAATACTAAGCCGGATCATATTTATATCGCAAAAAATAAGTCACCATTAATGCTAGGAATTGGTGCTGGTTTTAATATCATTGCTTCCGATGCGCTATCAGTATTAGATCAAACTAAAACATTTGCTGATTTACATGATGGGCAAGTTGGTGATATTACAAAAAACGGCTATGTGATAGAAAATCTTGCAGGTGAGCCTGCCGTTTTGCAACCATATACCTTAAAAATTGATCCAAATGCGACTTCTAAGGGAACCTATGATTTTTATATGTTAAAGGAAATTTGTGAGCAGCCCGGAGTTTTACGTCACCTAGAACAATTTTATTTAGATCAAAACGGCGAACCTCAAATTAAAGCAAAAATTATTGATATGCTGGCAGCTGCTGATCGGTTATATATTTTTGCTGCAGGGACCAGCTATCATGCGGGTCTGGTTGGTAAAGTGCTTTTTGAAAAGTTTGCAGGTGTACCCACCGAAGTTGGTTTTGCTTCTGAAGCCGGCTACCATTTTCCAATGATGTCAAAGCATCCCCTGTTTATTTTTCTATCACAATCGGGTGAAACTGCTGATTCTAGAGTAGTTTTACAGGAGGCAATTAAGAGAAATATTCCAAGTTTAACTTTAACCAATGTTCCTAATTCAACTCTTGCTCGTGAAGCAACTGCCTCACTTTCGTTAGAAGCAGGGCCGGAGATTGCGGTTGCATCTACCAAAGCCTACACTGCTCAGATTGCTTTAGAAGCTATTTTAGCTAAAGCATTAGGAGAAAATATTGGCAATGAAAATGCGTGTGCTTTTGATTTAAAAACTGCTTTTGCCCTAGCTGCTGAAGGAGCAGAGCAAGTAATTTCTAGTAAGGAAAAAATTGAGCAATTAGCTCAAAAGATTTTGCTTCCCTCCCGTAATGCGTTTTATATTGGCCGCGGAATCGATTATCCGCTTGCCCTTGAAGCGGCGCTTAAACTAAAGGAAGTATCATACATTCAAACCGAAGGATTTGCAGCCGCTGAATTGAAGCACGGGACAATTTCACTAATTGAAAAAGGAACACCCGTAATTGCCCTGATTAATGATTCATTAACAGCTGATTTAATGCGAGGTAACATACAAGAAGTAATTGCGCGCGGAGCAAGTGTAATTACGATTGCAAGCAAAAAATTAGCAGATAAAGATGACGATATTGTTCTCCCAGAGATAAATTATTATTTAACCCCACTGGTAAGTGTTGTGGTCGCACAGCTATTTGCCTATTATGCTTCCAAAGATAAGGGGCTTGATGTTGATAAACCACGGAATTTAGCCAAAAGCGTAACGGTTGAATAAGTTTTAAAACTCCTTGATCCAATCTGAAAAAGAGTGAATATTGAAAAAAGTCGTAAGTAATTACGACTTTTTGTATAATAGAGATGATAATATTCAGATTGTGGGAGGAAAAAACTTTGTCAATTAAATTAATTGCGGTCGATTTAGATGGTACCTTGCTTTCTAGCAATAATAGTATTTTGCCAGAAACACAAAAAACTTTAAAGCAGGCCATAGACTTAGGTATTCAAGTAGTTCTTGCCACTGGTCGCCCATTGTCAGGCGTAATGAAGTTCAATCGGGAGTTGGGGCTAGCCGGGGAAAAACAATATAATATTGTCTTTAACGGCGCAGTTATTCAAAACTTAGCTGGTAAAGTGCTGATGAGTCAAGAGATGAATTATCATGATTTCACCAATATGCGCCGTTTACAGCGACTTGCCCATGTTAACCTGCATTTTGAAACTCCAGAATGTTTTTGGACCTGTGACCGAGAATTGGGCGTTAACTTATCAGTCAATGCTGCAAGGACAAAAAATGTTATTAAAGTACGAAAAGCGGAAGAGCTTCCTCAAGATTTTACTTTTAATAAAGTGGGCTTTAGCGAAACAGATGAGGTCGAAGAAATAGAAAAACTCTGGAATAATATTCCAGAGTGGACATTTGCTAAATATGATGTTGTGCGTAGCTTTTCTTCTAATATTGAAATTAATATTAAAGATGCTTCAAAAGGAAATGCACTAATCAATCTCGCAGACAGGTTAAAAATTGCTCCTAGTCAGGTCATGGTATTTGGTGATCAAGGAAATGATATTTCAATGTTTTTGAATCCGAGTTTTAAAAAAGTGGCAATGGGAAATGCAATTGAAATGATCAAAGATAATGCAGATTATATAACCGAGGACAATGATCATGACGGAATTGCGAAAGCATTAAAAAAGTTTGTTTTGTAGTAGAATAAAACTAGGTTGACTATTATGGTAAAGAAAAACAAAGAACATAATATTTCTGAAGCCGAGTGGGAAGTCATGAGAATAGTGTGGACTCTCGGCGAAATTCATACTGGTGAGGTAATCGAGCAACTTCAGTCTAAGAAAAATTGGTCTGAATCTACCATTAAAACATTAATGGGACGCTTGGTAAAAAAAGGTCTGTTGCAGACTCGAAAAGATGGTCGCCGATATGTTTATTCTGCCACGGTTACGCAAATTCAGATGATGATTCAGGTCACAAAAGAAATGATGAATCATATGTGTGACATGCATAAAGGGCAGGTCTTGATTGAAATATTAAAAGACATGCCTTTGTCTGAAAGTGATATTGCTACAATTGAAACAGAACTTGCACACAAAAAACTGCATGCACCAGCCAAAATTGCTTGCAACTGCTTAGCTTCGGGTCAACACGATTGCTAGAACATTAGTTAATCTACCTAAGGAGGTAAGTCTAATGAGAAGGTTTGCTAGTATAATTTTGCGGTTAGTATTTATAGTATTTATTGGTGCTGCGGGCTTTTTGTTATTTGAAAGTCCGGCCACGATCAATGTTCAAAACGTTCCGAAAGTTGCGCGCTCCGTAATAAAGAAGAACGTCGATAAAAGTGGTGATGCCAATTTAAAGGGAACATTAAAGTTAGCTAAAGACTTTGGTGTTGAAAATAAGGTGCTTGAGCAATTGCCTTCAAAGTATCACCGGGATTTATCCTATGTTGACTTGTATAATCTTAGCGTTAGTTATCAAGAAAATGGTGAGTTAACTGCCAAAAATTTAAAGCTACCTGAGAAAAACGAGGTTCAAAAAGCTGTTAATTATCTGATACTCCAGCGTGTTAATAAGGGATTATCGGATAATTCTAAGCAGGTCAATAACTCAATCAACATTTTTCACTACTTCTTATTTGGAGCAATTTTGATTTTAGCTCTTGCAGCATTGTTAGTATTATTTGGCCAATCTTGGGCCTCAATTGCTTTATTAATTGCTGCAGTTTGCTCTTTTGGTGCCTTGCAATATTACCTAAATCAATTAGTCCAATATCTACAAAGCGAATTAGATCCAGGAATTTCTTTAATCACTTCCTCAATGTTATGGTTAGGTTTAGCAATTAGTGTTGTCGTTGCTATTATCTGGCCACTAGGCTTAAAGTTGACCAAGAAAAAGGATTAGAAATTTATAGCATTTTGTTGTTAACCCCATAATTAGCATAACTAATTATGGGGTATTTTTAATGGTCAGCAAAATTATCTAAACAGATTAAAGCTGAAATATGACGGTCTCCCCAAATATGGCCAGAGGTTTTATGAATTAGGTTGTCTTGATGCTATTAACTATACTAATCAACCGATAACCTATTGATTATTATATTACTCAAGTAGAATTGCCTAGTAATTAGGCAATAAAGAATTGTAGTAGTACAATTTTATGAAATAATAAGCAAAATACTAGTACAAAAAAGGTAAATTTACGATAATTAAGGAGTTAGTTTTAAATAAATAAAATTTTATAGAATATAAAGGTTGGCTTTCAACCAAAATAAATTACATAGTTATAATTTCTTCGTTAACTTAGTTAAAGTAAGTCCTTATAAAATCTTTTATACATCAACATTTACGATTTATATTATAAATAACATAAATTGCATTTAATAACATTATTCAATTGTGATAAAATATAAAATATAGTTTGAATGATTGAAATAACGAGGGATTAATAAATGTATTATTTTTTAAATAACAGATTAGACTCCAATAGTTCTGGCATTGAACATGCTGAAGTTAAAAGGCTAAAATTATTTAAGCAAAAGGGTGTAAAAGCTAAACTTGCAATGCGTGATTATAATCGTTTTGCTCATCGAAATTTACCGCTATATGGTTTAAACGATGACGATTATGTCAATATGTACGACTTTTTTGCTGGAACGGTTAATTATCCGCAACAAAAGATGACAATTGATGAGCTACCAATTCCCGAATCTGATCAGATTAAAAAGGTTGATAATGGCTATGAAGTATACGATGGTAATCGCAAAACAATGTTAATTACTTTGTTTAGTGATAATAATCTTGATAGTATTACTTATTTTAATGCTGATGATCATAAGACAAAAATGGATTTTTATGACACTAGAGGATTTAAAAGCTTTACGCAAATTTTTAATACTTCAAACGATAACCTTATTTATGAATCATTTTATCGACCTGATAATACAGTTTATTATGAAGTTTCATATGAGCAAAAACCAAAGTGGCTTGCAGCAACTAATATTCAACTAACGGATAAAAAAGGTATACAGTATTCGCTGATGAATATAGGACAAGCTTTTACTATTATGCTTGACGAGCTAAATGAACAAGATGGCGGCCAATCTACTTTTATCTCAGATCGTAGTAATATCACCAATTTACCTATGATAAACATGAAAACACCGGCACGTAAAATTGAGCATTTTCATAGTATTCATTATGGTGATTACAGAGACCCCAACTCATTTTTATCATATGGCTCAATTGCCAATACAGAGCAGTTAAGTAAAACTGACTTAATTATCACGCCCGGACAGCGCCAGGCAGATGACATGAAAAAACGGTTGCGGACCCAAGTACCGATTGTTGCGATTCCTGTCGGTATTGTATCCAATGAGCAGCTTGCCAAGCCGCATATTCCTATGAGTCAGAGAATTCCCGGTAAAATTGTTATTTTAGCAAGGTTATTTGTTGAAAAACGCATAGGTGATTCTATTAATGCATTTGCGCAAGTTTATCAGAAAAATAAAGACTTAACATTAGATATTTACGGGTACCCAGATGGTTCAGATAATTGTAAAGAAGAAAAGAAATTGAAAAAGCTAGTTAAGGATCTTGGCTTAGAAAATTGTATCCATTTTTGGGGTTACGCAAATGATGTTGATACTATTTATGACCATGCTCAGCTTATGTTGCTTTCTTCACTTTATGAAGGTGCGTCTCTAGTTACGATGGAAGCTCAATCGCATGGCGTTCCGGTAATTTCTTATGACATTAATTATGGTCCATCTGATTTAATTAATAATAATGTTAGTGGTGTTCTCGTACCAAACGGAAATGTTGATGTTTTTGCAGATGAAATTGCAAAATACTTCTCAGATTCTAATTTACGTGAACGAATGAGTGAGGCTGCTTATGAAAATTCTAAGCGCTTTTCAGGTGATGAAGTTTGGAAATACTGGAAAAAATATGTAATTGATACGGATAAGGCCTAAAAAGATTTATTTTTAACTAATAGTTGCATATCTTTAACCATCTTTTAAAGATGGTTTTTTTATTTTTTAAATTATTATTAATTGCATTTCAAAATTATTTACGTTAGTATGGTTAATTAGTTAGCTTGCTAACTAAAATTTTGGGAGGAATTACATGCAAAGAAAATTAGATGCAAAATTAATTTGTTCAATTTTTGCGGCAGGACTGATGTCTTTTTCAGGAGTCCTGATAGAAACGGCGGGGAATGTTACTTTTCCTGTCTTAATGAATGAATTTCACGTTAATATGGCGATGGTTCAATGGATGACAACGGGTTACTTGCTTGTAGCCTCGATTATCATGCCATTATCTGCCTATTTGAAACGAAATTTCAGTTCACGTACGCTGTTTATTACTGCTTCGGCAGTCTTTATTGCAGGATTGCTTATTGATGTTGTGGCTAGAAACTTTTCCTTCTTAGTAATTGGACGAATTGTTCAAGGGGCTGGAGCCGGGATTGCGATTCCATTGATGTTTAACATTATTTTGGAAAGAACACCGTTGGATAAAATCGGTTTGCTGATGGGAATCGGAACAATGATCACTGCTGTAGCACCGGCTTTAGGACCAACTTTTGGTGGCTTAGTTGTAAACACAATGGGATGGCGTTTTATTTACATTTTCATCATTCCAGTAATGATTATTTCTTTGGTTATGGGACTTGCTTCTATCACTAAGGAAAGTAAGAAAATTAAACATTCTAAGTTAGATTTTGCGGGCTTTTTAAGTATTACCGTAACTTTCATTGGCTTGATTTTAGCCTTCAGTAATTTAGCAACAGTTTTACAAAAACCATTAACGTTTGCTATTCCACTAATTATTGGCATTATCGGATTGATCATTTTTATTAGGCATTCGCTAAAAGTGGCAAATCCGCTAATTAATATTCGGGTGTTTAAGAAAATTAAGTTTACTCAGGGTCTGGGCGCTTATTTTATTTTTCAAATTAACACGTTAGGTTTATCTTTTATTTTGCCTAACTATGTTCAAATTGTTAATCGTTCGACAGCGATGATTGCTGGGTTGCTACTCTTAACTGGTGGTATTATTGGAGCAATTGCATCGCCTGTTGGTGGTCGGTTACTTGATAATTATGGTCCACGTAAGCCAATTATGACTGGTGCGATGTTTGAATTAATTGGGGGATTGCTTTTCTGTCTTTTTGCAGCCAACTTTACTTCAATTGAAATTATCATCTTTTATACCATTACAATGCTTGGTACGGGCTTAATCATGGGTAACACGATGACCGCATCACTTAATGTTTTAAGTGAAAAAGAAAATACCGACGGTAATGGTTTATTCAACATGGCACAACAGTTTGCTGGGGCAGTGGGAACTGCAATTGTTTCCGCAATCATGCAATTTGTTCAACAGATGAGTGGCAAGAATACTGCGGCCGGTAAATTAGTTGATGCCTCACAAGTTGGTTTAATCTTTTTGCTTGTTTTAGTGGTAGTTGGTGTATACTTGCTGTATAAAGCTACTAAACCTGTTAAAGCAAAGGAATAAAAATGGAAAGACTCGGATTAGCCTTACAACGTGTCCAGAATACTTTTAACCGTAATGTCGATCATTTTGCAAGAAGCTTAGGACTAACGGGAACGCAGATGTTAATTATCGAATATTTAACTTCTTTTTCCACTAAGCAACCAATCTATCAAAAAGATATTGAGCACGAATTTAATATTAGAAAATCAACTGCTACTAATATCTTGCATTTGATGGAACAAAAGAACTTGATTAGAAAAGAGGTTAATAGTCAGGATACTCGCTATAAGGTAATTCGGTTAACAGTAAAAGCAGTTAAACTAGAAAAAGAAATAACAAATTACTTTATCGCCTCAGAACAAGAAACTGAAAAGATTTTGGGGTCAGATACTAAAAAGAAATTGCTGGCAAATTTAGCCAAACTAGATTCTGCTTTATCAGATAATAAAAAGCACTAGCTAATCCATTATGGATAAGCAGCTAGTGCTTTTTTAGTTGATAATTACCGGTCTAATCAACCTATTATCTTTCGTAATTTGGCGCCTTTTTTGTGATTTGAACATCGTGCGGGTGTGATTCACGTAAACCCGCATTGGTAATCCTCACAAACTGAGCATTTTCACGTAAGTCAGCAATTGTTGCAGCACCAACATAACCCATTCCGGAACGTAATCCGCCAATAATTTGGAAAACAATATCAGAAACATCGCCCTTGTAAGGTACTCGTGCTTCAACGCCTTCGGGAACTAGCTTATTTGCTTCGTTAACACCACCCTGGAAATAACGATCTGAAGAACCATGTGCCTGTGCCATTGCGCCAACTGAACCCATGCCACGGTATGTTTTGAATTTTTGTCCTTCACTCTCAAAAATTTCACCCGGAGCTTCTGTTGTACCAGAAAGCATGCTACCTAGCATAACTGCGTTGCCACCAGCCCCAAGAGCTTTAACAATATCGCCTGAATATTGCATACCTCCATCGGCAATAATTGGTTTATGGTACTCCTGGGCAGCAGTAGCTGCATCATAAATAGCGGTAATTTGTGGTACGCCAACACCGGCAACAACCCGAGTAGTACAAATTGAACCTGGACCAATCCCAACTTTGACGACATCAACGCCAGCATCAAAAAGTGCCCTAGCTGCGTCACCGGTGGCAATGTTGCCAGCAATTAAAGTGACATTAGGAAAATGGGTGCGAATTTCTTTAATTTTGCGCAAAACGCCTGCAGAATGGCCGTGTGCCGTATCGATTACAATTGCATCAGCACCTTTTTCTAGCAGGGCTTCAGCGCGTTCAAAGGTATCACTGGTTACGCCAATTGCTGCGGCAACAAGAAGCCGATTCTGGTCATCAACGGCTGCTTTGGCAATGTTGCTTGGAACAACGACATTTTTAACGTTAGCAACTTCACCCGCTTGGGCACTAATTGACATATTTTTATGAATAACACCAAGGCCACCTTGTAAAGCAATTGCAATTGCCATTGCGCCTTCTGTAACTGTATCCATTCCGGCACTTATTAGCGGAATCTTTAATTTAAGGTTAGGGGCTAATTCGGTTTGCAAATCTACCTCATTTGGAAGTACGTGACTTTCTGCTGGAATTAATAAAACATCATCAAATGTCAGTCCTTCTTTAATAAATTTCGTTGTCCAATTTGACATAGTCGCACTCCTTATCTTTATGCATAATGAATTTAAATTGTCTCCACTTTACTAATGATTTTCGTAACGGTCAAGCCAAAATTAAACTTATCATAAGTTAAGTTTCAAACATGAAGCAGTTATAATTATGAATAAAAAGCGAATAAATCAAGCATTCAATTTTTTATTGTAAACATTTTTAAAAATGCTATTATTAAATAAAGTACTAAATTAATAGATATAGCGTCCTTAGTATTTGCTCTTGGCTTGTTATAATGTTCGTGTTATCTTCAAGCCGAGGGCTAAAAGCTACAGCTCTTCAACTAACCAATCAATTTTATCAGAAAGTGATTGTGTTAAAAAGATAATTGTGGTCATTGGAAATAATAAAGGAGAACGCAAACAATGGAAAAACTGACTCGTGAATTTGTCGCTGGGTTGCCTAAAGCAGAATTGCATGTTCATATCGAAGGAACTCTTGAACCTGAATTAGAATTTGCTTGTGCAAAGAGAAATCATATTGACATTGGTGCAAAATCCCCGGCCGATGTTGACCACAGTTATGGTTATGGTCTTACAGAATTTTTAAAAGCCTATTACAATGGGATGAAGGTTTTGCGGACAAAGCAAGATTTTTATGATGTTACATGGGCATTTTTACAAAAAATGGCGCAAAATAATGTTAATCATTTAGAATTATTTTTTGATCCACAGGCACATACCAGCAGAGGAATAGCCTTTGAAACAGTAATAGAAGGGATACACGAAGCAATTGTAGATGGCCGCGCGTTAGGCGTAGACACCCAGCTAATAATGTGCTTTCTCCGTGAATTTTCTAAGGAATCCGCTCGTCAAACCTTAGAAGCGGCAAGGCCATATCATGAGAAGGGCTGGATAATCGGCGTTGGTCTTGATTCAGCTGAACATCACAATCCACCGTTGAAATTCATGTTAATTTTTGCAGAAGCCAAAAAGCAGGGTTACTATTTAACAATGCATTGTGATCCAAAGCAAGTTGACTCTGTGGAACACATTAAGCAAGCGCTGGAAATTATTGAAGTTGATCGGCTTGACCACGGGATGAATATTATTGAAAATCCAGATTTAATGGCTTATCTTGTTGAAGAAAAAATTGGTATAACCGCCTGCCCAATTGCATATTATTACACACGTCAGGATATGGAAGAAAAAGCAATCACTACACTTTTTAAACAGGGTGCACTAATTAGCCTGAATTCTGATGATCCTTCATATAAAGGTGGTAATTACATTAACGATGTTTACTATCAATTTGCGCAAAAAGTTGGTTGGGGCAGAGAAGAACTGATTCAGATTGCGAAAAATTCTTTTACCACCTCGTGGATTAGTGATAATGCCAAAAAGGCTTATTTGCAGCAAATCGATGATTACGTAGCAAAAAACTAGTTAAAAAGTACTATTTTGTGTAAGGAAGTAGTACTTTTTTATTTTCCACAACACAAATTAAATTTTCTATTAAATAAAATTGAGCATTATGTTAGATTAATGGTAAACTATGATCACCGCTTAGGGGCAATAAGCCGGTTTTTGCGGTTAAGATAAATTGAAAAGTTAAGATTTTTAACAGGGCATTTTTACAGGTAAATTAATTGGTAAAATTGCTTTTTTGTGCTTTTCAAAGGTATTTGAGTTTAAGAAAGAGTATTTTTAATGGACAAGCAAGTGATTGAAGTACATAACCTCACGAAACAATATTCAATTACAAAAAGGGGCGATGGTCTAAAAGCAGCTATTAAAAATATTATCCGACCAACTAAAAAAACAGTTAAGGCTGTTAATCAACTTAACTTTTCGGTTACGGAAGGTGAGACAGTTGGTTTTATTGGTCAAAATGGCGCGGGAAAAACAACAACTATCAAAATGCTAACGGGCACATTATTTCCGACATCAGGCTATTGCAAGGTTAATGGCTTTGATCCAGTCAAAAGAAGTAATGCTTTTAAAAAATCAATTTCAGTTGTGATGGGAAATCGGTCACAACTGTTTCCAGATCTGACTCCGCGTGATTATCTTAAATTATTGCAGACCATGTATGAAATAGATGACCAAGAATTTGAACAGAACGTGAATACTCTGGCAGAAACTTTAAATATTACTCATCTACTGGATACTCAGACGAGAAAATTATCCCTAGGCGAAAGAATGAAAGTTGAGTTCTTAGCGGGTGTAGTAACTAAGCCTAAAGTTTTGTTTTTAGACGAACCAACGATTGGATTGGACGTTTTGGCAAAGCGAGATTTGCGCAAATTCTTAGTAAAGTTAAATAAAAAAGAAAAACTAACCATTTTTCTAACATCTCACGATATGGAAGATATTGCTGCTATTTGTGATCAACTAATAATTGTTAATCAAGGAGAAATTATTTGGAATGGCAGAAAAAAGAATCTGTTAGAACAGTTTGGTCAAAATAAGTACATCAGCTTTAATAAGGCCGAAACATTTGCACCAGAAAAGATAAAGACGCAAATAATTGATCAGGATGACTTAACAATTACGCTCAAAGTCCCGAACAACCGCGTGGATGAAGAACTTGCTGCGTTAGCACGTGCTAAACAGGGATCAAATTTTCAAATTCATGATTTAAAACTAGAAGATATTATTCTTGAAATTTTCGCCCGGGGGAAAAAGTCATGTTAAAAAGCTATCTTGCAATTATTGCTGTTTCTCTAAAAAAGATTTTTGCCAATAAAAGTAGTGTCGTTATTCTCTTAATGCAAGCCATTGTTCCCAGCATTGTAATGTTCTATTTATGGTCAATTATTATCAAGCCTGGTCAAACGATTGGTGGTTTCACCCGGAATCAGTTAGTTATCTATTATATTGGTGTAAATTTTATTAATTCGTTTGTTTGGTATGCCATTGACTGGGAGTTAAATGATGATATTCATTCGGGAGAACTGTCAAATATCATTCATCGACCTATTCAACTTCATTGTTATTACTTTGCTAAAATGCTAGGAGACAGGTTAGCAAATCTGCTTTTGTTATTACCAATCCTGGTAGTTGGCTTTTGCTATCTATTTGTTAAAAAGCTAGTTCAAGTTTCGCTTTTAACGTTAGCTAATTTTGCAGTTAGCCTCATATTAGCAGCTATTCTTTGGTTCCTATTTTCTTACATTGTTGGTAGTACAGCTTATTGGTTTGATAATCTGTTTTTTGTTTTAATCGTTAAAGAAATTGTTGTCAATTTATTGTCAGGTTTTTATTTCCCTTTAGAAATGTTACCTAGCCCGATGTTTAAGATTATTAGTTGCTTACCGTTTAAATATTTTAGTTCATTTCCAATTGATACGCTTGTTAAAACATTGCCTACAAAGTTTTGGCTTGTAAATACAGCGATTGAATTGTTTTGGATTTGTTTACTATATCTAATACTGGTGTTGGTTAATAGGAGAGGGCTTCAGAGATATTCTGATGTACTAGGATAAAAATGAAAAATAAGCTTAAATTAATAAGGAATCTAAGCAAGGTTGCCTTACTTGAAAGTATCAGTTTTAGACTTGATACATTGTTTGGAATGATATCATCAATCCTATGGTTAGGAATTCCGATTGCTCTTTTCAAAGTCATTTATTTGAACGTTGACACAATTGGCGGCTGGACATTTAATGAATGTCTTTTGCTGGTTGGGGTATATACGATGCTTGATGGCTTTTTAATGGCCTTTTTAGTTAAATCAATGCCGTTACTGGAGAAGGATATTCGGGAAGGTACACTTGATTCGGTTTTATTAAAACCAATTAACACTAAGTTATTCTATTTTTTTAGATCAATTGAATTTACGCAGTTTATTAATGCGGTTTTGGGTTTAATCATTGTTGTAATAGCTTGTCAAGGTAAGGCGATAACTTGGCAGCAATTCGCTTTATTTGTTTTTTCATGTCTGTTCGGCTGTATATTGTATTATTCACTCTGGTATCTTTGGACAATCTCTGCCTTTTGGTTCCCGACTAATTTTGGTCGCACCGATTTGTTTTTAAGTATGATCCAAATGAGTAGGTATCCAGCGACAATTTATCGCGGTATTGGTAATTTGGTTTTCAACTTTTTATTACCGTTTGGTTTAATTGCTTGTCCAGCCACTATCGTTCTTCTTAACGCAAAAAAGTGGTCAGTTGTACTTATCCAGTTCGCTGTCGCTATTGTATTTCTCTTTTGTGATACTTATGTTTGGAACTTAGGACTGAAAAAGTATGATGGTGCAGGAAGATAGCCAAAATCACCTTTTAGTTGACTAAAAAAGCAGGTTAAAAAGTCAATTCAAAATACTTGCATGATAAAAAAGATGCTAATAAAATCTTTTTTGCGGTTTTAATTTTATGACGTCTAGGATGGGATAGAAAATGAAAAACTAAGGTATTGTACGCTGCTAAGTAAAGCATTAATTGCTACAATCCTGATAAGTTGATAATAACGATTTTGCTTGAAGATAAAAACTCGTTGGGTAAAATAATTTTTTTACACGCGGGTCGAAATTTTCCAGTTTGGAGGACTGGCTAAAATCGAGTAGACAAAATAAAAAAATCGCAAAGCCTATTGGTTTCAGTGCCAATGGGCATTTTTTATTTCTTCAAATCTTTTATGTTTACATTTGTAAATTTTAGCTTTATAATTACTACAGTTTACAAATGTAGACATTAAAAATGAAAATAAAACTCGATAGGAGAAATAATTATGGCTAAAATAATTGTATTAATTTTAGGTCTTTTCTTAATACTATTCATCATATGGTGGTTTTTTGGCAAGCAAAATGTTAAGGCTGAGACGGCAGAACTTGGCACCGATAAGCAAAGTATTAATATTGAGGTAAAGGGTGGTTACTCGCCAGAAAAAATAGTTCTAAAAAAGGGCGTGCCAGCCACGTTAAACTTTAAGCGACTTGATTCATCAAGCTGCCTTGATCACGTCATTTTTTCTGATTTCGGTATTAATCAAGAATTACCTAAGGGAAAAGTTGAACAAGTTAAAATTGATACGAGCAAACCAGGCGAATACGAATGGGAATGTAGCATGAACATGTTTCATGGCAAAGTGATCGTTAAATAAAAAGATAAGGAAACTACCAAGATGAAAATTACAACACGCTTCTGGATCTCATTAATTTTTTCCTTACCGATGCTGTTAGAAATGATTTTGCATCCATTTACCGGGTGGATGCTACCGGGCGGTTCATGGACAATGCTGGTATTTACGACAATAATCATGTTGATTTCAGCAGGTCCTTTTGTGAGTAGTGCATGGGCTGCCTTTAAAAAGCACCATTCTAATATGGATACTTTGGTAGCGCTGGGGACATTAACCACTTATCTTTACAGTATTTATGCTATGTTTACTCACCGGCCAGTTTTCTTTGAAACAGCTGCTTTTGTAATTACTTTCGTTCTTTTAGGCCAAGTACTTGAAGAAAAAATGCGCAGTAATGCTTCTAGTGCTATGAGCAAATTAGTTAAATTGGGAGCAAAAAATGCCTTGGTAAAGCGTGACGATCATTTCGTGAAGGTTCCAATTGATCAGGTTAAACAAGGAGACTTAATTCAAGTTCAACCAGGACAAAAAATTCCGGTAGATGGCAAAATAGTTTCCGGTAACTCGGCTGTTGATGAATCTATGGTAACTGGTGAAAGTTTACCTGCCCACAAAAAAGTGGGCGATAAAGTAATCGGAGCAACAATCAATCAAAATGGGTCATTTGTTTTTACCGCGGAGAAGGTCGGTAGTGACACTATGTTGGCCCAAATTATAGCGATTGTTAAGCAAGCCCAAAATAGTCATGCCCCAATTCAAAAATTGACTGACAAGGTAGCTAATATCTTTGTTCCCACAGTTTTGATAATTGCTATCGCGACCTTTCTTGTCTGGTATGTTCTAATCGGCAAGGATGTGGCTACAGCCCTTAATTTTGCCGTTGCAGTAATGGTAATCGCTTGTCCTTGCGCTTTGGGTTTAGCCACGCCAACAGCCTTAATGGTTGGTACAGGTCGTGGAGCGAAGATGGGCATTTTAATTAAAAATGGTGAAATTCTCGAAGCTGCCAATAATCTTGATACTGTTGTTTTTGACAAAACTGGCACAATAACTAGGGGCAAACCGGTGGTAACCGATATTGTCGGCAATAAAGAAGAAGTCCTGCAGATAGCTGCCAGTTTAGAAAAAATGTCAGAGCATCCCTTGGCACCCGCTATTTTAGCTGCTGCCAAAGCTGGCAAAATTGCTACTAGTCCAGTAACTAATTTTATGGCAATTGAAGGTAGTGGAATTAGTGGTCAAATTAACGGTCGAGCAGCCTTTGTCGGAAAGCCTGCTTCTAAAGACGTGACAGTCGTTTCACCGCTGAAAGCCAAGATTACCACTTTACAAGAAGAAGCTAAAACGGTTGTTCTAGTGGCTATTGAAAAACAGGCAATTGGTTTAATTGCGATTCAAGATGTACCAAAAGAAAATGCGGCGCGAGCAATTAGCGATTTAGTTAAATTGGGTCTAGAGCCGGTGATGTTAACTGGCGATAATAAACCTGTTGCTCAGGCAATTGCCCAGCAAGTCGGTATTAACAAGGTCATTGCAGAAGTTTTACCAATCGATAAGGCAGCCGCAATAAAAAAATTGCAGCAACATCACAAAGTCGCATTTGTTGGTGATGGTATTAATGATGCACCAGCCCTAACCCAAGCTAATGTTGGAATTGCCATGGGTTCTGGAACTGATGTGGCGATTGAAGCAGGTGGAATTGTTTTGATAAAAAATGATTTAGAAGACGTTGTTCGTGCACTAAAGTTGAGTAAGAAAACCTTTAGCCGCATCAAGCTCAATTTATTCTGGGCTTTTATCTACAATGTCCTTGGAATTCCAGTTGCTGCCGGGCTATTTGCTGGTGCTGGCTTAACTCTTAGCCCTGAATTTGCCGGTATGGCAATGGCCTTCAGTTCATTATCAGTAGTAATCAGCTCTGTTTTATTAGGGAAAAGCAAAATTTAAGCAAAACAAAAAGGCAGTCATTATTGACTGTCTTTTTATGTCGGTAAAACTGTGTGAGCTTAGAAGCGGTGTTTTCCTTTGGTTAAAACGGGCCTAATTTGAATGACGTAAGCAATCAAACCAACCAACAGCCAAATTAGAGTAATTATGATGCTGGCTATTAGGTTTGCAGAACCTGTTTTGATAAAAGTGACTGGACTGGCGAATGGAAAAATTAGTGCGATTGACTTTAACCACGTCGGATAGGCAGTAATCACAACCAAAATACCGGCTACCAGTTGAATAATTGCGCTAAAGAAATTGGCCAAAAAGTAGGGATCATTCATTTGCCATGATATTGCCCAAGCTGTGAAACCAAAGATAATCCCGGTTAGGCAAAGTAATGGCAGCAAGATGACAACACGTAAAATGAGATAAAGGGGAGCACCAAAACAAAGCGCTAAAACCAAATTGATAATTGCTAAAATGGTCCCGACAATTGCCGAAGTGATGCATTTACTCATCCAATACCGAAAACTGAATGGCTTTTTAGCAATCATCTCAAAGTCGATGCGCAAGCTGGCATCTTCAACTAATAGGTTGTTCATCGTTTGCATTGTTAAAGTGGTAGTATCAATTGCAATCGATGCAGCAACAATCGACCAATTAAAACTGTTGGCATATTGCATATCAATTAATACCAATAATGCCATATTGATTAATGGATTGAGTACAAAATAAATTATTTTTGTACGCCAATTGTTTAAGAAAGGCAAAGCCGAAAATTGTGTGGCAATCATATGATCTTCAACGCTCCTTTCTTGCGCACTAAATAATTAATCTTTTTAACTGTAATAGCAATTAAAAATAACCAGAAGATTAGGCTAAAAATGTAGGCTGCCCAATTAAATACGATGTTTCTTGTTAGTGCGGAGATTGGTGCTGTAATCGGAATAAACCACTGTGCGATATTCGTTAAAGGTTTTAAAACAGCTTCATTGCCAAATAATCCGGCTACTAACAAAATCGGAGTGCCGATTAAAGTTTCATAAAGCATTGAATTAGGCGAAAGGGTTAAAAAGGCGGCAATCAAAATGCCCATGATAGTGCAACCCAGCCATAATAAAAGAATCAGCAAAATAAAACTGCCAGTTATTGGTCCCGTTGCTACTCCTAAGATTTTAGCCAGTACAAAGGCAAGGGGAAATGAGAAGAGCCCATAACTAGAAGCAGGGAGCAAAAGCGTGATTAGAGAAAGACGTTCATCATACTTGCTATTTAGCAAATAAGGTAAAGTTCCCTTATATTTTTCAAAACTAATGCAGCCGGCAACAGTCGTACAGGAAGTCCAGGTACCAAAGATTCCGCTTTGACGCCATAAAAGGGGATTGTTTAAATCGTGACTTGCGTATGCGATGGTATATTGTATTAAAAAAATTGAACAGGTTGACGTAATTACTAGCCAAACGAAATATTGATCAGATAAATAATCGCGCAAGTGAAAGAGAAATAGTCGAATGAAACGCATTTTATTTTCTCCTCAGCTTGGGTGCTAAAGCCATGTAGGCATCTTCTAAATTGTCTAAGGACTTTTGCGTAGTCGAGTTTGCTAAATTAACCACTCCACTAACCGTTCCAGTGTAGAAAATTTTTCCGGCACCTAAAATAATGACTTTGTCGGCTAATTTTTCAACTTCTGTCATTGTATGACTTGTCAGCAAAATACTAATTCCGGTGTCCGCCAAGCTTTTGATCGTTTGCTGGATAGTATGTGCTATTTCAACATCAAGTCCACTAGTTGGTTCATCAAGTAATAATAAACTCGGGTTACCCAGGAGTGCGCGGGCAATATGCAGGCGCTGAACCATTCCCTTAGAGAATTCACCGATTTTTTTATTAGCAACGTTACTTAACTCGACAGTAGCTAACACACGGTTAACTTCATCATTTTGCTTGCGAAAAGGAACCTTAGCCAAATCAGCAAAAAACTTTAAGTTCTGTTTAGCGGTCGCATTACGGTAAAAACCCATTTCACCACCAAAGGAAACACCGATACTTGGCCTTTTACTGGTAGTTGTGATATCTTGGCCCTTCAAGAAAACTTTGCCAGATGTTGGAATTAAGTAACCACCAATGATTGAAACAGTGGTAGTTTTTCCAGCACCATTGGGCCCTAACAGTGATAGAATCTCACCTTGATTAATTGCAAAAGAAATATCATCTAAGGCCTTAAATTTTTGATTATGGTCTTGATAAGTCTCTTTTAAATGTTTAACGATTAAAATTTTATTCAAATTTATTCTCCAAAATTAATTGTAAATTCTTTATCGCTAAATAAGGAAGGAGCGATAATCTAAGTTTTTTACAGGTTAATTTGAAGATCTGTGATGTTTAACATTAAATCTATTATTTGGATTATATCATACTTTTATCATTTTTACTTTTTTAATTAATAAAAAATGGACGTTAAAAGATTAATTAGGCCGCTTGCGTATTTACAAACAGTTAAAGAAGTTGAGCAAAAAACGACAGGTTAATTATGATTCAAAGTGGGTGAATATTTTTATGCTAGAAATAATCAATATTTGTTGCAATTGGAAAGGCTAGTTAAAAGTTGCAAATTTGTGAGTTTGAGGTAGAAGTAACGGGCCCAGCAGTCGCTAAAATTAAGCAGCGGGCAAAAGCTGACTTGAAAGTTAATCTAAAAAATACCCGCTTCCAGTAAAATCGTGGAGTCGGGTATTAAATTATTAAATTTACTAGATAATATTTAGTTTAATCAACTGATTTTAACGCTTCCAGCATATCCAAATTTTTCAATTTGCTATTTACGATGAAGCCAAGAATAATTGTAATAATTCCGATTACTCCTAGTGGCCACATAAAGCTTGAGGCAGATAGAGCAGGATTAAACATCACGTTATCGGGCGGTACTACGTAAAGAATATACTGGTAAAGTAAATCGCCACCAAGGTAACCAACTAGAATACCAATAATAGTTAATAAAATTGTTTCGCGGTAAATGTACATCGTTACTTCGTTGTCATAAAAGCCTAATACCTTTACCGTTGACAGTTCACGAATTCGTTCAGCGATATTAATATTAGTTAAATTGTAAAGGATCACGATGGCAAGAAGACCCGCAACAATAATAAGGACTACCATAATCATGTTTAGCGACTGCACAACGACATCTAATTCCTGACTCACCGCCGTATTTTGAACTACGCCAGCAACACCATTTAACTTCATAAATTCGGCCGCCACTTTTCTGGTATTTTTACGGGATGTATTTTTCAAGTTTACTAGGTAAGCAGTCGTTTTGTAATTGCGGTTAAAGACTTTTTGGTACTGCTTTTGATTCATGAAAACAAAATGTCCCATGTACATTTCCGTAATGCCATCAATCTTCATTGACCGGCGTTGATTGTTTTCATCAGTTAAAGTGATATGGTCACCTTTTTGAACGTGCAACAGACTTGCTAAGCGCTCCGAAATTACAACACCATTATTTGTTAATGGAATTGTTTGTCGATTGCGCCGGTTATTTAAGTGAACATATTGATTAAGTACATCACTGTGTTTGGGCACGATCAGAGTAATATCTTGTGTATCACCAGCCTTACCGGCCGTTTTGGACATTGACTCATAATAAACCGGAGTAGCCGATTTAATATTTGGCTCTTTAAGCTTAGTTGTTAATTTCTGTTGCTGGGTATCTGATAGTGGCTTCTTTTCGGCTACAATCATGTTGTAATGGATTAAATCAGAAAATTGGCGATTGTTCATATTGCTAATTGAGTTCTTGACCGCGAACCCAGCAAATAGGAGTGTACCAGCACCGCAGACGCCAAAAATAGTCATTAACATTCGCTTCTTGTATCTGAAAATATTACGTGCAGTTACCTTGTGAGTGAAGCTGAGATGATTCCAGATAAAGGGAATCTTTTCCAGTAGAATTTTAGAGCCTGCTGCTGGGGGTTTAGGTAAAAGCAAGGAGGCAGGCTTTTCACGAAATTCGTTTTTAGCGGTCAAATAAGCCGGTAAAACTGAACTTATCCAAGATAAAATCAGGGCAACCAAACTAATTTGCCATTGAAAATGTTCTTCAATCGGTGGAAGAGTCAGCGACTTATAATAAGCGTGATACACAATCTGCGGCATTAACGTGTGTCCCAGATAAATGCCAATAATTGTTCCAATTGTCCCTGACAAGAAGCCATAGAAAACAAACTTATTAATAATGACATAATCATCGTAACCGAGGGCCTTTAAAGTTCCGGAATTAATTCTTTCTTCATCAATAAACCGGTTCATTGTGGTAAAGGTAACAAGAGCCGCAACAAAATAAAGGAAAATCGGGAATACCTTAGCTAAGTCTTCGACGACACGAGCAACAGTGGTATAAACTAAGTTACCTTCTCCTCCGGGAACTTCTCGGCGGTTATAAACGCTATAGCTTGGAAGTGCTAATTTTTTAATTTGCTTTTTAGCTTTTGTTAGTTTTTGTTGGCCAGAAGTTATTTCAGTTGTAGCTTGTGCGGCTTTTTTGGCTAGTGCCTGTTTTTGCCTTTGTAGTACTTGGGCCTGGGCAGTTAATTTAGCTTGTGCCCCCTTAAGCTGCATTTGGTCCTGTGGTGTGGTAGCTTGTGCGGCTTTTCTTGCTAATAGCTCTTTTTGCGCAGTTAGTTGTTTTTCAGCAGTAATTAATTGCTGCCGCGCCGTATAGATTTTTGTTTTAGCTTGCGCTAATTTCTTTTCTTCTGGTCGTAATTTCTTGAATGCCGCAGCAGTAATCCGATCCTTGCGGTTTTCGGCACCATTTTTAAGTACTTTTTGCAGCTCTTTTTTATGAACACTGATTTTATTATTATAAGTTTTTCCAAAAGAATCGAGTCCACGTAAATCATGGTATCTTAAATTAGCTACGGTATAAACGGTGTGATCAAATGCTTGTGGCATTACTACGGCATAGCCTTTTAGCTCACCAGTTCCGCTATTGCTTTGACCTAGATTAACGTTTGACAGAATTTGACTAGAACGGACAAAACCGACAACTTTAAAACTTTGGCGCTTTAAGAGGGTAGTGCCAAGAATATTTTTCTTTTCAGTAAAACTAACTTTTTGCCCCAGATGGTAGCGCTTGTCGTAATGCGCAGCTAAAGCCACCTCATTTTGCTTATTAGGTAGTCGACCTTGACGCACTTCATATTTACCAACACTTTTGGGTTTGGAAAAAACGCGAAAACTTTCTTGCGTATTTTTTAAAACCGTATCGGTCATGTAATCAAATTCTGCTGTTTCTAAACCCTTGGCTTTTTTGATCTTGGCGGTATCATCATGGTCAAAGCCATAATTGCAGATAACAGTCAGATCGGCAGTATTGAGCTGATTAGCGTAATGATTACCGGTATCGCGCATGTCGGGTCCAGTGACAATTAAGCCGACCAAAGCAAAAGCCCCAATCATCATTAGGCCCATGATTGACAGAAATTGCCCTTTGGTATGTTTAATTGACTCCCAAAAATCTTTCCAAATTATTTTTGTCATTGTTAGCCTTCTTTACCATTTAACGTTAGCAATGTCTTCGGGATGAGCGTTTTGATCAATCTTAGTAACTTGACCGTCATGAAAATGAATTACCCGATCAGCAATCGGTGCCAAAGCACTATTGTGGGTAACTATGACAACTGTGGCACCTTTTTTACGACTCATATTGGCGATAATTTGCAGCACACTTTTACCAGTCTGGTAATCAAGAGCGCCAGTTGGTTCATCGCAAAGCAAAATCTTAGGATTTTTGGCCACGGCACGTGCAATCGCTACTCTTTGTTGCTCACCACCCGACAGTTCAGCCGGAAAGTTGTTAATCCGGTTTTTAAGTCCGACATCTTCAAGTGTTTTGACAGGGTCAAGAGCATCACTGACGATTTCAGATGCTAGTTCCACATTTTCTTTGGCAGTCAGGTTTTGGATTAAGTTATAAAACTGAAAGACAAAGCCAATATCATTACGGCGATAAGTGGTTAATTCACGCTTATTGTAATTAGCGATATTTTTGCCATCAATTATGACATCACCAGAGGTATTGGTATCCATTCCGCCAAGAATATTTAGAATGGTAGATTTTCCAGCACCTGAAGCACCTAGGATAATTGCTAATTCGCCTTTTTCCACTGTAAAACTAACATTATTGTTAGCTAAAATTTCCGTATCACCTGTTTGGTAACGTTTGAAATTGTTTTTAACTTCGATGTAGCTCATGAAGAATTATTCCTCTTACTTTAAAAAATATTTCTTAGTTCATTTTAGTACTGTTTTCCATCTAAGTAGTTTTCAAGCACTTGCAAAACCCCCATTTCGTTATTAGAAGGAGCTTCATATTTAGCAATTTGTTTCAACCGCTCATCGCCGTTTTTCATTGCGTAACTGTAGCCAGCAAGTTCAATCATTTCTTTGTCATTCATGCCGTCACCAAAAGCAATAAGCTCTTCCGGTTTAACATTGAAGTAACGCAAAAAGTACTTGATTCCTTGCCCCTTATTGACACCAGCTGGCATCACGTCGATATTATCAAAGCCACTTGTTGTACAATGAATTCGTTCGGGATTACTGGCATTAAATTTACGCTCAAGTTCACTAGCGAGTTCAGAGGAACAGCTTAGCGTTAATTTAGTAAGGCTATCACTTGTTGGAATATCGACTAAGTTATTGACTTCCACTGAGTCAGGGTAAAAGAAGTGCATTAAGCTCTTGAATTTAGCTGGCGCTCTTTTATTCATGTAAGCTCGATCCAAACCGCTAGCTGCTATTTTTACTTCTGGATAATTGTCCTGAATAAAGTTGATTAACTTAATGCCAGTTTTATATGTAAAAACATGGCGGGCAATAATTTGATTATCTTGGGTTAAAATTGAGCCGTTGTCAGCAACGATATCGATCCGATTAAGAAATTCAAAAAAGTCTTGGCGCAAACGGGAAAGCGGCCGACCGCTTGAAACGATAAAGTGAACGTGTTGGGCACGCAATCTGGTCAGTACTTTTTCAAACCGCTGATGATCGAATTGCTTGTCATCATTTTCAAAAGTACCGTCCATATCAACTGCAACTGCTTTAAAAGGGATAGATGTCATTTTACTCTCCTCATTACTAATTTATTAAGTATATTATATAGTAGAAAAGGCCATTACCTCGTTAAAAAATTAGCTTTTACACGAAAAAAGATTCATTGCAGACGCAATGAATCTTTTCTATTTTAATTATTAATTTTAACTGGCTTTCTTCTACCAACAAGCCAACAAAATAGAATAGCAACAATCGTCTCAATGATGATCAAGACAATATTCATACCTAATTTGATTTGACCTAAGCTGACGCTAGCACCACCGAACAGGCTATTTTTCTCACCAAGATAAAGATCAAAAATAATCGAACCAATGATTAAAATGAACATTATCAGCCACTGATTGCGGCTAAAGGCAATGCCATATTCTTCTTCTCTGCGTCTGATACTTGGCAAAATTACTCCAAGACCAATTAAAACAACAATGGCAATAATATTAATGATTAATTCATACCACCAATAGCCACTGAATTGTTTAACGTCTTGCGGTGCAATACCGAGAATTGTTGCAACTGCGGTTACAATTAGCAAGAATAGTCCAGCTAAGTAACCAACCTTGTCATTTTTTAAGAAGACATAATCAGACGGGAACTTCTTGGAATTTTTCCGAATCTGCATAAATGAGAAGAAAATCCAGCAGGTGACACCCGGTGAAATAATGCCATTGAGGTTTAGTAACCAGTTGAAAATATCATTCATATCTGGCAAAAAGATACCTAGTAGCATGATGAAGGCTGATAGAGCAACCGTTAATACGTAGCCATTAATAGGCAAGCCATTTTTATCTTTTTTCTGTAAAAAGCGGGGCATATATTTGTCACCAGTGTCAGAAATAAGCATTCTGGTCATGGCATCAAGTAAAACGGCTAATAAAGCGGCGTTATAAAATACGGAAGTCCAAGCCCAGATGTAGAGTAAGGTCTTGCCCATTCCATATTGATGTCCAACCATATCAAAGACATAGTAGGCACCATTCATTTTTAAGTCATTTGGAATATGATAGCTGTTAAAGTAGATACCAAGAGCAAATGATCCAAAAACGGTTAAGAAGATGGTCATAAGAGCTAGGGCAACCATAGCTTTAGGAAAATCTGATTTTGGTTTCTTCATTTTGGTAACGTATGGTGCAACTAACTCACAGCCGTTTAAGGCGTAAATCAGCATGGCAATAGTTGTCCAATAATGCATATCAAATTTTGGAATTAAGGTTTTCCAAGTAAATGGTTGAGTAGCCATGTGGCCGCCGGATTTTGCTAGCCCTAAGAATGCCAAAAAGACAAACATTAAGGTCATGATTAACATTAATCCACCACCAATCGTGGACAATACTTCCATTGAACGCGAGAAGTAATGCTCGATAATAATGAAAATAATGAACATGGCAAAAGTCATGAGAGCAAACTTAGTATTAGAAATCTGATTTTGAAACTTCTCTGAGCCAGTTATTGCCCACCCGATGTCAACAATAATTTCATTAGCTGAATCGACCGCATAAGGAATCGAAGCTGCCCAGTATGTCCAAGCAGTAAAGTAACCTAAGAATTCGCCATTAGTGCCCCGGACCCATGAAGAAAGTCCGCCACCTTCATGGTTAAAGACCGAACCAAGTTGGCCAACCATTAATGAGTATGGAATAACATAGAATAGACACATGATAATCCAGGAAGTGACAACAGGCATTCCCTGGTTTTGGAAATTATACATGATATCATCGAGGCCAATAACCGTACAAAAGGCCATCAAGGTCAGTACGGGCCACGAGATAAATTTCTGATTAGAATTTATTTCCTCCACAAAAGTTCTCTCCTTTAAATTAAACTAACGTTTCCATTTTACTAATTAAAAGTGAGAATGACTAGGGTAAATCACGAAATTATTGCAGGCTATCCTTGAAAAATGCGTAATTATATAAATTAAAGAAAAAATTTCCTTAACTTGTTGCTAGTATTGAATTTTCCGTGTCTGTGCGGTAAGATTATATCGTTAATAATTTACCAAAAGAAAGAAGGATTCTTATGTCAGGACATTCAAAATGGCACAATATTCAAGGCCGCAAGAATGCGCAAGACGCAAAGAGAGGTAAAATTTTCCAAAAATTATCTCGTGAAATATATATGGCTGCAAAGAATGGTGGTCCTGATCCCTCTGGGAATCCTAACTTGCGAATGGTGATGGACAAGGCTCGGGCCAACAACATGCCTAAGACAAATATTGATCGGGCTATTAAGAAGGCTGAAGGAAATTCAGACGAGCATTATGACGAGATTACCTATGAAGGTTATGCTCCTGGTGGTATTGCTGTTTTTGTTGAGGCTTTGACCGATAACAAGAACCGGACGGCTTCAGCTGTTCGAGTAGCTTTTACTCGTAATGGTGGTTCACTTGGTGCTACTGGATCAGTTGCCTATATGTTTGATCGCAAAGGTTACATTGTTATTGATCGGACAACAACAGATGCTGATGAAGATCAGATGTTGTTAGACGTAATGGACGCCGGTGGTGATGATTTGCAAACCAGTGACGATGCCTTTGAAATTTACACTGATCCAAAGCAATTCGCTCAAGTTCGTGATGCACTGGAAAAGGCTGGTTACAAGCTTGCTAATGCTGAACTTACAATGATTCCAGAGAACACGACGCCAGTTCCAGAAGAAAAGAAGGATCAATTTGCTAACTTAGTTGATGCACTTGAAGACGATGATGATGTTCAAAATGTTTACACTGCAGCAGCTGATGAAGATTAGTATTATGTTGATTTTAAAACAAAAAAATATTTAAATTAACCCTTTAGA
The DNA here is from genome assembly GCF_026536045.1 of Lactobacillus sp. B4005. Classification (NCBI taxonomy): domain Bacteria; kingdom Bacillati; phylum Bacillota; class Bacilli; order Lactobacillales; family Lactobacillaceae; genus Lactobacillus; species Lactobacillus sp. B4005. The sequence continues at coordinate 277,535 of NZ_JAFNOZ010000001.1, forward strand.
TTAGTTTGAAACTTTTCTAAAGGGTTTTTATTTTAGCTGATTTTTCAACGTGTAGTGCAAATTAATGCTGAATAACGAATATTTTTTACTAAAAATAGATATATTTTACGTGATTTTTAGAATATAACTTAAAATAAATACTAAATTAATGGTTTTACAGCCAAAAATCACGTACTGTTAATTTTCATCATAAAGTTATTGATTTGATCCATAGGATAAGTTAATTATTTATAGTACGGAACCGGATGTTGCTGCATTAGCAATTTAAATTTAACTGGTTTTGGTAACAAATTATTTGAGAAAAGCTAGTTGAGCAATTTTTGTCTTTTGCTTGACATGATAAATTTCTTATATGAAGTATAAAGCTAGGACAGATTACTATAAAAAGCATTATTAGCAAATTAGTCACTCAGATGAATTTGTCCTAATTCGTTTTTGATTTTCGTGAATGTCTTCTTCCATGAGAAATTCTAACATCTTTATGTACTTATCAGGAATAGGACGACCTTGATAAAATAAGGGTATGGAAGTGTCAGCAAGATCTATACCAACACTATTGTTTTGTCCAAGTAAAAAATCTGTCGAAACGTGAAGAACTTTTGCTACTTTGGTTAAAGATTTAAGGGAAGGTCTGATCACTTTCCAACGATAAATACTGTTTTCACCTATGTGAGCTTTTTTTGCTACTTCCTTGACTGACATTCCGTGACTTTTTGCAGTTTTATATATTCTCGTATAGACATTCATGGTAATTTTCCTCTAAAAAGTATCACAAACGATTATTTTTTGGCTTGAACACTATCAAACATGGTATTATAATATAGCCATCTTTAAAATAAATTATGCAAAGACTTTTTAAATTGTTATAGTGTGTAGTAATTTTACTACAGGTAGCCGTTATTTGAACTTGACTACTTTTTTGCTATACATAAATAGTATCACTTGTGATAGTAAAATAAACAGTAAATTTACTAAATTAAGTATAAAACGGCTATAAAAGTTAACACCTAATATGCTAATAATACAAATTTTAAAAGTGGTATTTTTTATTTTTAATTATTATATAAATTAATATTTATAAATCAATTGTTCAACTTTAAATACCTTAAAGTTTAAAGAATAGTAAGCATATTTTTAGGAACTGAGTTTTATAGGTATGGTCTTCTTTAAAGTTCTCAATAAAATAAATTAGCAATGCTTCTAGTCTAAGAAATGTAATTGTTGTGTACTTATGGTCTAATTAAAAGTAGCATTACTTTTTCAATAAGTGGCCAAACTTTGAACTATGTACTAATTGTTCTTTATTTCCGCTTAACGATTTGCGAATGGAAAGGAGTGTGATGCCTTTGGGGTTAAGTGCAATAAATACTAATTGGATCGAGGCGAAAGAACTAATAAATTCGTTTAAGTTTGCTAAAAGAACGACTTTTCGACAAAGACAGTAGATCTCTTATGAGAACAGATGGGTGAGAAGAAAACATACAAAAAATTATTCTTTTCTAGAGATTTTATTAATTACATAATATTCTATACAAATCTATACAAATACAAACATTATCTTTTAGAGTGAGAGACTGTTTTCCACCCCTTCTAAGCGAGCTTGATTGGGGCGATTGGTATTTAAGCGCAAAAAGGGCAGCATGCAAATGCTGCTCTTTTTGTTTGCTAAAAATTTTTCTTTTTAAAAAATAAAATCGTTTTTTGGCGTAACTAATACTGGTGACAAAAATAAGGGGGTATTTATGCGAGTTAAAGAAACGGTTAATTCACTGATTGAACAAGCGATTCAAAAACATGCAAGTGATATTTTCTTTTTAATTCAGAATCAAGAACTGATTATCAGCTTGCGCACAATAGCTGGTATTAAACGGCAAAGATCATTTTCTGTAAATGAAGGAAGGGAAGTAATTAATTTTTTGAAGTTTGCGGCACAAATGGACATTGCTGAACATCGCCGGCCGCAAGTTGGAGCGCTTGAATATCAATTTAACCACGAAAAATATTATTTACGTTTATCAAGTATCGGTGACTATAACGATAATGAATCACTTGTTATCAGGATAATTTATCGAATTGGTGCAAGTAAGTTTTTTTACAGTAAACAGCTGCAGCGTTTAGAAAAATTGACGCAAAAAAGAGGGCTTATTCTAACAAGCGGTCCCACTGGTTCGGGAAAAACAACTACGATGTACAAATTGGCTAAGCGCATGAGCAAGAGCCAAATGGTGATGACAATTGAAGATCCAGTGGAAATCCAGGAAAAGTCATTTTTACAAACACAGGTTAATTTTGAGGCTGGCATCACATACACTAAACTTCTTGAAGCTGCAATGCGCCATCGCCCAGATATTTTAATTATTGGTGAAATACGAAACAGCGCGACTGCACGGCTGGCAGTTGATGCTGCTTTAAGTGGCCATTTGGTTTTCGCCACTGTGCATGCAAAAAGTACACTGCAGACACTATCAAGGTTAGAAAGCCTTCATGTTAATGCTAATGAGTTAAGTAATTGTCTTACCGCAATTTGTTATCAACGGTTATTACCGACTGTAAATGGTTCGTCCTGTTTAATGGATATTGCAGCAGAAGACGATCTAACAAATGCACTTAGTCAGAGTATCCGTTCAGATTTTATTAACTGGCCCAGTAACTTAACTAAATTATGTGAGGGAGGACAGATCAGTGCCCAGGTATATGAACGGTTTAAAAAAGGATAAACTGACTAATCAAGAGCGGCTTAATTTTTTAGATTATTTACAAAATAGTTTGGCAAATGGTTTTTCGCTCAGTGTTAGCTTGGAATTAATGCCAATTTTATGGCCCAAGCGAAAAGATTTGCTCGTTCAATTAAATAAAAATATTCAATCTGGTACCAGTTTGAACAGTTTAATGCTGACATTAGGTTTTTCAAAAACAACTGCAACACAAGTTGCATTGGCGCTGAGGCAAGGCAATTTAGTTGAATGTTTATCGCAACTGGCAACTCTAAACCGGTTAAAAAATGACCAAATTAAAAAACTAAAAGCAGAAATGTCTTATCCATTTGTTTTAGCGCTAATGATGATCTTTTTATTGTTTTTTATGCAAACCTTTGTTTCAAATCAATTTGCTGTTACTAATGAGCATACAGGCGATATCATGTTACTCATTTTATTATTTTTGAGTCTGTTATTTTTATATTATTTGGTTAAGATAATGAACCTACTAAGATTGCAGGACTACCATTCTTTAAATAAATTAGCTCATTTTCCTGTTATCGGAAACTTGATTAGTTTATATGTTAAATATTTGTTGATATACGATATCGGAATGCTGCTTGCGAGTGGTTTTTCATTACAGAAAATGTGTGAATATGCCGCAATTCAAGAAAAAGGTTCATTACAACAATTTATCGGTGAAAAAATTAGAAAACAATTATTGGCTGGAAAGAATTTAGCGGAGATTATCAAGCATGAGTATTTTTTGCCGAATGAATTACTGTTTTTAGTTAAAGCGGGTTCCAAAAAAGAAGATCTCAGTAAAAGATGTTTGCTATTAGGTCGGACACTATTTACTGATTTGACCAATAGAATTACTAAGCTGATTGTTAATGTCCAGCCGGTTTGTTTTATTTTAATAGGATTATGCATTATTGGGGTGTATCTTAAGTTGCTACTACCAATGTATGCAATGATGCAAAGCATCTAGAAGAAGGAAAAATGAACAAGAATTTAATTACGAAAAATATTAAAAAGAAAAAAGCAAAAGGATTTACCTTAATTGAAATGGTTATCGTTGTAGCAATTATTGTTATGCTCCTAGTGATAATTGCACCGAACTTAGCTAAGCAAAAACAAAGTGCCAATGAAAAAACAAATGATGCTTTTAAAACCACATTACAGACACAGGCCAACTTATATGAGGATGATAAAGATCGTGACGGTAAGGAGATTAACTTTAAAAATATGTTTAATGATGGCTATTTAACTAAAAAGCAGCTTGAAAAGGCTAAAGGTTATACGGTTGTAGACGGTGTTGTTCAAAAAGCCACAGAATAAAGCAAAAAAATCAGGCTTTACCCTTATTGAGATGATGATTACTTCAACCATTTCAATTAGTTTGGTGATGCTTGGAACAATTTACCTTAAAAAATATAATGAAAAGTTAATTTTGGATAATACTGCTAGAGAAGTTAAAAGCTCAATTGAGCAGGCTGCAAGAATATCAACTATTGAGCATGAGCCAACCATAATCAGTTTTTATCCAGAATCGAAATACTTATCTATTAAAAGAAGTCATGATTACCGCAAGATTAAAATCAACTCTCAAATCGAGATATATAATCTAGCCAACTTTAAAATATCCGCCAAAGGTTCAATGGCACCGCATACGGTCGTCATTACTAATCATCATGAAACAAGACGAATTCGATTACAAATGATGTGGGGACGTGCAATAAATGGTAAAGACTAAGCTAACAGGATTTTTAATAGCAGAAAGCATGGTAGCATTGCTGATAACTATTTCTGGGGTTGTGATTATGGCGCTAATCGTCGGTCAAAGTCGTGCCTTGGAGCAAAAAATGGAAGAAAAAACTGATCGTGTATACGCCTGGCATGTCATGAAAAAATGCGATCTAGCTCAAATTACAGTTCATAATCACGTTTATCAATTAGTAGGTAATAAAAAAGTTTATGACACAGAAGATAAAAAAACTTATCAGATCACGAAATAATGGTTTTTTAATAGCAGAAGCCATCTATTCAGTTATGGTGACACTTTTAATTGTAGTAACTCTGCAAGGGTTAATAAAAACAATTACTGTGTCTAATCACTTGCAGCATCATACCGATGATATTGTCTTCAGTTATGTTCAATTTAATCAGTTTTTAGCAGATGAAGATGTTAAGACGGTCTTCGCATTTCCAGAGGCGTCGAATTCACGGCAAGCCGCTGTTGAAAAAGTTACTAAAGACGGCGAATCAAATATTTATCTTTTGACGCATTACAAAAATATGATTCGCGTCACTACCCCCGAGGGCGGGCACATGCCACTTCTTTTAAATATTAAAAGAGCCTTTTTTGTCACTAAAAATCGGCAAATTAAAATAACGATAACTGAAGAAGATGGTCGTAAGTCAGAAATTTATTTTAAGCTTGATCCTATTCCGAAAAAGAAGGAAAAAAATGCTAATAAAAAGATTCACCAAGTTTAAAGCAAGTGCATTACTTAGTAGTGTGTTAGTTTTAAGTACTTGTTTAATTTTTGTCCAATTTTACCAGTTGATTTTTCGTGATTGCATGCAAAATAATTTATTACTAATCCAATACCTACTAAATAATTGATTTGCTTGCTTGAATTGCCTTCTTTCTATTAAAATGTTTAATGAAATAGAAGGGGACACGAGATGAACAATATAGAAGAACTGTTTAATAAATTTTTAGATTGTATTAATTGCTTGCAAGAGGCATTGAATGTCTCTTTTGGTGAAGCTCTAACAGAAACATTTGATAATTTGGAAAACAACCAGATCAAGGTTGAATTAGGAGCACCTGATAAGGAAACTGTGGCTAAATTAAGTAAAAAATACGCTGATCTGCATTATGATGAGTTGACTCAACAAGTTAAAGTTCAGCTGTTTACGTATTTAACACTTAAGGCGATTAATGAAGATGGACTAGATCCTAATCAAATGCCAACACCACCAATTATCGCAACAATTATTGCAATGTTTATGCAAAAACTTTTGCCAGATAAAAAACAGGTAATTGTGGATCCGGCTATTGGATCAGGTAATTTATTATTTTCAATAATTAACCAACTAAAAAGAGCTAATCATTCACGGAGCAATTTTCAATTATTTGGAATTGATAATGATGAAGAAATGCTCAATTTTGCGGATATCAGTGCACATTTGAATAAGATTGATATTGAGTTATTCTGTCAGGATGCTCTTACACCTTGGCTTTTTGCCAAGCCAGATATTGTTGTAAGCGATATTCCAATTGGCTACTATCCAGACGATGACAATGCTGCAAATTTTGCTACTAAAGCTGAAAAAGGCCATTCATTTGCTCACTTCTTATTTATTGAACAAATTATTAAAAGTTTGCGGCCAGATGGCTATGCTTTTTTGGTTGTACCGCAAGCAATACTTTCTGGTAAAGGTGGAAGTGACTTTATGCCTTGGTTGTCGGAGAAAGTATATCTCCGGGCAATAATTGAGCTACCCGATAATCTCTTTCAAAATAAGTTTAACCAAAAGTCAGTGTTAGTATTTCAAAACCACGGCGAGCAAGCAAAAAATTGTGAAGTATTTCTCACAAAGTTGGACTCTTTTAAAAACGAAGAAGACCTAATCAAGCTTAATGTTAAACTAAATGAGTGGTATACTAAAAATATTCATTAATTTGTGAAAAAGTCTAAATTATGTGTATGGAGGAATATCATTTATGAAAAAAGTTTTAGCAATTAACTCAGGCAGCTCTTCTTTTAAATATAAATTGTTTGCAATCCCAGAAGAAAAAGTGTTAGCAGAAGGAATTGCCGATCGAGTTGGAATTGATGGCTCTTCTTTTGAAATTAAATTGGCAAACGGCGAAAAGCATACGGAAGAAATTGCTATTCCAGATCAAGAAACTGCTGTTAATCTGCTATTAAAGGCTTTAAAAGACTACCATGTAGTTGACGATTTAAGCGAAATTGTCGGCGTAGGTCATCGAATAGTTGCAGGGGGAGAAGATTTTACTGATTCTGCCATCATTGATCAAGCAAAATTGCAAAAGATTTATGATTTAAAAGAATATGCACCGTTACATAATCCGGCTGAAGGTAAGGGAATTGAAGCTTTCATGAAATTACTACCTGATGTACCGGAAGTTGGTGTCTTCGATACTTCTTTCCATCAAACTTTAGACCCAGAGCATTACATTTATTCAATTCCTTACGAATACTATGAAAAATATGGTATTCGTAAGTATGGTGCTCATGGTACTTCAGTTCGTTATATTGTTGGTCGTGCCGGTCAAATGCTAAAAAAAGATGTCGAAGACTTAAAATTAATTGTTTGCCATCTTGGCTCTGGTGCGTCGGTAACGGCTGTAAAAAATGGTAAATCATATGATACTTCAATGGGCTTTACTCCGTTAGCTGGAATCACCATGGGTACTCGCTCAGGCGATGTTGATCCATCTGTTTTACAATACATTATGAATAAAGATCATCTTGATATTAATGAAATGATTGATATCTTAAATGATAAATCAGGCTTATTAGGAATTTCAGGAATTTCTTCTGATATGCGCGATCTTGAAAACAATTCTGCACAAAGAGCAGCACTTGCGCGTAAAATTTTTGTTAACCGGGTAAGACAATATGTTGGATCATATATCGTTGAACTTAAAGGTGTTGACGCAATTATTTTCACTGCCGGAGTTGGCGAGCATGATGCTGGTATTCGGGAAGAAGTAATGAAATCATTTGAATTTATGGGCTTAGAACCTGATTATGAGGCTAATAAGTCTAATGGCGAAAAATTTATTTCAAAACCAGACTCGAAAATTAAAGCACTTGTTATTCCAACTGATGAGGAATTGATGATTGAACGTGATGTCGTTCGTTTGGCACATTTAAATTAAACTTCGGAAAAACCGTTAAGAAAAAATCTTAGCGGTTTTTTTGTATAATTTTTGTTATGATAAATAAATAGGTTAAAGGGGAGAGAATATGAGGGATTGGCGTGATGACAGAATTGGTTCTGCAATAAATGGTACTAATCCAATGGTAATGGCGGAACTAACTGGAAGTTTTGTAGCTTTTGGAGATACACAGTTTTTACCAGGTTATTGCGTTATATTACCTAAAAGAAAAGTACCTTCTTTGAATGATTTAGAAATTAATGAAAGAACATCATTTTTGTGTGATATGAGTTTGGTAGGGGATATCCTATTAAAAGTATGCTCATGTCAAAGGGTTAACTATGATATTTTAGGAAATACTGATAATTTTTTGCATGCACATGTATTCCCACGATACTTAACAGAAAATTCTAAAAGGTTGGCAAAGCCTGTTTGGTTGTATGATTCGAGTTTTTGGACTGATTCAAAATATCAGTATGATGCAAATAAACATGGAAAAATAAGACAGGCTATAACTGAAGAACTAAAGAAAATAACGCAAGGAGAAATAATTGATTAAATTAGTAGCAATTGATGTTGATGATACTTTATTAAATAGTAACGGAAAGTTATTAGAATCAACAATCACCACTATTAAAAAAGCAGTAAGCCAACAAGTAAAAGTGGTTTTGTGCTCAGGACGGCCTTTGGCGGGAGTTAAGCACTTTTTACATGAATTAGATATTGTAACTGATGACCAATATGTGATTACTTTTAATGGTGCTGTGATTGAGTCGGTTACAGGTAAATTAATAAAAAAAGCAGGGCTAGATTTTGCCACTTATCAGAAAATTGATCAATATTCATATGATCACAATGTTTCATACAATATTGTGGATGCTGATAGCAATATTATTACCAGTAACTTGGATGTCAATTGGATTACGGTGGTTCAGGCATGGGAAAATAGTGCTGGGGTCTTGGTAAGAAAGCCAGCAGAATTGACTAAAGATCACCAGATTATTAAAGCTGTTTTTGGTAATGAAAAAGAAAAATTAGACCAGATTGAGGATGATGTCATTAAAGAATTTGGTCAAAATAACTATGTAGTTCGAGCACATCCTTATTTTTTAGAAGTTATGCATCAAAATGTTAATAAGGGCGCAGCTTTAGAGTTCTTGGCCGAAAAACTAGGAATTAAGACTAGCGAGATTTTGGCTATTGGTGACGAGCAAAACGATATTCCGATGTTTAATGTTGCCGGAAGCGCAGTAGTAATGAGTAATGGATCCGATGCTGCCAAAAAACACGCCGATTATGTTACATCAACCAATGATGATGATGGTATTAAGCAGGCGTTTGACAAATTTGTTTTTTAAAAAAGTAAAATTGCTGATAACAGCTGCCAGTAGTAATGCAATCACCTTTATGCTATAATAATGTCGTCTTAAACGGGGATGTTTTGGGATTCGACAGGCGTAGATTCGCATTGACTGCGGTTCGTAGGTCACGTCTACGTAAAAACGTCACAGTTTTATAACTGCAAATAAAGAAAATTCTTACGCATTAGCTGCTTAATTTAAGCGCATGTGTTGCTTGTTACCGAATTACTCACGTTTGGTTTCAAGTATCAACTTAGTGAGTTACGTTTAACTACCTCATCTGAATAGTTAAAAAGAGTCATTACAGGTTAGCTAGTCCATTCTAGCCCTGTTATATGGCGTTTTGGGCTAGTGAAGTTCAAATAATATAACTATAATCGTAGATGTCAGTGACGGGATGCGTTTGGACAGGGGTTCAATTCCCCTCATCTCCATTTAAAAATATCTGAGAGCAATGGTTTATTTTGAACCATTGCTTTTAAGTTATATCAACAAATTATTTATTATCTTGACACGCTGATGCGGAATAACTTTATCTTTGTAATGTATTTTTAATTTTGTCAAGAACTCATTTCCATGTAATAATTGGGTTATAGACAGAAGCTGAATAATAATTAATAGCATTTTTATATCTTGTTTTTAGGCTGAGGTTTGAAAGCCATCTAAGAATAACTGCAGTAATTTTATTGATTGCGGAAATAGTCTTAATGTTGCTTGCGCTATATTCATCTTTTCTAAGCAAAAAAATATGAATATGTACACAATAAAAGTTAATAATTTTATCGCTTGGAAACAAAATTTCACAAAATGTTATCGTATTTTTATTTAAGATTTTAGAAAATATTATTGTAAAAAATCTATCAGTCCATATTCTGATAGGCTTTTTGTCTATTATCATTTAAAATATAGAAGATGGATCTGTCAAACGATAATTAAAAAATGAATATTTAATTACCTTTCAGATCTGGTTTTAGACCAAGTTTTCATATTTGAAAAAATGGTTTTAATTTTAGAGAGTAAAAGTTTAAACTTATATATGAGGTGAAATAGATGGAACCAATTTTTTTAACACCATACTTTAGACCTAAAATTTGGGGTGGCCGTAAGTTAAAGACTATCTTTAATTATGATATTCCTGAGGGACAAATTGGTGAAGCGTGGGTAATATCAGGCTATAAGGATGATGCTTCAACCGTTAAGACAGGTGATTTAAAAAACAAGAGCTTACGGACAGTTTACCATGAGCATCCTGAACTTTTTGGTAATCCTAAAAGTAAGGAATTTCCATTATTAGTAAAATTTTTGGATGCCAATGACAATCTTTCCGTACAGGTTCATCCTGACGATGAGTATGCTCGTAAAGTTGAAAATGATAGTGGCAAAACTGAAAGCTGGTATGTCTTACAAGCCGATCCAGGTTCATACTTAATCTATGGTCATAACGCAAAATCACGCGCTGAATTATCCGATATGATTAGTAAAGGTAAATGGGATAAACTCCTTCGCAAAGTTCCCGTCAAGAAAGGCGATTTCTTTTATGTTCCTGCTGGAACAATTCATGCTTTAACAAAAGGTATTGTAGTTATTGAGACGCAACAATCAAGTGATGTAACTTACCGCTTATATGATTATGATCGGATAGATCAAAAAACGGGTCAAAAACGAGCATTACACACGCAAAAGTCAATTGACGTTACAACGGTGCCGCATGTTGATCCTAAACTTGATGTTCAGGTTAAAAAGGAGCAAGATGCTGTCATTAAAACCTTAGTTTGTCCGCCTGTTTCACCTCATTTTCATCTCTGGCAAATCAGTTTGGATGGTAAATGGAAGACTGGGTTGAATAATAAACCTTACCTTTTGGTAACAGTCATTGAAGGCTCAGGTAAACTTGAAGTTAATTCGAAGATTTATGATTTAGATATAGGTACCAATTTAATAATTCCTAATCAGATGAAGAATTTTATATTCACTGGCAAGATGAAAATGGTTATTTCTGCACCAGGAAATGATAACTAATTTTTTTCGTTAAAAGGGGAGACAGTATGATTTATATAGCTTTTGGGTCGATTATTCTAGTTGTAGGTATTTTATGGCTAGTTAACCCACCCAAGAAACCTTGCCCATTTTATGGTTATTATTCATACTTAGCTCAGGTTAATAAAGCTAGTTTTAAATTTGCTCAAAAAAGGGCAAGCTTTTACTTTATTATTTTTGGCGGAATTCAGATAATATTAGGAATTGGGATTCATTCTTTTGAGTGGGATCGCTATTTTTTGCTTTGGCTACTTACATTTTATTTTTTTCTTCTGTTTCCAATTATGGTGACAGAAAAAAATTTGAAGCAATTTTTGCTTAAACGTCATGAATTACCGCGTGATTACACGGATCCTGACAATATAAAAAGGGTAAAAACTAAAGGATTTAGGGACCGAAAATGAAACCAGAAAAGAATTTGAAAATTTTAATGGTTGAGGATGATAAATCAGTTGCTGAAATGATGGACATGTTTATTAAAAAAGAAGGATGGACCATGGATGTAGCTGTTGATGGTGAGCAAGCTGTCAAAATGTTTGCTAAAAATCCTGACCAGTATGATTTGATCACTTTAGATTTAAATTTACCTAAAAAAGATGGTATTCAAGTTGCAAAAGAAGTTTGTGCCATCTCACCAACAATTCCAATTATTATGTTAACCGCTAGGAATAGTGAGGCTGAGCAAATCTTAGGATTGGAAGTTGGAGCAGACGAATATGTTTCAAAACCGTTTAGTCCACTTGCCTTAATTGCTCGTATTAAGGCATTGCAACGCAGGATTATGATTGAAGATAATCAAAGCAAAGTCAACTCTGAAAAAAGAGATGAGACTTTTGATGTCGAAACTAAACATATGAAAATTTCTAAAAAAAGACGAGAAGTACTATTTGATAATAAGGAAGTTGACTATATTACTCCGAAAGAGTTTAATTTATTGTATACAATGGCTCAAAAACCTAAACAGGTGTTTTCGCGCGGACAGTTGCTTGAATCCGTTTGGGGTTACGATTACTTTGGCGAAGAAAGAACAGTTGACGCCCACATAAAGAAACTAAGGCAAAAACTAGAAAAGGTTGGTGCTAAAGTTATTCAGACTGTTTGGGGTGTCGGCTATAAATTTGATGATTCGCAGGTATAAATTTACAATATGAAGTTAATTTATCAGCACATGCTCAGTTTTTTGCTGATTATTCTGACCACAGTGGGGATTATTGGGTATTCTGAAATTTTGTATGTTACTAATCAATCTTATTCTCAAAATTACCAACGAATGGAAGATTACGCATCGGCTCTGGGGTCACTTGCAACTACTGATAAGAAAAACGGTACTTATTTGCTTAACTCCGAATTTTTACATCAATTAGAATTTATTTTACATGGGGATGATCTTCACATTCGTGTTTTTGATTCTAAAAGTAAGCAAATATATCCCAAGACATCTGAGGATTTACATTTAGCTTCTGATGTTTTAGCAATTTTGAAGCAGGGACAAGAAATTCGAATTAAAAATAACAACGACTCTCATACTTATCTCGGCCATACGAAAGATTCATGCACTGGCGTGCTGGTTCCTTGGATTAGTGAACATCGATTCATTGGTGCTGTTTGGATTGGTGCCCGTGTCAAAAATGTGGAAAAACCAATTACTATGGCCAAGCAAAATTTAGTCAATGCCTTGATAGTTGCATTAATAGTTGGACTGGGGCTAAGTTTTGCTTTATCTTATTACACTACGAATAAAATTAAACACTTAACCCATGCAACACAAAGAGTTACCGCAGGCAATTTTGAAGTTCAATTAAATTATACGGGGCATGATGAAATTGATCAGCTTGCTGCTAATTTTAATCAAATGGTAAGAACATTGAAACAATCCGATAATGAGATTAAAAAGCAGGAAAAAAGACGTGATCAATTTCTAGCTGATGCGGCTCATGAAATGCGTACGCCTTTGACAACAATTAATGGTATTTTAGAGGGATTGCAGTACAATGCAATCCCTGAAGAATCAAAACCGAAATCAATTGAACTAATGCAGCGTGAGACTAAGCGTTTAATCAGACTAGTAAATGAAAATCTTGATTTTGAAAAAATTAGAAACAATCAGATTCTTTTGACTAAGACAGAATTTAATGCTGCGAAAATTTTAAATGATGTATCTATTCAACTTTCGCATAATGCTGAAAAAGTACATGATAAAATTACGGTTATTGCTTCAACTAACTTACCAATCTATGCTGATCAGGATCGCTTTACCCAAATAATCGTTAATCTCGTTCAAAACGCTATTCAGTTCACTAAAAAGGGTGAAATTACGATTTATGGTAAGAGAATAGATCATGGAACTGAAATTAGCGTTAGTGATAGCGGGATTGGGATGAGTGATGAACAGATGAAGTATATTTTTGAAAGATTTTTCAAAGCAGATCTTTCACGAGTACGTGATGGTTCTGGAGAATCGGGCCTTGGATTGTCTATTGTATCTTCACTCATCAAACAGCATGGCGGTAAAATTACGGTTAGATCTCAACCAAAGCATGGCGCGATTTTTACGATTATACTTTTTGATAAGGGATATGAACAATACACTACTGAGTAACGAAAAAAGACGCTTTTAGTTAAAGTGTCTTTTTTGTTTACTAATTTATGTTCGCTTATTCGTTTTTAGTAGATTCATTCCAAACTTTAGCTGTTGCTGGAATTGAACTTAAATTAGTCATATCATCTTTGTCAACTACAATCATATTGTTAGGACCAGCGGCTAATTTATTAAAGCTATCCAAACTTTGATTTTTAAAGTACCCATCACTAGCCTCAGCTAAGCTGCTTTGCAACTTACTAATTCTGTATGCCTCAGCATCTGCTTCTGTTTTAACGGCTTCGGCTTTTGCTTTTGCCGTTGCAATTAAAGCATCATTTTTAGCTTTAGTAGTCAATTCAATATTTTTAGCTTCACCTTCAGCTTTTTCAATAGCTGCAATTTTTTCACGATCGGCGGTCAATTGCTTATCCATTGCTTTCTGAATTTCAGCGCTTGGTAACAATTCATCGATATTGACCCGCACAACCCGAATACCATAAACATCAGTTAAATCACCAATGGCGTCAGCTAGTTGGGTATTAATTTTACTCGTTGATCCGAGAGCTTCATTTAAGTCCATGCGGCCAATGATGTCACGTAAATGCCCTCTAATTAATTCAACCATCGATTTAACTGAATCAGTATTATTGTAAAAATATTTATAAGAATCAGTTACCAAATAATTTAAAGTCAAGCTAGTGGTAATCTCAGCATTGTCTTTGGTAATGATAGAATACTTTGAAATTTCTGCTGGAAACATAGCTAAAGAAACGCGCCGCATTTTCTGAATAATTGGAATGATAATAACTAGACCGGCTTTAACGGTTCTAGAATATTTGCCCAGAGTCTCAATTAGTCCTTCGTTATTTTGTGGTACAACGCGTAAAGATGATAAAACGAGTAGAATAACCAAAATGGCAATTATTGCTTTAAACATAATTAAGGTAACCTCCATTAAAAATGAAATTTTTCTGATATCCTTATTTTTTAATTATAAGACTTTCTACCTTTTTTACTAGCTTTATTTTTCTTTTCAACTAAGTGATTGCCCGAAACCGAATCCGGAATATTCGTGATTTCCTCATGCCGGCCAGACAATTCAGCAGCATCGGTTTTGTACAAATTAGTGGTGGATTTGTGATGTTTAGTTATTAGGGCTGTTGAATGCCCTTTTAGTTTTTCTCTTATTTCTTCCATTTGCTGAAAATTAGTTAAATAATCGAATTGTCCCGGATCAACAGGTTTGAAGCCAGCTGGGGTGTAAAAGCGTAGAAGGTTATGGTTGTTTAACAGATCTGAATATTTAAGCGACATTTTACCCTTTTTAGCTAAAGCAGCAATTTCAATTTTTTCTTGTCTAGTAAAATTGATAATTTGCTTGCCAGATTGACGGTCGTAAACAACACCTTTTTGCCCCTTGCCACCAATGATGACGTATTTTTGACTAACGATAGTACCATTGCGGAAGACAATCCAAGGCTTATATTTTGGTGATAATAAGTCATTTCCGAATTGAACATAATGGCGATTAGAAATACCTAATAAATGAAGTAATGTTGGTAATACATCAATTTCACCGGCTACTTCGTGTTTAATTTCTCCCTTTATTATTTTAGGTGAATAAATCATGAAGGGAACTCGCTGCATTTGGACATTGTTATAACTGTTCCAAGTATCTGAACTTTCTCCAACAATCGGAGCCAAGGTTTCATTTTCCGAATTGCTTAAACCATAATGATCACCATATATGACAACCATCGTATTTTTACTTAAGCCAGAACGATTTAAGTAGTTAAAAAATTCGCGGACGGCTTGATCAAGATAATGGGCGGTTTCAAAGTAATTATTAATTGATTTATCATTCGTGTCAGCAGTTTTAAAAGATGGATCTAAATCTTCTTCGTCCATATCAAAGGGAGTGTGATTAGTTACGGTAATAAACTTGGTATAAAATGGCTGCTGCATTCTTTCCAAGTACTTAACACTTTCCGCAAACATAATTTTGTCTTTAATACCATAACCGATTCGATCACTGCGGTCATAACTGAAGTAATTTTGGTCAAAAAAGTAGTTATAGCCCATATTTTTGTAAACATCGTCACGATTCCAAAATGAGCCCACATTACCATGAAATACGGCAGAGGTGTAATTGCCATGTTCACGTAAGATTTGTGGTGCAGCTTGAAAGGTATTAGAACTACCAAGGGCAGTAAATAATGAGCCATCAGAAATACCAAAGGTACTGGTTTCAAGCATATTTTCCGCATCACTGGTCCGGCCAATGCCAACTTGATGGTAGAAATTAGCGAAACTAAGTGAATGCCGGCTATGATAGATTGAGTTGAGAAATGGTGTAACTTCCTTGCCGTTAACTTTTAAATCAATTAAAAATTGTTGGAAGCTTTCTAAATGGATTATAATCACATTCTTACCCTTAGCTACACCATAATATTGGGGGTTAACCGGTAATTTGCCTTTTTTGGTGTAAGCCAAAATTTTATTTAAATCGGCAGTGTTCGCGTTGCGGTTAACTTGCTCAGTTTGCTCATTTTTTATGCCATCATAGATCGTAAACGTATTAATACCAAGATATTTGACAATATATGACCGATCAAAAGTTGTACCTAATAAGCGTGGCCGAGAAGATTCTGCCATGAACACGTTTAGTGACAAAACTACTGCGCCAAAAGAAGTGATTGCAAACGGTGTTAGTAGGCCATAAGATTTTGGGTCAATTCTAATTTTGCGCGCAATTAATAAGCCGATAATTACTATTAGATCAAGCCAAAGAAATAGATCGGAAAACTGTAAGAGGGCAACTGTACTTTTACCAAGCCCTGGTGCAACTTTACCGGCATTAACGATTGTTTTTACCGTAATAAAATCGGAAAATTGCCGATAATTAAGAATATTGGCAAAAAGCAAGCCGGTATCGGCAAAATCCATCAGTAGCATCACACAGTATGAAACTATTGGTTTAGGAAAATAAAATCCGATGCCGATTAACAAGATTGTCGTGCCAATCGGGCTCAACCACATAATAATATGTTGGTAAGGATCGGAAATGCCCAGGTTAAAATCGTGATATGCTGCGAAAATGTATTTCAGTGTGAATAACACCACTAAAAGGCAGAAAAAGCCTGTTCGTGTCTGAATGAACTTAATCAGATTCTTTTTTTTCAAAGTGAACTCTCCTTATTTAATTATTTTAAGATTTTCAGCAGTTTTAGACAATCTTTTCTGCATTGTTAGTCCTTTTTTAAGAATTAACTGGTCAAGATTGAGTATAATTTAAATGAATACTATTATGTATGGGACTGAACAAAAATGATATTTTTAGGACCGCTATATAACCTAATTGCTCAAATGTATGCAACACAAATTAACCATTTTGCCTTGATCAAGTTAATTGTGCTAGCGTTTGATAAAACTATTTTTTACTTTTTAGTTTTTATGGTGCTGCGTTTGTTGTGGCTAATGGCGATAAGACGACGTCGAACAATCAAATCCGAAGCCTCTGTGTGGCTGTTTGCATTTTATCTAATCTTAGTGTTAATGCTAACAACCTTTCGGGGAACATATTTTCCGTGGCAGCTTTCTTTTAACTTTCACCGGCCGTTAAGTGACATTAACTTGGTATTTATGAAAGAAACTTGGAAAATGTTTTATGCGCAAAGCCGCTTAGACTTTGTTTATAATTCTTTTGGTAATATTATTTGTTTTTTGCCTTTTGGCTTTTTGGCACCATTTGTTTTTTCAAAAAGGCAAACATTTATTAGAGTATTACTAAGTGGAATGATGTTTTCGATTTTTATAGAGGCAATGCAATTTTTATTAGCAACTGGCGTGAGTGATATTGACGATGTTTTTTTTAATAGTTGTGGTACAGCCTTGGGATACCTGCTTTACTGGCTAGTACAAAGAGTTCGGCAAAAGTTATAAAACTATTCAAAAAGCTCTGGTATTTATAAAATAAGATTGCTAAAATGGTTTTGTGAAATAGATATTTAATTCAAAAAGGGGAGCGTATTGTATGAATTTAATTAAATTCGATAGCACTAAATTAACACCGTTTGTTCATGAAAATGAGTTAGGCGAAATGCAGGCCATGGTTGACGCTGCGGCTAAGGAATTAAAAGACGGAACCGGTGCGGGCAGCGATTTCCTCGGCTGGTTAGATTTACCAGTTAATTATGATAAAGATGAATTCGACCGGATTAAAAAAGCTGCTAAGAAGATTCAAGACGATTCTGAGGTATTAATCTGTATAGGAATTGGAGGATCTTACCTTGGCGCACAAGCAGCAGTTGAATTCTTAAATGGTGCATTTTACGGCAAGGGCAAAGAAAAGTATCCTACAATTGTCTTTTGTGGTAACTCACTTTCTGGCTCATATCTTCATGATTTGATTGAATGGCTTGGTGACAAGGACTTTAGCGTCAATGTTATTTCTAAGTCAGGTACAACGACTGAACCAGCTGTTGCTTTCCGCATTTTCAAAGATAAGTTAATTCAAAAATATGGCAAAGAAGAAGCACAAAAACGCATTTTCGCTACAACTGACCGAGCAAAAGGTGCTTTGAAGACTGAAGCAGATGCTGAAGGATACGAAGAATTTGTTGTTCCTGATGATATCGGGGGTCGTTTTAGTGTCCTTTCAGCCGTAGGTTTATTGCCAATTGCTGTTTCTGGTGCTGACATTGATCAATTGATGAAGGGTGCAGCCGATGCTCGTAGTGATTATCAAGATACTGATGTTACTAAGGCTACGCCATATCAATACGCTGCTTTGCGCAATATTTTATACCGTAAAGGTTACACGACAGAAATTGTTGAAAACTATGAACCAACATTAAGAATGTTTAGTGAATGGTGCAAACAATTGATGGGTGAATCTGAAGGTAAGGACAACAAGGGAATTTGGCCAGCAAGTGCTAACTTCACTACTGATCTGCACTCACTTGGACAATATATCCAAGAAGGACTTCGTAACTTATTTGAAACTGTTATTAGAGTCGAGAATCCTGCAAATGATGTTGAAATTCCAACAGATGACCGTAATTTAGATCAATTGAACTTCTTAGCAGGTAAGAGTCTCAATTTTGTTAATGACCGCGCATATGAAGGTGTAGTTTTAGCTCACACTGATGGTGGTGTCCCAGTGATGACTGTTAACATTCCAGATCAAACTGAGCATACTTTAGGCTACTTGATTTACTTCTTTGAATTAGCAATTTCAATCTCCGGCTATTTGAATGGTATTAATCCATTTAACCAACCTGGTGTTGAAGAGTACAAGCGCAACATGTTTGGTCTTTTAAACAAACCTGGTTATGAAGACTTACACGATGATCTTTCAGCTCGCTTTGAAAAAGAATAAGACTATTTATTTAAAAGCTAATTGCGTTTTTTGCGAAAAAGCAATAAAATAGTTTAAGTGTATTTACTAACATTATCTTTAATAGCATTGTTTTATCAATCATATTGAGAAATTAGGTAAATTGGAAAAACAAAATTAGTATAGTTCATCCTGTACATGTTAAATTATTGATATTTAGTCAATTATGGAAAGGGTAAAAGTTAATCGCTTTTTACTCTTTTTTTATTATTAAAGATAAGGAGTTTATTATGAAAGAGAAAACAGAAACGCCCAAACACGTTTTGGCAATCATTAGCTGTGCTTT
Source organism: Lactobacillus sp. B4005 (assembly GCF_026536045.1). NCBI lineage: Bacteria > Bacillati > Bacillota > Bacilli > Lactobacillales > Lactobacillaceae > Lactobacillus > Lactobacillus sp. B4005. Next base: position 296,815 of record NZ_JAFNOZ010000001.1, read on the forward strand.
AATGGCTTTTGTCTCAATTTTGACGGAAACTAGTTTAAATGTTACCTTTCCGACATTAATGAAACAATTTCATATCGGCTTAGGGCTAGTGCAGTGGACAACTACAGGCTATTTGCTAATGATTGCGGTGATTATGGTTTCGAGTTCTTATTTGAATGACCGTTTTTCAGCTAGGCAGTTATTTTTAACTGCTGCCATAGCTTTTATTGGCGGCTCGCTTGTTGCCGGGTTTGCCCAAAATTTCTGGGTTTTACTAGCTGGTCGATTGATTTCATCAGTCGGGGCAGGTTTATCTATTCCATTAATGTTTAATCTGGTTGTTGAATTGATGCCACAAGAAAAGTGGGGCTTTTATATGGGCTTAACGGGTTTGGTCGTCATTTTGGCACCATCACTCGGCCCAACTTTTGGTGGAACAGTTGTATATTACTTTGGCTGGCCATTAATTTTTCATATTGTTTCCGGTATCGCTTTGTTGGTGTTATTACTTGGATTTTTTACGGTTGAACAGTATCATGAAAAAAAGCACCCAAGTTTTGACTGGTTAAGTTACGGTGTTATTGCGGCAGCAATGGTCATCTTTAATATTGGCTTTAACCGCATTAGCAATGGCTTAACTGATCTTGGGTTTTGGCTTAGTATGATTGTGGTCGCAATTCTGGTGTTCATTTTTATTAAACTATCTAAGACAAGCGATAAAAAGCTCATTAACTTAGCTATTTTCAAGAATAAACCATTCATCTTTGCGATGATCTCATACTTGTTATTACAGTTTATTAATATTGGTACAAGTTTTGTTTTACCTAACTATGTTCAGATCGTTAATCATGCTAGTTCTCTGGTCGGCGGCCTAGTCTTATTGCCTGGCTGTATTTTAAGTGGTATCTTGAATCCCTGGTTTGGCCATATTTATGATGAAAAGGGCCCAAAGATTCCATTTTTGACGGGAACATTGTTCTGCTTCAGTGCCAGTTTATTATTTACAATTTTTGGTTTAAAAATTTCTACGCTTTTAGTTGGTGTTTTTTACGGTATTATGATTATTGGTCGGCAAATGGCCTTTAACAATACAATGGCGGAGGCTTCGAAACTGCAACCAGATGAACTGCATACTGATGCAACCGCGGTATTTCAAACAGGGCAACAATATGCTGGTTCAATGGGCACGACAGTGATGGCAACAATTATTTCAGCTTGGCAAAAAAGGCCGGGTAATTATGCCGTGTTAACTGCTCAAGGTAGTCAGGTAGCTTTTTTGGTCATGACTGTCATTAGTGTAATTATTTTTCTTAGCTATTTAAATTTATTTAGATTAGAAGCACAAAAGTAGAATAAATTCCTATTTTTTAATTATTAAAGTCTTACCATAAGGTAAGGCTTTTTTTAACTTGTTATTCTTAACTTGGGAAGAGAAGATAAATATGGTTAAATTGAGTAAGCGCTTAAAAAGGACGTGATTATTATGAGGGCCAAGTATCGGGTATTAGCTCAAGTTAAGAAAATGTTGCAAGAACAAGAAATGGTTACCACTCAGGAAGTTGCCTCGGCAATGAAACTGTCGCGAGGTGTGGTAAGCTTGTACCTTTCGCAGCTTTATCAGGAAAATTTATTGCAAAAACGGGGAACAAAACCTGTTTATTGGTTAGACTTGCCTAAAAACTCAACATTTAGTGACTTAATTGGTGCCAATGGTAGTCTTAAAAAAGTTGTAAAGGAGTGTAAGGCAGTTGTTAATTACCCTCCAAATGGTTTTCCAATCATTATCACTGGTCCATCAGGATCTGGCAAAAGCTATTTGGCCTTTTTAATTTTTAGGTATGCTCAGGAAGTTGGTGTAATTTCTTCGAATGCAAATTTCGTGGCATTAAATTGTGCCGATTATGCTGATAACCCTGAACTACTGTCTGCAGTTCTGTTTGGCTACAAAAAGGGTGCTTTTACTGGTGCTGATGAGGATCGCACTGGTTTAATTGATCAGGCTAATAATGGCTATTTGTTTTTAGATGAAGTTCATCGCTTACCGCGTGAAAGTCAGGAAAAACTTTTTATTTTACTTGATTCGGGTAATTTTTATCCTTTAGGTGAGAGTGAGCATGTCAAGCATGTTAATATTCGTTTTTTGTTTGCCACTACTGAAAAAATTGAAACTAATCTTTTAAAAACTTTTCGTCGACGCGTTCCTTTGCAAGTAACATTACCTTCTTGGACAAGCAGGCCAATAAGCGAAAAATGTTCATTAATTGAATATTTTTTTCAAAAAGAAAGTTCCCGAATTGACTGTTCTATCCGTGTTTCTTACGGTACTATCACTAATTTACTTAATTCTCAATTTATCGGCAATGTTGGCTCACTTGAAAATAAAATTAAACTAATGTGTGCAGAAAGTTATCATCGTGATAATACATTTTTAACTTTAAATATTGGTACAGATAGTGATATCGAAAAAGGTAGTTGGTTGATTAAAAGTAGTCAAACTAAAAAGATATTGCAGTGTTCATCTTCTTTATGTCAGACATTATTAAGCACTTTAATAAACACATTGCGAGAAAATGAGGAGCAAAAGCATTCTCTTACTGATCAATCATTAACCATTACACAATTTCTTCGCGATTTACAACAAAATGTCGCACACTTGGCTGTTGATGAAGATTATACCAATTATCTTGTTAGAGAACTTAAGACGACTTTAAAAATTGTTGGGGCAAAATATGGGTTCACCTCGTACTTGAAAGATTCAAAAATAAAGCAAGCCTCAGCTTTAATAGCACTTATGCAGGAAAATACTACTATATCTGAACTAGCAGCCATTGATGCATTAATTAAACGACGTTATCCACGTACAATTTATTTATGTAAACAAGTTCAGCAAAGGTTATCTTTCAACATATCCTCAACTTTAGTAGATATTATCCTTTTATATACTGTCTTTGATGACATAGCCGCTCATCTTGAACACCAAAATCTACTGGGGATTATGGTTTGTCATGGTGGTAGAATTGCTTCTGATATTTGTTCAATTGTTAATGATATATGCCAAAGTTACATTTTTGAGGCTTTTGATATGCCTTTGGAAGTCTCAAATAAGCAAATTGTTACCCAAGTTAACCACTACCTTAAACAACAGAATCGTGGTTACGAAGGCACAATTCTTTTGTTTGATATGGGTTCCCTAAGTAAGTTATACCAACAAGTTAAACCACTGCTTAATAATGATTTATTGGTAATTAACAACTTGACGACATCAATTGCGCTTGATTTAGGAATGAAAATTCAACACAATGAAACTTTCAAGAAAATAGCTGCCGAAGCAGAAAAGTATCCTAAAACCATGAATGTTCAATACTATGAAGGAATTTCACCACAAGCTAATATCATCGTCTCCTGTATGTCTGGTGTGGGACTATCTGAAGAGGTAAAAAGGATTCTAAAAAAGCACCTGAACACTAAAATAGCTATTATCACAATGGATTATCATGATTTGAAATTAGCTCTTAAGAGCCATGAGAATTCTTATTTTGCTAATACTAAATTTATTCTGACCACTAATGATTTGCCAAAACAGAACTCAACTGAAGTTTTAAACATATATAACATAATGGATAGAAATGGTGATCGAAGGCTGCGACTACTACTAAAAAGTTTGGGTGAAAAGCCGGAAACTATCAATAATTTGTTAACTTCGTTTTTAAGATTTTTTACAATTGGCGGAATTAAGGGAAGGCTGCGTTTCCTGAATCCGGACAAAGTCATACCTGAGATTCAGGGAATTGTCACTAAGTTTGAAAATTATTATCATCTTGACTTAAGTAACAAATTTAAACTAAGCCTATATATGCATATAGCTCTCATGCTTGAGCGACTAATGCTAAAAAAAGATGATGCCTCTGAAATTAAAAGTAAAGCTATTACAAGTAATGAAAAAGAATTTTATCAAGTTGCTAAAAAAATTTTTCATCCAATTGAGGTCAAATACAATATTACGGTTGATGACTATGAATTGTCTCTAATCTTTGAGCTTTTTAAGGCAAATTCAAGATATAAAAATGCTTAAAAAAGTGCTTAAAAAAGGCACTTTATTTTTTTATGCTTGAAAGAAATCATTTAAATGAAAGGCTTTCTAACTGTTGGCACAATATTTGCTCTAAAGAAAATGATAGAAATTGGAGGTGAAAAAATGCGTAAATTTATTTTAGTAAGTCATGGCACTTTAGCCGATGGAGTAAAAAATTCCGTTGAACTGATAAGTGGAAAACAAAAAAATTTAATCTCTTTTAGTATGAAAGAAGGGCAAGGACCGGTTGATCTTAAGCAAAAAATAAAGTCTGTACTTAACGAAAACAAAAGGCATGAGATTGTTCTTATTTCTGATTTTCCGGGAGGCAGTGTTAACACGCTGTTAATGGAGTTTTTGCAATATCAAAATGTGTATTTAGTCTCGGGGATGAATTCGATGCTTGTACTCAGCATGATCTTAAACCAGGCAGATATTGCAACATGCATAAAGGCAGGAATTAAAGCCGGCAAAGCAACAATTAAGCAAATTAAAATTGAACAGAATGAACAGGAGGATGATTTCTTTGATTAGTCTTTTACGAGTAGATGATCGGTTAATTCACGGTCAAGTGGCAGTTGTTTGGAGCAGATATTTGGGCGTTAATCGGATTGTTGTGGCAAATGACGAGATCCTAAATAATGAGGTACAAATAATGGCGCTGAAAATGTCAGTTCCAGAAGGCATAAAACCCTTTTTCGTTAGTATCGATAAAGCCATCGGGCTATTAAATAATCCTAAAGCTGATAAATTAAAGATCATGGTTGTAGTAAACAAGCCACAAGATGCTTTAAAAATCGCACAAAAAGTACCTAATATTCCGCTAATAAATTTAGGTAATTATGGCAGAGTTGGCAGTGAAAATATGTCTGAGAAAAAGCAGCTTAGTAAAAATATTTTTGTAACGGCAAAAGATGAGCAGATTTTGCAAGAATTGCTTGCTACCAAAATAAAAATCAATGTCCAACCAGTACCAACTGATCCGGACATTCAATTAGCAGACTTAATTTGACGAGGGAGGTAAAAAATGTTTGTTCCAGCGTTATGGGTTGCATTAATCATGTTCATTGGAAATTTTTCTGATTGTGGGATGTCCGATCCGATGATTCGAAGACCTTTAGTAATGTCAATGCTAGTCGGACTGGCACTTGGTGATTTAAAAACCGGCATTATGATGGGTGCTTCTTTGGAGGTTATTTTTTTGGGTATAAGCGGAATAGGAGGAGCAATGCCATCTGATTCCATGACGGGTGCCATTTTTGGTACTGCATTTGCTATTTTAAATCATCAAGGAGTTGCAGTAGCACTATCTTTGGCTGTCCCAATTAGTTTATTAGCCGTTTTTGTTAATCAATTAGTAATATTTATTCGTGGGTTATTATTAACTTTTTTTGAAAAATATGCTGAGACTGACCGAAGTAAAGCAATTGAACACTTGCAATATTTGAGTATTATTGGTGGTCCGCTGGTTTATGCACTCATTGGCTTTTTAGGTATTTATTTAGGTTCAAGCTCGATTTCTACATTAGTACATGCAATTCCAGAAGTGGTAATGAATGGCCTAACGGTTTTAGGTCAAATGCTACCTGCACTTGGAATCGCTCTTCTTCTTAATATGATTTACGAAAAAGGTAACATGATTTATCTTTTATTAGGTTTCTTATTAGCTTGTTATTTAAAGCTACCAATTATTGCGGTTGCTCTAATTGGGATTATTCTTGCCGTTATCTTGTCATCAATCGATAAGAGCATTTTAGACGTAAAAAACATGAAAACGGTAGAGCAGCCGAAGGATTCACCAAGTAATGAGGATTCGATTGAGGAGGATTTTTTCAATGACTAAGCAACAAAAAACGATTACGGCAAGTAAGCAGTTAATGGATAAAAAAACTTTTCGAAAAATTTTTTGGCGCTCTTTCTTGCTTCAAGGTTCATGGAATTACATTAATGGTGCCGGAGTTGGCGCTTTGTATATGATATTACCATTTATAAGAAAGTTATATCCTAATCCTGAAGATAAAAATGAACGAATTTCTGCTTTAAAGAGAGGACTGGCATATTTTAATATTACGCCAGCAATTGCACCATTTCCGATGGGAATAGCTGCAAGTATGGAAGAACAAAATAAAGAGATCTCTGATTTTGATCCAAGTTCAATTAATGCTGTTAAAGCGAGTCTAATGGGGCCATTATCCGGTATTGGTGACTCACTTTTCTGGGGAACTATTAGAGTTATTGCTGCTGGAATAGGTATTAGTTTAGCCAAAGCAGGCAACATTTTAGGACCTATTTTATTTCTAGTTATTTATAATGTTCCCAATTTATTAGCACGCTATTATGGCTTGAAGTATGGTTATGAACTTGGGGGTGAATTCATTCAAAAGGCATACGCTAATGGATTAATGAAGATCATTACTAAGGCCGCTGGAATTTTAGGAATGATTATGGTTGGTGCGATGACTTATAGCACAGTTACCTTAAAAACAATCTTAAAGTTTAAAATGGGCAGCATGACCTTTAATTTACAACAAATACTAGATCAAATAATGTTGGGTATAATTCCTTTAACGGTAACGCTAGGAACATTTTGGCTAATTAGAAAAAAGGTTAGCGCGAATAAAATCATTCTGTTAATGGTTATTCTTTCTTTTGCCTTAAGTGCATTAAAGATATTTTGATCAGTGAGGATTGAGTAATGGAAAAATATTTATTTAGGCCTGACAATTGTTTTTTTGGTGACTGTATGCCTTTTTACAATAGTCAAGAAGGCTTGTTTTATCTTTACTTTCAAAAAGATACTCGAAATCCTGTTCCTTTTGGCGATCCTTTTGGGTGGGAGCTTGCAACAACTAGCGATTTTGTTAACTATCAACGCTATGGTGAAGTGCTGAAAAGAGGCACAGAAACAGCAAATGACCAATTTATTTATGCTGGTAGTGTTTATGAAGATTTAAAAGGGAAAATACAGGCTATTTATACAGGTTTTAACCGTAATTTTATTGAGCAAGATAAGCCTTCTCAAGTTTTAATGCGTGCTTCTAGCAATGACGGAATAAACTGGCAAAAAAATGGTATCGCTATAGACTTATTACCGCAGCCGGGATACGACTCTAATAACTGGCGTGATCCTAATTTAGTTTGGGACGAAGAAAGAGAAGAATATTTTTTAATTCTTGGAACAAGGCTTAAAACAAATGAAAAAGAAAAAAGTGGCCGATTAGTTTATTATGTTTCCAAAGATGGAAAGGAATGGTCTTTTAAAGGTGATTTTTGGGCACCAAACTTATATACAATGATTGAAATGCCACAGCTATTTAAAGAAAAGAATTGGTGGTATCTGGTATACTCTGAATATGATTTAGAAAAAACGACCCATTATGCGATGAGTAAAAGTATTATGGGACCCTGGATAATACCGGCACAAGACACATTTAATGGTAGGGCTTATTATGCTGCTAGGACTGCATCTAACGGAATCGAGCGGTTTCTTTTTGGCTGGGTACCATCAAAAGAAGCAGGAAAAGACGGAAATAATTATTTATGGGGTGGAACCTTTTTACCACTAAGAGTGCTCATAAGTGAAAATGGAGAACTAAAAACCGCACTACCCACGGCTTTAAAATTGGCGGTGAAGGATCAGCTTAAATTTATTCCACAAGAAATCAGTACGCCATATAAAAGAAGTGAAATTAGTTATCATAAAAGATTATCCGGTAGGAGCTATTTGTTAACAAATAAAATTAAATATAAAAAGGGAACGAGAAGCTTTTCCGTCATTTTTTTTGAAAATCCTCAGACTAAGGTTGGTTATGAGTTTAATATCGACTTCAATAAACAAGAATTAAGCGTCCGCCGTACACCTAATTTGCACTGGTATCAGATGATGAATATTGGGCTTACTAGGCAAGTAAACTTAAAGCCTGATACGGAATACCAATTCTCAGTATTAATCGATGAAACTGTAGCAGTGTTTGAAATTGCGGGTGTTTGCTTAAGTTGTCGAATAGAAAAATGTGATACCAATTCATTATCTCTTGCTGTAGTAGACGGAACAGTAAAAGTAGCTTAAAAATAAAATTGACTATCTAACAATAAAAAACCTGAATTTTGATTGCATTGGAACAAAATTCGGGTTTTTGTTTTCTACTATATTTGAACTATGAAAAGAGCAATATTAATAAATTATTAATTAATTTATTTACTTTTTCATTTTTAATGTTAAAATATTTAACTATATTTATTTTTAGGAGGAAGAATCATGCAAGAAGTCATTACTAACCAAGAGTTGTTGAAAGTCATTTTGAAAGGTAAGGTACATGTAAAGGCAAGAGTAAAAAGTAAAGGAGTATTCTCATGGCAGATGCAACTAACAGCAAATTAACCGTTAAAACCTTTTTTAACAATATTCTAGCAGGAACTGCTACTGGCATTATTGTCGGCTTAATTCCGAATGCCGTAGTGAGTGCCATTTTAAAATTATTTGGTCAAAATCAAGTTACAGCAGGAATAGGTCAGGCACTTTTGATTTTTCAATGTGCCACCCCCTTATTAATTGGTGCCCTCATTGCTATTCAATTCAAGATGGCACCTTTAGATGTAGCGATAGTTGCGGCAGCAGCTTATGTCGGTTCTGGTGTAACCAAATTTGTTCCTCAGATTGTCAATCCAGCAACCAAAGCTCCTGGTGTATTTATTTCCGCAGGAACAGGGGATTTAATTAATACGATGATTACAGCTGGATTGGCTACCAGTCTGATCTTACTCGTTGGCAACCGTTTTGGTTCGGTTAAAATCGTTGCAGCCCCAATTCTAATCGGTGGGGGTGCTGGCTGGATTGGCCTGTTGATATTACCGTACGTAAGTAAAATTACGACGTGGTTAGGGACTGTTATTAATTCCTTTACTAATTTACAACCAATTTTTATGTGTATCTTAATTGCTTGCATGTTTGCAATTTTAATTATTTCTCCTATTTCAACAGTAGCAATTGGAATGGCTATCCAATTAAATGGTCTTTCAGCTGGGGCTGCAGCAATGGGTGTGGCCGCAACAACAATCGTCTTAGTTGTTCACTCATGGCGGACAAACAAATCCGGTATTACCTTGGCAGTGGCTCTGGGGGCTATGAAAATGATGATGCCTAATTTATTTAGACATCCGATTATTTTACTGCCAACCCTAATAACCGCAATTGTTTCGGCTATTCCCGTAGCCTTATTCCATGTTAGCGGAACGCCGGCATCAGCTGGTTTTGGGTTAGTCGGATTAGTTGGTCCACTTGCTTCAATCGATGCAGGTAAGGCTAGCATTAGCGTCATTCTAGCATTAGTAGTTTGGATTGTTATTCCGGCTTTGGTAGCAATTATTTGCCGCTTTGTTTTTGAAAAAATCTTTCATGTATATGATGAAAAAATTGTTTTCGCATACTTAGGTGAATAAGGCTATTGTCGAAGTTTATATCAAAATAAAAGGATCCAGCCTCAAGTTAAAGAGGTTGAATCCTTTTTTGTTTGTTTAAGTTTTTTCAATTTCAAAGGGTCGATTAAGCTTCTTAAATTCTTCCCAAGCAGATTCTATTTGGTCATAGTTTAGGGCTGAAGTATCTGGAAATAGTAGTTTTGCTTCACTCAACTCATTTTTAGCACCAACGCCAACTGAAAGTGCACCGGCTTTATTAATTGCTTTAATACCGGCAATTGAATCTTCAATTCCAACACAGTCTTTAAGATCGACATTGATTGCAGATGCTGCTGCTAGGAAAATATCCGGCGCAGGTTTACCCGCTGCCACTTTGCTTGGATCAGCAATTGCATCAAAAACAGAATTTAATTGTAGTTTCTCTAAGATATAAGGGCCATTAAGGCTGGCTGAAGCTAGTGATAATTTAACATCATGTTGTTTAAATTGGGAGATTATGTCAGATATTCCTGGAAGAATATTTTGTGGTGTTAAACTGGCAAGTAATTCACGAAAGACTTTATTCTTTTCGTCTGTCATTTCTTGAAAATCTGCATCACTAACTTTGATATCGAGATAGTTTAAGATTGCTGTTAAAGAGTCTTTACGACTAACTCCTTTAGTTTGCTTTTCTAATTCGTCAGGCAAATCGCGGTTAAAATGATCTTTAATTAACTTACGCCATGCCTGAAAGTGGTAAACAGAGGTATCGGCAATTACGCCGTCAAGATCAAACAGTACGCCTTTCATTTAAGAACTTCCTTTCACTTGCTAATGGTGTTTGTACCATGATTTCTTTGATTTTTGCAAAATCATCATCTGAAATATTAATAAATGGGAGCATTACGTTCATCTTGGTTAAAGAACTACCACCAAAAGTTTCCAGATTCTTAGGATCTTTCAAAAGGCCAAATACGTCATTAATTGGTTCTAATTTTTCAACTAATTCCTGGTCAGCCATAATTTGCTTGGCGGTCATTGCTAAGTTGTAATATTCAATGTAACTAGTTACTGGTTGGTAGCTAATAGTGTATTTTCCGCCGGTAAGGGTCAATGGTAGGCTTTCACTCACGCCATTGACTTGCACTTGTCCGTTAGTCCGAGGCAATTTAACCGTTACTGTTTGTCCAAATGGAATAGTTAAGTTAATTTCAATCGTATGTTTTTCGTCTTTTTCAAGTTGATATTCAATTTGCAGGTCACCATATGAGCTTTCATAATGGCCCTGAACATGTTTAAGACGATAATCAAATTGTGGTGCAAACTCAACTTTTTGGTAGCCGTTTTCTTGATGATGAAGACCGAGAACTTGTTGATAAACCCACTGCATGATTGCTCCGATGGAGTAATGATTTAATGAATTCATTCCTTCAGGGTTCATTGAACCGTCAGGTAAAACTGAGTTCCAACGTTCCCAAATGGTAGTAGCTCCAAGGTTAACGGCATAAAGCCAACTTGGGAAATCTTCGTTTAAGAAAATTTGGGTAGCTAATTTATGCTCACCGTTTTCTGACAATACTTGACAAATTAATGGGGTACCCACGAAACCAGTCTTTAGATGATTATTATCCTTACCAAGGCGTGTCACTAAATCACTTACGACACGCTTTTTCTGTTCTTCAGGAATTAAGTCAAAGCGCAGTGCTAATGCATAAGCGGTTTGGGTGTCAATTGCTAGACGCCCGTTGTTCGTGATATATTCAGCTCTAATAGCCTGCTTGATAGCTTTAGCCTGTTCAGCGTATTTTGCTGCATCTTCTTGATGACCTAAAACTTTAGCAGCGGCAGAAACGATTGAACTTGAATAGTAGTAGTAAACGGAGGCAATGAAGTCTTCATCAGTTTTACCGGTAGGCATTGCCGGATTTTCACCATCAAGTGATAACCAATCACCAAATTGGAAACATCCTGTCCAAAGATTTGGTGTTGAAGTCGATTGACTAATCCAGTCAACCCAAGCCTTCATACTGGAATAGTTTTGCCTTAAAATTGCTGGATCACCGTATGCTTCATAAACTGTCCACGGAATGACGGTTGCAGCATCACCCCAAATAGCGGCTCCACCACTGTCATTACCCATTGCTGGGGCATACATAGTGAGCATGCCATCGTGATTGTTTTGCTCAATTTGCATGTCACGGGCATACTTCTTAAAGAATGCGTATGCATCCATGTTTAAGACAGCAGTACTTGAAAAAATGTCTGCGTCTCCAGACCATCCAAGACGTTCATCACGCTGCGGACAATCTGTTGGTACATCAAAGAAGTTGCTCTTTTGACTCCACATTACGTTAGCTAACAAGCGATTAACCTTGGCATTATCTGTCTTAATAGCCCCGGTAGTTTTCATGTCTGAATAGATCACTGCTGACCTAAAATCTTCCTTAGTTAGTGGTTTAGTATTGCCAGTAACTTTGACATAGCGGTAGCCGTAATAAGTGAAGTGGGGACGAACCCATTTTTGTTCACCATTTGAAGTATAGTGGAATGCTGCCCGAGCCTCTCTCAAATTGTCACGGTAAAAATTACCATTTTGCAGAATTTCGCCAACCTGTAATTTAAGTGTAGTGCCGCTATTTTCCCGGTTAAAGAATTCTGGCCATCCAGCATGATTTTGACCAAAATCTAAGACTGTTTCACCAGCAGGTGTCGTAATTATTTCTTTAACTGGAAGGTATTCGTTAACTTTAAGAGGTAAGCTCAAACGATCATGTAGAATTTCTTTAGGATGATCGAGTACGGTTACCGGTTCCCAGTCAGCTATTACATGAGTATCATCATAATCCTCACCATAATAGATAGCCGACTTAGTGATTTTACCGGAAGTAGTTTTCCAGGAAGCATCACTTAAAATTGTTTCTGTTGAATTATCATAGTATTGAACATGTAATTCAGCAATAGCCATTTGGCGATCGCCGTAGATATTGTCTTGGCCGCCATCAAAACCAAAATTGCCTTTATACCAACCATCACCAAGTGAAATTAATAATTCTTGGTCAGAGGATTTTTGAAGAAGTCTGGTTAAGTCATAAGTCTGCACTTGAACCAATTGGTCATAGGCGGTTACACCGGGGGCCAATATTTCATTGCCAACTTTTTCCTTATTCAGGTAGGCTTCATAAACTCCTAGACCGGTCATGTAAAGACGAGCACTTTTTACCGGCTTTTTTAACGCAAAGTTCTTTAAAAGCAAAGTATTTTGAAGATCTTTATTAGAATTGCCAATCCAACTTGCAGTGAATGGCTCAGCCATTTTACCCGTTTCAAAGAAACTATTTTTACTGCTTTCATCGTTAGCATTTTTTACCGAAACGGTTAATTCATAGCGCGTTCTAGGCTGCAAGTTAATCGCAAAATCAAAAAAGTTATTCTTGTAATCTTGCCAGTCTGAATCGTAAATTTCTTGATCAGCTTTAACTACGACTCTTTTCTTTGTATCTTGCATAGCGGCAGAACTAGTAAGATTAAAGTCAACCCGTAAATGATTATCTAAATCATAACCAAGTGGTTCGGTTAAATGATTAATTGTAATCTGATTAATTTCAATCATGATTTTACTCTCTTTCTATAGACGGGTATCGAAGCGACCGCAGAAAGGATCTACTGGGTTTTTACCGAGAAATTCTTCTTGACCCATCATTTTCTTTAATAAAGCATCGATAGTAACATCGTTGCCAGTATATGCATTGACGTAAGTTGAAACCATTGGGATATCAAAGAGGTGGTAAGGGTTGCAAGTGGAAACAAAGACAGTTGGGATGTCCTTCATGAACCACGGTGCATCTGCGGCCATTAAATGAATCCAATCTAATCTAGTGGTCGTTTGGTTACTTGCAGTTTCAACGTTGGCAACGTAAAAGGCAAGGTCAAAGCGATCTTTTTCAAATTGGACACCACCTTCAAAAACTTCTTGGACGTCTAAGTGCTTTCGATCAAAGACAGAAACCTGGAATCCTTTTTCCTCAAGTTTTTCTTTAAACTTGGCAGTTACTTTACCACCTTCTTTAAAGCCACCATCATCCGTATCACCTAAAACGACAAGACGAACTCGTGGATATTTCTTCGGTGTTATTGGCAGTAATTGGTCACGATCCTTAACAAGTGTTACTGATTCTTCAGCAACCTTAGCAGCAAGCTTTTCGTGTTCTGCTAGCTTTAAGTCGAAATTACTTGATGAAGGTTCACAAAGTTCACCTGCGGTATTCATTACGCCTTGTGCTACCTTAGTTGCGATAATTCTCGTAACAGCTTCATCAACGCGTGACATTGGAATAGTTCCGTTAGCTACGGCATCAGTAATAAATTGATAATCTTCGTCAATGTCTTTATTAAAGAGAATCATGTCAATACCGGCATTGATTGTTGCAGGTAAGGCTTCTGAGCGCTTCATGATTGCGTTATAACCAATCATTGGCGTTGCGTCAGTAATGGTTAGGCCGTTGAAGTTCAAAACTTTCCGAAGTAAGCCGTTAATTAAAAGCTTAGAAGTTGAAGCCGGTCGTAAATCTTTATCTTCAATTCCTGGTTCAAGTCGGCGTTCCCAAGCAGGCTGCATAATATGAGCAATCATGATACTTGGTAAACCATTATCAATTAAGTGATGATAAATTTCTCCGTAGGATTTCATCCATTCATCAGCCGAAAGCGAATTAATCGAACTTAATAAGTGCTGGTCACGTTCATCGACACCATCACCAGGGAAGTGCTTGGCAACAGGAATAACGTGGTTAGCATTTAATCCGACAATTTGAGCATCAGACATTCTAATCACTCGTTCCTTATCACTCCCATAAGTCCGGACATTCATAATTGGATTACGGAAGTTTTGGTCCAAGTCGACGATCGGTGCAAATGACATGTTGCCACCAACTTGTTTTGCTTCGTAACCGGAGACATCTCCTAAGTTATAAGCGTTTTGAGCGTCATCGGTTGCAGCAATCTGTAATGGGCGGCCAAACCATGTACCGCCGTTAACAAGTCCATTACCACCAGCTTCAAGGTTAGCTGCGATTAAAAGGGGAATGTCACTTGCTTTTTGTGAAGTTGCAATTTCGTGTTGCAGTTTTTTGGCATCATCGGGACGGTACATAATTCCGCCTGGTTGATATTTTTCGACAAATGCTTTCAAGTCCGTGTTTTCTTCGTCTTCACCGATAACAAAGAAAAGTTGACCGATTTTGGCATCGGTGGACATGCTTGCTACTTTTTGCTTGACAAAGTCAATTTGCGCAGCAGACAAGTTATAAGGTTTTTTAGATAGGTCTGTCATATTTTTCCTCCGTGTGCTATAAATATAAATTGATTTTAGTCTTAACTTTAATCTTAAGCTTGTGACGATTTAACCGCTATTGTCAAAAGCCATAAAAACTATGTTCATTTCACATGTTTTAATATTGATAAAAGAGATAATTTATATTTTAATTAAGCAACTTTTTTAAAGTAAATGAGGTCGAACATTTTGATAGAACAAATTTTAAAAATACTTAGAAAAAACAATTCACCTAGAAACTGGGTAGAGGTTTTTGAAACAGTTAAGAAAAGTGGTAATTTAACCAAGAAAATTGGTAAAGTCAATAACGAACCTGTGTATCGTTTTTTTGATACTTATTCCGATGATTTAACTCTTAATAGCAGTTCGATCTCTATTGCTGTTCAGCCTACAAAGTCCTTTATTCCATTTCATATACACGATTATGTAGAAATTATGATTCCTTTAGTTGAAAACTGCACTGTTGTAATGGAACATTCTGAAATTTTAGTAAAACAAGATAATCTTATTTTTATGGGGAACAGGACAATTCATAAAGTTAAACCTATTAGTGAAAATGGTGTGGTTGTCAATATTGCTTTGCGTGGGTCTGCTTTTTCATTAAATGAGCTAGATTATTTGAACAGTAAAGAAAATGGCTCAAATATATCAAATATTCTGTTTTCACTTTTGTCAAATGAAGAATTTGGTGAAGGTAGATATAGTTTATTTGATATTAATCATAACCTTAAAATCAAAGAATTAGTATATGATATTATTTCAGAATATTACCATCCAGATATTCAATCAGATCAGTTGATTAGGTTAGAAATGCTAATCTTGTTTTCTCGTTTGATTCGACAAGCGGCAAAGGATGAAATAAAAGTTCAAGACTATCGCAAACAAAAGAATAATCTATTATCATTACTTTTATATATTGAAAAGAACTATCAAAATATTACGTTACAAAAAATGGCAAAACATTTTGGCTTTAATCCAAATTATTTATCAGATTACCTAAAAAAACAAACAGGAAAAACGTTTATTAATTTAGTACATTTACAAAGAATTAATGTTGCAGCGGAATACTTAACATATACAACCGCACCTATTGAGCGGATTTCAAATCGAGTCGGTTATGAGAACCCTTCATATTTTTACAAAATTTTCAAAAAATATTTTGGTATTTCTCCGGCTGAATATCGTAAACAAAATAGTTAAGTAAAATAGACTAGTTATCTAAAAATAGTAATAGTTTGAGAAAAAAGTCTATTTTAGTTAATTTAATTCTTTTAAAACCAATAAAGATCCTATTAAACCAAGGCTTATGACTACCAAAATTTAAAAGGATCTTTTCATTTCTTACGAGGTTTTTGAAATCAATTTGATTAAACCTAACTAAATTAAATCCATTATCAATGGTAATAAGGTTATTCTTGGTATTTTTCAACAAAGTAATGCAGGTTGAATGATCAACTTGAAGTGAACCAAAAGATTGATGATTAGTTTAGCCTTATAGACTAATTGGGTAATAAACGTAAATAATTTAGAATTATGGCAAAAAATAAGTTTTCACTTAATATATTACAAAGTTTATTTGCTATTGGAGCAATAGTACACCTTTATATTGAATTTCTGATAAACAGTGAAGAGCTACAACTTTCAAAGTTAATTAAAAGTTGTAACGGCATCATTGTGTGTCGTTTAAGGTCTCAATACACTCAGATTTACAGCTAATAAATCATTGCTTAAATCTAAGAGCAGGCTTTTACTTACAACCTTGCCCATAACGGATATATTTTCATATTGAATAAAATTCACAATGTCAAAGTCTGCTCTTCCAAAAATTTAAAGAAATAAATTATCACAACGTTTCGTGCAGGGTCGACTCAATGGATGATGATTTCACAGCAAACTTCGTTATCTTGCTAATGTTTATGGCTATGAAGTATAATTACATAGTTATTTGGAGCTTGTATGACTATATTTAACAATAAACGAACTAAGTCTAGATTAAAAAATTCTAAGCTAGGGGAATAATAAAATCAAGCTCTAGTAGATTGGCTATTAAATTTAAATGTTCAATTTATACAATTGAATATAAAAAGCTGATCTTCAGTATGTTGTAATATATCTTGACGAAATCTATGTAGAAGCTAAATTCTAAAGCAAAATCTGAACCATTGATGGTATAAAAATAGCGTATTTTATTAAATATCTTGAAAAATGCTTTCTTTGATTTTGCCTGATAAAGTTCTTACGAAGAGTCAATAGTGAGAGCAAAGCAAGTTAATAATTTAATAAAAGGGTCAAATCTTTTTTAAGGGACTTGTCCCTTTTATCGTTTCCGGATATTTATCAATGTTTTTTCATAATTCATCTAAGTATATTAGTCAGAAAATCTGTGAATTCAACATAAATCGTCTGTATTTTGAATATGGTAAGTAAAAAGTCTGTCGAATATACTTTAGTAACAAAATAACCGAATACATTTTGTTGAAAACCAATAGGGAATGGAGGAAATTATGAAGATAAGTAATAGCTTTCTATGGGGCGGCTCCACTGCTGCAAATCAGATAGAAGGTGCGTATTTAGAAGATGGAAAAGGTTTGAGTACTGCCGATGTTTTAACACAAGGCTCTAGAGAGAAAAATAGAAGAGTAACTATTAATATCAAAGATAATGAAATTTATCCCAATCATACAGGTATAGATTTTTATCATCATTATAAAGAAGATATTAAGTTATTTGCTGAAATGGGTTTTAAGTCATATCGCATGTCCATTGCATGGACAAGGATTTTTCCAAACGGGGATGATAAAAGCCCTAATAGCGAAGGTTTGAAGTTTTATCACCAAGTTTTTGATGAGCTACATAAATATAAAATTGAACCAATTGTTACTCTTTCTCATTACGAAATGCCTTTAAATTTAGTGAAAAAGTATGGTTCTTGGAGAAATCGAAATTTAATCGATTTCTTTACTAAATTTTCTAAAACGGTTTTTGAAGAATATAAAAATGATGTTCATTACTGGCTTACCTTCAATGAGATAAACGCGATTTCTGGAAATCCTTGGAATCCGGCCGGTATTGAAATAGAAGATGACGAGAATAGAGATCAAATTATATATCAGGCTTTGCATTACCAGCTTGTTGCTAGTGCAAATGCTGTCATTGAAGGACATAAAATTAATGAACAAAATAAAATTGGAAATATGATACTTTTTCCAATTGTTTATCCAAAAAGTTGTGACCCTGACGATGTCTTATCAGCCTCAAATATGCAAAGTGAGGTCTTAGAAGCAGGTGATATTCAAGTCTTTGGTGAATATCCTGAAAGATTGCTAAGAAAATTTAAAGATAAGCACTTGGATATCGATATATCAAATGATGATTTACGGATCTTAAAAAAAGGTACAGTAGATTTTGTCAGCTTTAGTTATTATTCATCGTTAGTTACAGAAGATTCAAAAAAGGACTCGGATACCGCATCAGGAAATGTGATTTTTGGTATTAAAAATCCGTATTTGAAAACAACTAAATGGGGCTGGCAAATTGATCCAGTTGGTCTGAGACTATCGCTGCGCTTTTTGTATTCAAGATATAAAAAGCCATTAATAGTTGTTGAGAACGGACTAGGTACCGAAGATCATTTATTAAATGGAGAAATAAATGACGATTACCGCATCGCATATTTAAAGGAGCACATAAAAGCTATTAAAGATGCTGTAGAAAAAGATGGAGTAAATGTTTTTGGTTACGACGTATGGAGTGCTATAGATCTTGTTAGCGCTGGAACAGGAGAAATGAGAAAAAGATATGGTCTCATATATGTCAATTTGGACGATGATGGAAAAGGTGATTTGCATCGGATTCCCAAAAAATCTTTTTACTGGTACAAAAAAGTTATTGCATCAAATGGTTTAAATTTGGAGGAGTAATATGAATAATGAATTTACTGCTAAATTAGGTAAAATTAGTGAAAAAGCAAGTAAAAATAAAGTTATCCAAGGATTGTCTAATGGGGTAATGGGAGCATTTCCACTAATCGTTGTAGGAGCTTTTGCTAGTCTTTTCAATGGCTTAAGAATTCCGGCTTGGCAAACTTTTATTCATCAAACTGGAGTTGCTGATTCTTTATCAATGATCACTAATGCAACTACTAATTTTTTGGGAGTTTTAGTTGCTATGACATGTGCGGCGAGTTTCGCAGAACAATATGAAGTTAAGTATAAACATATTGGGCTATTATCTTTAATGTTCTATATGATACTTCTTCCAACTTATATGATGAAAAAGGGAACTGTTGCATATTTAGCATATGATTACTTGGGACCTGCTGGAATGATTACGGCAATTATCGGGGCATGGATTGTAGTTAAATTGTACAAGTTTGTTGTTAATGACCATAATTGGACTATCAAAATGCCAGAAGGCACCCCACCGTATGTTTCAAATTCATTTTCTGCATTAATCCCTGGTTTTGTTATTGCGATTGTTGCTCTAATTCTAAGATTAATTTTCCTTCTTACGCCTTTTAAATCAGCTTTTGATCTTATTTACTTTGTATTACAAACACCTCTAAATGCCATCATTGGTAATAACATTTGGTCTATTGCTTTAATTAATTTGATTATTCAATTAGTGTGGGTATTTGGTATTCATCCTGGTTTTATACAATCACTTCTGGGAACAATTTTAATTCAACTTGATACTGTAAATCAAGCTGCCTACGCAGCCGGTAAAACTTTACCTAATATTATTGGTTTAGCTTTTAGTTATAGTTTAGGCGTCGCTGTATTTTACCCAGCATTAGCAGTAGCAGTCTGGATTTTTGCCCGTTCAAAACGTTTGACTACTTCGGCAAAAATTTCAATTGTTCCAGCAATTTTTGGTATTTCAGAGCCAATGAATTTCGGTTTCCCTATAATTTTTAACCCAATTCTTGCTATTCCATATGTGATTGTACCTGTACTTAATCTCTTAATTGGTTATTATACAATTAAGCTTGGTATTGTTGCACATTATGCAGGAATACTCGTTATGAATATTCCATTAGGTTTCACCGGAATAATTAATGGTAGTGTTTCAATAGCTATAATGGAGGTCGCATTATTCGTTTTAGATATTTTATTATGTATGCCATTCATTAAAGTTTATGATAGAACTATATTAGTTGAAGAAGAACAAGCTAAAAATAATAACTAATAAATTTATGGATAGAAAAGTTACTATTTTTTTCTAGTTTTTGAACAAAATTATCTAATATACTTGGCTTTAACATTTTAAGGGTTTAAAAGAAAGCAAAAAATGTCCAATTTTACAATTGACGAAAACAAAAAGACTGATTTTTCCCATTATTGGGAAACTTGTGTTGGAAGCTGTCATGCTTATACGGCATTGAGGGAAGATTACCGTGAGCAATTAACCAAAGTTCACCAAGAATTAGGATTCAAATATGTTCGCTTTCATGGCATTTTTGATGATGAAATGAGTGTTTGCGTCGAAAACTTTGATTTTAACGGCAAGTCTCAAGGGATTACATATAATTTTATTAACGTTGATAAGATTTTTGATTTCTTATTAAAAATTGGTATGAAACCCTTTGTCGAATTGAGTTTTATGCCTTCTTGTCTTGCCTCAGGAAAGAATCGCGTTTTTCCGTATGGTGGCAATAATACAATGCCTAAATCGGATGCAATGTGGGAAGAACTTATTAATCGTTTTATTTGTCATTTAATCGAGCGGTATGGCAAAGATGAAGTTGAATCGTGGTTTTTTGAGGTTTGGAACGAACCCAATTTACCATTATTTTTCGCCGGGAAACAATCAGATTATTTTCACCTATACCAAATTACGGCCTTAACAATTAAGAAAATTGATTCTAAGTTAAAATTAGGAGGTCCAGCAACTTCATTTAATTCATGGATCCCTGAAATGATTGCTTTTTGTGAAAAAAATCAGGTTCCGCTTGATTTCATTACGACTCACCATTACCCAACAGATGATCCATTATGGCAAAGTGGTTTGGGAATTGAGGAGTTTTTCAAAAACTCAAATCAAGAAAAAACAGACTACCATCGTGGCATCTTGAAGGAAATGACTACTAGAACAAGGGAGCAAGCTAAATCATATCCCCTTTATTATACCGAATGGAATGTTTCTGCAATGGTAGGTGATTTAATTCATGACGAACCATATGCTGCTGCAATGGTAGCTAAAACATTAGCTGACAATGATGGCTTAGTTGATGGCTATTCGTTCTTTACTTTTACTGATATTTTTGAAGAGCAATATCAAAAGCCGGGAGTATTTCATGGTGGCTACGGCCTGCAAACAGTTCAGGGTATTGAAAAACCTGTCTACCGTATTTTTGAAATTTACCACCAATTAGGTACTAAGCGACTAAAAGTTATCAATAAAGATCAAGGAACAGCTGAGGTACTTGCAGTCCAAAAGCAAAAAGACTTACAGATACTAACATATAATCATAATGTTCCAAGTGAAAAAATAACATCAGAAAAAGTGATGATTAATATTGCCAATCAGAAAAACTTCAAGGCTATTATACAAAGAATAGATCAGAATCATGCTAACTCATTTGGAAAATGGCAAGAAATAGGTAAGCCGGAATATCTTAAACAAGCAGAAATTGCTGAGCTTCGAAAAGCATCACAGCTACAAAAGCAAGAAATGGTAATTGAAAACGGTCAGATTACAGTTGAAATGCCACCTCATTCATGTGCTTTGATTACTATTCACAATTATTTTGCCTAAGAAAAAGATCAGTATAATCATAATTAAATTACATAACGGTAAAATTGATTAAAATCGACAAATGTAGCCGATTGCTTTTACAAAAAAGTTTATTAATGCTTACGATTGTAAACATTTTGGAATAATAACAAAATTTCACAATGAATTTTAAAAAAGCCTATTTTTGCGATTAAATAACCTGAAAAATCCCCTTTTTTCTCTTAAAAAACGGTATAATTGGCTAGGAAACGAAGGGGGTTTTTACCAATGATGTGTGATAATTTGTTTTTTAAGATTGTTTGGGTAATTGTTTACGGCATTACCGCTTACTTTACTTTTACCAATAACATGATGATGGCAATGTACTGGATGGCTGGAGGCATGTTTGCTCAGGCTGTTGTTGATCTTATTTATCATTTTTGGCCAAAGCAACGCAAATGCTAAAAAAGACAGTCAGAAGACTGTCTTTTTTTATTGGTCATTTTCTTTTAAGAAGCTTTGAACGATTCTTTCGCGCATAGTCAGGAATATTTGATTGTGACCGGTGGGATGAATTCTGTTAGTTAGTAAGATTAATCCTGATTTGCGCACGCGATCAAGCAAAAGCAAGACGCCGGTAAAACCAGTATGCAAAATCAAAGGATAGTGCAATTCAGGATCAAAACGAAGATCCCAGCCCCAAGATCGGGGCTGAAGTCCTGCAGGATTTTTGTTATCAAAGAGCTGGGCAATAACTTCTTGACTAAGCGGTAAGACGTCTCGCTCGATTCCCAAGTAGCCCTGACAAATTTTAATTAAGTCAAGCAGCGAGGAAAAAAGTCCAGCAGAACCGCAATCACTGCCCAACTGGCGGGCTTTGGGATCATGAGGCACGCCTTGAAGCAATTGATCATTGAGCCAGACGGTTGGCACACAGTTAGTTTTAACAGGGGAAAAAGTCGTGTCTGGCAAATCCATTGGCATAATAATTTCTGACATCCCCACGTCTTGGACTGGGCGACCGTAGATTTTTTTAACGACCAAACCTAACAAAATAAAATTGGTATCCGCATAGCGCATTTTATGTTCAAATTCGTCTGTCACTGGGAGATGAATGATCGCATTGAGTAGCTCGTCATGGCTTAACTGATCGCGGTGGTCAATCCAGCCGCGAATGCCGCTAGTATGTGTTAAGAGGTGAAAGAGCCTAACTCGTGGGTCCCTGAACTCAGGGATAAAATCAATTAATGGCTCGGTAAAATTAAGTTTTCCTTTTTGATATAGTTTTAATAAGATGTTTTCAGTAATCAAGACTTTTGTGAGGCTGGCTAAATCGTATTGCGCAAAGGGACTAAGTTGGGTCACTTTGGGATATGTACTAGCAAAACCAATGGTTGAGGTAAAGACTTGCTTGTTTTTGATAAAGGCATAGTTGACGCCGGGAACAATTCGCTCCGTTACCATTGATTCAATTAAGCTTTGAGTGGTTGAATAATCAATCATAAAATTTTTCCTTCAATAAATCTTTCTCCTTCTATTATATACAATTATAAAGGCATTTTATGATTTAAAGTTATGAAATCTAAGCAAAAATGTTAAGACTTATAGTTGCCGTCAGTCGCTAATTTGTTAGCAAGGTTAATTTTAACTCGTATATATTTTAAAAAACGTTTTATGATGTTTTTACTAAAAGCGCTAGTAGATGGCTATATTAGCTTTAATAAAAGAAAAACGTGATTTTGAAGCGTTACTGGCAGAGCAAGCGAGATCGAATGTACGAACGATAACCATTATTAATGATGTTATTTTATGTGCGCTTGATTTTTTTATTAGAAAAAAGAAGGGTCAATATGAATGAGCATCAGATTGCTGAACAAATCCTAAGTGAAGTTGGTGGCAAAAATAATGTGTCTGGAATAACGCACTGTTTTACTCGACTGAGATTTTTGTTAATGGACATTAAAAAGCGAATAAAGCGGCGTTTAGTCAGATTGAAAGTAATCCGAATTGTTAAGGCTAAAAAGCAGCTTCAAGCCTTTTTGGGTAATTGAAAGAATATTAATATTTTGAAAGCGCTTCTACAACAAAAATTATGCCTTATACGTGAAAATCTCTTGACATTAACTTCACCTTCAAGCATAATAATTAATGTTGATTTTGCCCGTTGGTCAAATGGTTAAGACGCCACCCTCTCAAGGTGGAGTTACGAGTTCAATTCTCGTACGGGTGATTTAACACTGGGATATAGCCAAATGGTAAGGCACAGGTTTCTGGTTCCTGCATGTTTCGGTTCGAGCCCGGATATCCCAATATTTTAATTTACCTTTATATCAGGTTGCTTAAACTCTGGTATAAAGGTATTTTTTGTTTTCGATGACTGTCGAAAATGATTTATATTAGATCAAAATAATTTAGATTTTAATTAGACGTGTAAGTGGATAAATCCCAAGCATTTAGCATAAAGATTGATATAAGGACATTCTTTTTTAGTTATGCCGATAAATCGTCGACGATGCAAAATAGACTTTGATTTAGAAACCGGTTTTATCGTAAGTAAAAATGATGAAAAGACATTTTTTGCTGCTTTAATGTAAAAATTTATTGGAAGTGCGTTTTATACCTAAGTAAAACAGGAAGAACGGCAAATTTAAAAGTTTTTTAGTTGGCAAGTAAGATGTAGAGTAAGAAAAATAATTTAGCCTTAAAAAGTAAGAATCTTTTTTTACATGATTTTGGTGTAATTGTAATTTTGCTAGTGATACACAAAACAAATTTAGTATTCCGATAAGATTAATGAGCAAATCATATTTCCTACTGAAAAGCTAATTTTTGTTGAGAATATTACTTGATGCACTAGTAAAGCTAATATGCTACTGCTCAAATAAAGAACTAGCAAGTATATATTTGGTTAATTTAGTAAACCAAGTAAATTATGTTATGGGTAATCTGAGTTTTGGGGATTATATCTCGAGGTGGCTCTGACTGGATTCATAACTATATTATTTTTTTACAAGCTAAATAATTTAATAAAACTGTGCTTTTTTTAGGAAAGTTATGTAATTTATAAAAACTGGTGTTAAAATAAATTATGTATATAGGAACATATATAAAAATGATAGAAAGGAACTTATTTTGAAAAAAGAAAAGAATACTAAAGCTGTTATTGCAACTACAGTAGTCGGATTAGTATGTGGGCTGGCTTTAACGCAGCAGCAGGCAAAGGCGGCAACGGTAGATCCTGCTAACAGTCAAAACACTGCTGCAATTGTACAGGCACCGAAGGCAGAAAAAGGTGTTATACCAGCAGAAACAGATTCTCATGTTAATACTGGTATAGAAGATGATTCTACTGCAAAAGCAACCGAAAACAAGCCGACAGATAATGCTGGTAAAGATGTTGCTTCGACTTCTATCGACAAGAGTGAAGCTGCAAATAAACAAGCAGTAACAAATCCTGAAACAATTGATCAAGGCACATGGGGGACTAGCAAGTGGGAATATAAGCATGAAGGTGATGATTATGTTCTTTACCTGCATGAAGGAACCTTGGGAAACATATATCATCAGAGTATTAATCAGTTAAACAGCGCTTTTGCAGATCAATTAACAAAAATTAAGGTTGATCGCGGTGTAGTTGCCAATCAAGATTCACAAGGGCTTTTTATGGGCTTGAACAAGCTGACCACAATCGATGGCTTAGAAAATTTAGATACATCAAAAGTTACTAACATGCAAGATATGTTTGAAAACTGTCGCAATATAGAAGTATTGGATGTAAGTCACTTTGACACTTCCCAAGTTACTAACATGGATTCTATGTTTGCTTTTTGTAGCAATTTAAAAACATTGAATGTAAGCAATTTCGACACTTCCCAAGTTACTGACATGGCTAGTATGTTTGAAGATTGTAATAATTTAAAAACATTGAATGTAAGCAATTTTGACACTTCAAAAGTTACTTACATGGATTGGATGTTTAGTGAATGTAATAATTTAAATACATTGGATGTAAGTAATTTTGACACTTCTCAAGTTATTGATATGGCTTGTATGTTCGGAAACTGTTACAATTTAGGAACATTGGATGTAAGCCATTTCTACACTTCCAAAGTTACTGACATGTCTGGTATGTTTGACAGATGCAATAATTTAAAAGCATTAGATTTAAGCAATTTCGACACTTCTAAAGTTACTCAGTGGACCCATATGTTTTACTCATGTAACAGCCTTAATCGCTTAGTTCTTGGGGCAAAAACTAAGTTGACTTCTGACGTTAAATTACCCACAGTCCCCGCTGTCAATACCGTGATTTCGGGGACCAATCGAATTGTAGCTGCGCCTTACTGGGTAGCAACTAGCGGTTATGAACAAGGTAAGCGTTATACATCAGATGAGTTAATGTCATTAACCGGCCGTGATCAGGTCACAACCTATGACTGGGATACGCAAACATTAGCTACCAATACAACGCAAACTAAGGCAGTAACACGCTTGATTGTCGTTCATCAGCCAGATGGTTCAACTAAGACAGACGCGCAAACGGTAATGATTACCAGGCCAGGACTAGTCAAACCAGATGGTACAATCGCATGGGGCAGCTGGACAACAGCGCAATGGACAGCACATGAAGTACCTTCTTTTGCTGGTTATAAGCCAAGTGTTAAAGAGATACCAGCCCAAACAGTTACTAGTCAGACTGGTGATCAGGCAATTGATATATACTATGACCCAATTGAACAGACAATCACGGTGCAATATGTTGATGCTAGTGGCAAAGTTGTTGGCACGCAAGAGCTAACTGGCTATACAGGCGATACGTTGACGCCTAATTATCATGCGCCAGCTGGCTATGAACTAGCCGCAGCACCACAGCCAAGTATTAAAGTTGATGGTTCAGGAAGTCAAGTTATCAAAGTTACGGTTAATCCAAAGTCAATTCAAAATACAGAGCTGAAGACTATCACCAGAACAATTAATGTCCACCAACCTGATGGCAGCATAAAAACTTATAATCAAGTGGCGATTATCAGACGAACTGTAAGTCAAGACCAAATAACAGGCGAAAAGACCTATGGCAGTTGGCACAATGACAGCTGGGACGAATTCAAGGTACCAGTAATTACTGGCTATACGTCAAATCAAGCAATAGTAGCTGGTCAAGAAGTAACAGCGGATAGTGAAAATGAACAAGTGGAAATATACTATTTTGCGAATAAATAAAGCTGGTTCATTGTTAATTTATCTTAATAGAATTTTATAATTTTCTAATTGAGCGTCAGGCTATTAACTAGACTTGATGCTCTTTTTTGATCGTAGTTTTTGTCTCTTCTAGTTCACTACCGTCAATTAAATGACTTAGTCATAATTTGTCTTTCAGATCCTTTTTGGACAAGCGTTAAGTCGACTTTGTCATATTTGCTATAAGGCTTTAAAGTTGCTGTTAATTCATGTCTAAGCCTTAACTTTATACCCTGATTATAAACCTAAGTAGCGTTAATTCTGAGATGAATAAAATCATTTATCTTTGCTTTTATTTGTTTTATTTTATGAGTTTTATAATACTAGTTATACTTATTGTTATTTTAAACAAAAAATAAAATTCCATATAGATTACAAGCAAAAAGTGCTATAATATCTGCAACAGCTTAAGGTTAAGCATTTTCCTAATAAGTTCAATTTTCTTTTTCTGTTTAGTAGTGATTTTTAACAATTCATTCTAAGCAACGAAAAAATTAGTTTATTTAAGAAATGTAATGATTTGAAGTAAGAAAATGGAGAAATTGTTATGAATAGAACAAAAATTGCAAATAAAAAGATTAAAGCGTTATTAGTTACTAGTATTTCGTTTGCAGCATTAACATTTGGCTATGCTAATTCGGCTAATGTAGTTAAAGCTGATACAACTACCACTGAAGATACTACTGCCTTTTATGGCAAGTCAATTGTGGTTGCTCACTACCAAGATGAAAATGGTAATAAACTTGCAGAAGACCAGGTTATTGATGGTCGCGCAGGTGTGGCATATGGTACGATGCGGAAAGCCATTGACGGCTACACATTAAAAGACTGGCAAGGTCCAACAGAAGGTTACTTCCATAATCAACCAAAGGACGAGGTAACTTATATTTATACTAAGGGTAATGTTGGGGTAAATAATGAGCAGACTCCTGTAGCTAATAAAGATCAACAGACTGGTACGGATAATAACCAACCTGAAGCACCAGCCGGTGATAAGCAAAATGCACAAAAGCCAAGTGATGATAAGCAAAATAATACTAACGCCACTGGTAAGACACCTGAAAAAAACCAGACAGTTCCAAGCGCAACTCAGCAAGGAAAGGCTAATGTAGCAGATCCTAATAGCAAAACTCAGCTACCACAAACAGGTTCTGCTAAAAATGCTTCATTAAGCATGATCTTGGCCGGTGTTGCTGCATTATCAATTTCTTTCTTGGGGATGTTTGGTATTCAAAGAAAGCAAAATTAAATATTTGTTTTTGTCAAGGATAATTTATATAATAGATAATATACAAAACGTCCTATTTATTTAAAGGCTGGTTTTGCCGTGAAAGCAAAGCTAGTCTTTTTATTTTGACTAAAAGCCAGTTAATCCTTTAGAATCAGGCACAGGTTAAAAGGCCGCACCCCGATTGAATATCGGAATACGGCCTTAGCGAATAAGAAATAATGTTAATATCCAATTTTAGGGGTTAACTTTAGTCTAGGTGCTTTAAAATTGCTAATTAAGCTCGTTTCTCTTATTACGTACAAGCTACATGCCAGCTTTAATGATTTTTTGTTCAGCCATTGTTTTACGCAAAGAAAGCAGTGCGGTATAAGTTGATAAAATATAAACTTTTTCTGTTGGCAATTTAGCGATTTCATTGATGACAGACCCATTGTCAGGGCAGGTAGTCATGATACTTGGGTCAAAACCAGCAACATTAAGACGAAAGCCCATATCGTGCCAACGCTCGCCACCAACTAAAATCTTTTTAATTTGCTCATGATTAAGATCCTCAAACTGACCATCCCATATCCAAGAGGTATCGATTCCGTCAGCATGGTTGGCGTTAAGAAGAGTAACAAGTGAGTAATTGTCTTTTTCAGTATTTAGCATGTGTAATACTTCATCAAGTCCGACCGGATTTTTCACTAAAATTAAGTTAATCTTTTTTCCGGCGTAATCAATCAGTTCTTGGCGGCCAAAGACGCGTTTGTTTTTAGAAAAAGCATTAGCCACTTCATCATCACTCAAGCCAAAATGTCTGGCAACCGAATAGGCGGTCAACGCATTGTAAATATTATAGGTTCCACCAACATTGATGCTATAATTTTTAGAGCCCATTTGAAATTCTAAATGATTTGGGCTTTGTGCAACGATCTTGTTAACGGAATAAGTTAGTTCTGGACGATGATAGTCGCAGTTGGGGCAGAAAAAATCACCTAAATTAGCGTAAATCCGTTCGTGGTAATGTAAAATATGATCACATTTCGGACAAAGAACGCCATCAGTGTTGACCGGCGCTTTTACATCGTTTTTTGCTTGGTCACTGGCAAGCTTGAAGCCATAAAAAATCTTCGGATTAGGTAAGTCAACGGATGAAAAGATACTTGCATCACCATTAGCGATAATAGTTGCTTGGGGCGCAAGCTTGATTCCAGCAATAATTTTTTCGTAAGTAGTATAAATTTCACCGTAACGATCCATTTGATCACGAAAAATATTGGTTAAAACAAATACACTTGGATGAACCAGTTGTGTAACCATTTTAACGTTAGCTTCATCAACCTCAAGAACAGCGATTTTCCGGCGTGTTTTTTTATTTTTATGAGCTAAAAAGGCGGTAACAATTCCTTGCTGCATATTAGAGCCGGATGGGTTGGTAAGGACATCACCATATTTTTCCCGCAGTGCTTCAACAATGAGAGCTGTGGTCATGGTTTTACCGTTTGTTCCCGTTACAATTACTGTTTCGTAATCCTTAGCTAACGTGTTCAAAATTTCTGGATCAAGATTCATAGCCAGCTTACCTGGAAAGCTGGTCCCGCCTTTTAAAACATTGTGCAGAAACCAGTAGCTTGATTTTCCGGCAAATTTTGCAATTCCAGATTTTACGTTCATGTTTATCCCTCGCTTTAAAATCATTATCAACTATAGCATAGGGAGCAAATGAAAACGAGTTTTTGACAACGATTTAAATGCATAGAATTTATTTTTCATCTATACTAGATGAGTTAGGTGAATTTAATTAGACAAAGGAGCAAAAATGGCACAATTATTTTTTCACTACGGGACAATGAGTAGTGGCAAAACACTTGAAATTCTCAAGGATGCACATAATTATGAAGCCCAGGGGCGCAAAATTGTGCTGATGACAAGTGGAATTGATAATCGTAGTGGAGTTGGAGTAATTGCTTCGCGAATCGGACTGCACCGCGAGGCAGTTCCAATTGAACGTGAAATGGATGTTTTTGCTTATATTAAAAAGATTAATGTCCAAGAAGAAAAACGTGGTGATGGCCCGATTGCCTGTGTTTTCATTGATGAAGCACAGTTTTTAGAGCGGCATCATGTTTTTGAATGCGCCAAGATTGTTGATGAATTAGGCATTCCGGTGATGACTTTTGGGTTAAAAAATGACTTTCAGAATAATTTGTTTGAAGGCACTAAGAACTTATTGATTGTAGCTGATAAGATTAATGAGATTAAAACAATTTGCCACTATTGTGGCCGTAAGGCTACAATGAATCTACGGATTCATAATGGCAAGCCTGTTTATGAAGGTGAGCAGGTCCAAATTGGTGGAGATGAAAGCTATTACCCGGTTTGTCGTTTTCATTATTTTCACCCAGATAAGCAAAGATAGAGAGGGATTGAGAAAACATGGATAAGATTATGGCACAGCTTGAAGGGCTTGTGGCTCACTATGATGAGTTGCAGGAAATGATGGCCGATCCAGAAGTTATCAATGATACTAAGCGCTACATGGAGATATCTAAAGAAGAATCTGACTTGCGCGAAGTAGTCGAAAAGTATCGTAAATATAAAGCAGATAAAAAAGAAATTGCAGAAAATAAGGAAATTATCTCCAATGAAAGTGATTCTGATTTAGTTGAAATGGCTAAAGAGGAAAACAGCGACTTAGAAAAAGAAATCTCTGATTTGGAAGACCAGATTAAAATTTTGATGCTGCCCAAAGATCCTAACGATGATAAAGATATCATTATGGAAATTCGGGGCGCTGCTGGTGGAGATGAAGCTTCTTTATTCGCCGCTGACTTACTTAGAATGTATGAAAAGTATGCTGAGCGGCAAAACTGGCAAGTTTCAATTGTTGATAGTGAAGCGACTGAAGTGGGCGGTTATAAGCGCGTCGCAGTTATGATTACTGGTGATAAGGTTTACTCTAAGCTTAAATACGAAAATGGTGCTCATCGGGTACAAAGAATTCCAGTTACTGAATCCCAAGGTCGTGTTCATACGTCAACTGCCACTGTGGCCGTAATGCCAGAATATGAACAAGTTGATTTTGAACTTGATCCAAAGGATATTCGTGTTGACGTTTATCGTTCAAGTGGTGCCGGTGGCCAGCACATTAACAAGACTTCTAGTGCTGTTCGGATGACGCACTTGCCAACTGGAATCGTAGTGGCGATGCAAGATCAGCGTAGTCAGCAGCAAAACCGGGAAAAAGCAATGCAAATTCTAACTTCTCGTGTCTATGACTATTACGAAAGTCAAAATAGGGATCAATATGATGCCAAAAGAAAAAGCGCTGTTGGGACAGGTGATCGTTCCGAAAGAATTAGGACATATAACTATCCGCAAAATCGGGTGACAGATCATCGCATTGGTCTAACATTAAATAAATTAGACCGAATTATGAACGGTGAACTTGATGAAATTATTGATGCACTGATTTTATATAATCAAACTAAGCAGTTAGAGGAGCTGGCTGAGCAAAATGTCTAAGATTGTCACTTTAAGTGATTTACGAATCTGGTCTTCTGAAACAGCGCCTGATGAGCGCCCAGAAGATATTGCTTTTCTATTGGCCGAGCGGCTAGGATTGAGTCCCAGTGAATTTCAATTAAAACAGGATTTGCAATTAACTACTAAGCAGATAGCCCAAGCAAAAAAAGATATTACTAAACTGGCCAAAGGTATATCACCGCAGTATATCTTGGGTTACTCTTGGTTTTACGGCTATAAAATAATGGTTCAGCGGGGTGTGCTAATTCCGCGCTTTGAAACTGAAGAACTAGTAAGTTGGGCTTTGGCGCATTTAGCAAATAACCAAACAATTCTTGATTTGGGCACTGGTTCAGGCTGTATTACAGTTGCTTTGGCTAAGCAAGCAAAAGAAAAGGGGATTAGTAACCTGAATTTTTATGCTTCAGATGTTACTGATGCTGCCCTTAGAATTAGTGAGGAAAACTTTTTACTTCATGACATTGATGTAACCGTAAGAAAGGCTAATATTTTAATTGGATTAGAAAAATTTGATGTGATTGTTTCTAATCCTCCTTATATTAAAGAAACAGAACAAGATGTCATGGATCAAAATGTCCTGCAAAATGAGCCAAAAGAAGCGCTGTTTGGTGGTAAAGACGGAATTGTTTTTTATCAAAAATTTGTCAAGCAAGTTCGGCAGCATTTAAATCCTGGTGGAAGATTCTTCTTAGAGTTTGGCTTTAGTGAAAAAAAGCAGCTTGAAGAATTGTTTGCTAAAGAATTGCCTGACTTTACGATTGAATTTAAAAATGATTTGGCTAATAAGCCCCGTATGGTAAGTGGAAAGTGGAATAAGTGATGGAAACAAAGATTTTTGATCAAGAAAAAATCAATGATGCAGTTGAACTTTTAGCTGCTGGGGAACTGGTAGCTTTTCCGACCGAAACGGTTTATGGCTTAGGCGCTTTGGCAACTAATGAAACAGCCGTAAAGAATGTTTATGCTGCCAAAGGTCGCCCCAGCGATAATCCATTAATTGTCACAGTTTCTGATGAAAAAATGATGGCTAAATATGCTAGGGAAATTCCAGAAAGAGCCCAGAAACTGATTAAACATTTTTGGCCGGGTCCATTGACTATTTTGCTTTTTGTCAAACCAGGCAGTTTACCGTCCGCTGTGACTGGCGGTTTGGAAACAGTTGCGTTTCGTTGTCCTGATGATAAATTGACCCATGAACTTATTGCTAAACTGGGAGAGCCAATTGTGGGTCCGTCGGCAAATACTTCGACTAAGCCGAGTCCAACGACTGCCCAACATGTTTACCATGATTTAAATGGCAAAATTGCTGGAATTATTGACGGCGGACCAACGAAGGTCGGTCTTGAGTCAACAATTATTGATTTATCTGTTAAAACACCAGTTGTTTTACGTCCTGGTGAAATAACTCCTGAAGAATTGAGCCAGGTTTTAGGTGAAAAAGTACTGATTAATTCCGGTAAGGTAGCTGAAAAGGGTGTACCCAAAGCTCCTGGAATGAAGTATCGGCATTATGCACCAAGCGCTCCCGTCATTGTGGTTGATCACTTAGAAGATTTTTTGCAAATTGATTTCAATGATACGATTGGGGTCATGGCAGTAGAAGATATACTCGCAAAGATTAAATTACCAGAAGAAAACAAGTTTAATTTAGGTAATTCCTTACAAGAAGCTGATCATAATTTGTTTGGTGGCTTGCGTTATTTTGATGATAAACCACAAATTAAGCAAATTTTTGTCCAGGGATTTAGCGGCAGTGAGTCTTCACTTGCTTACATGAATCGGTTAGATAAAGCCGCTGCGGGGCATCACTATATGACAAAATAAAAAAACGACAGCAAAGGACTTTAAACCCTTTGCTTTTTTGATTAAAATAAGCGAGAAGTATTATTTGTTTAGTAGGAGGAAAAAAAGATGGGCAAATTTACGGTTTTAGATCACCCGTTGATCCAGCATAAGTTAACAATTATTCGCCGTAAGGAAACAAGTTCCAATGAATTTCGGCAAATTGTTGGTGAAATTGGGGGACTAATGACTTATGAAATTACTCGCGATTTACCGTTAAAAGATGTTGAAATTGAAACACCTATTGGCAAAACCACGCAAAAAGAGATTGCTGGCAAAAAGATGACCATTGTCCCAATCTTACGTGCAGGAATCGGGATGCTCAATGGTGTGATGGAAATGATTCCATCGGCCAAAGTTGGCGTAATTGGAATGTACCGTGACGAGAAAACATTAAAGCCACATGAGTACTTTTGCAAAATGCCAAAGGATATAGCTGAGCGCGAATGCTTAGTAGTTGATCCAATGCTGGCAACTGGTGGTTCTGCCAACATGGCCATTGGTGCTTTAAAAAAGCGGGGCGTTAAAGCAATTAAGCTGGCAGTTTTAGTTGCTGCTCCCGAGGGTGTTAAAGCCATTCAAGAAGAAAACCCTGATGTTGATATTTATGCAGCTGCTGAAGACGAAAAACTGTTGCCCAACGGTTACATCACACCAGGGCTTGGTGATGCAGGTGATCGTTTATTTGGCACAAAATAGTGTCTTTAAGCAAAAAAATTAAGAAAATTCGCTTACAATTTTTCACAAAATTTTTGTTTGGTGTTAATATTGTATGAGTGTTCTATAATTTGGGCACAAGAAGGGAGGTCACGAAGTAATGGAGAGACCATTTGTTTTTAAGTTCTTGGGTTTGACCTTTGATCTTTCGGGGATTATTGGCTCAACTTTAATGGCAGCTGTGGTTTTATTTGTCTGCATCTGGCTTTCACGAAAAGTTGAAATGAAGCCTAACAAAAGGCAAAATGTGATTGAGTACCTGCTTGATTTTACTGATGGAATTGTTAAAGATAATGTCAGTGATCCTGATGCGCGCAAGCACTTGTCCTTATATGCTTTTGTGTTGTTTCTATTTATTTGGTTTATGAACCAATTAGGTCTTTTCTTGGAAGTCAAGGCTGGCGATAGCATTTTCGTTAAATCCCCAACTGCTGATCCAGTAACGACAATGTCGTTTGCAATGATGACCTTGCTTCTATCATTTACATTTGGAATGCAAAGATTTGGCACTAAAGGTTATTGGCGTAATTATGCTGAACCTGTTGGTTTTCTTTTTCCGATTAATATGATGGAAGAGATTACTAACTTTTTAACGCTGTCTTTGCGTCTATATGGTAATATTTATGCAGGTGAAGTTTTACTAACTTTAATTGGTAATAGTTTTGCACCTAGCTATGGTGCACTAACTTTAGTTTTAGCTGCACCGCTTGCTATGATATGGCAAGGTTTCTCTGTCTTCATTGGCTCTATCCAGGCATATGTTTTCGTAACCTTATCAATGGTATACATTGGTAAAAAGGTTACACAAGAATAATTTTTCGGAGGTTTAAATATGTCACAAGCTTTTAAATATATTTCCGCAGCGGTTGTAGCTGGTATTGCTGCTTTAGCTGCTTCATGGGGTAATGGTAAAGTTATTACAAAGACGGTTGAAAGTATAGCTCGTCAGCCTGAAAGTGCAGGTAACTTGAGATCGACTATGTTTATCGGTGTTGGTTTAATTGAAGCCGTTCCAATTTTGGCGATCGTTGTTGCTTTTCTGATTCTCTTCCGTTAATTTTTTAAAAATTTCGGTTAAAGTAAAAAGAGAGAAGGGCAGTAAATGATATTTCAAACTTTATTTGCAGCCTCTGCAGGTCATATATATCTTGGCAATACCATTTGGTATTTAATAGTTTTTGCGATTTTGCTTATCTTAGTAAAACATTATGCTTGGGGACCAGTTTCCAACATGATGGAGAAAAGACGGCAAAAGGTGATTAATGATTTGGATTCGGCTGCTGACAACCGTAAAAAAGCTGAAGTTTTAGCTAATGAACGTGAAGCTGCCTTGAAGAATTCAAAACAAGAGGCAACGCAAATTCTCTCGGATGCAAAGGCGAATGCTCAGAAAACAAGCAGTCAAATTGTTGCTGAGGCTAATGATGATGCAGCATCTATTCATGAAAAAGCTCAAGCAGATGCTGCTCAAGCTAAATCAGATGCTCTAAACGAAGCCCGCGCACAGGTTGCAGATATTTCAGTGACGATTGCAGAAAAAGTGATTGCAAAGAATTTATCTGCTGACGATCAGAAAGATTTAGTCGATCAATTTATTAAGGGGCTGAACGAATAATGGCCTTGACTAAAGAAGAAATTGCTGCACGTTATGGTACTGCACTATTTGATTATGCGCAGGACATGAATGCTTTAGATAAAGTTCATGCAGATTTAGGGGAATTGTGTGAGGCAGTTTCCGCTAACCCTAAGATTTTAAGTGTTTTTAGCGATCCGGTTTTTAATAGCGCTGAAAAGAAAAAGTCGTTATCAATAATTGAAGCAGGTTTTACTGAAGAAGTTCAGACCTTTTTAAATTTGCTGTTAGATTATAACCATTTTTTACAATTAGTTGACATTATTGATTGCTTTAATGAGCTATATAATGACAATAAGAAAATTATGACAGGTACGGCTGTTACCGCTGTTGAGCTTGATGATGCACGATTAAAAGCTTTAGGTCAGAGTTACGCAAAAAAGTACGATTTAACTAGTGTTAATCTAAAAAATGAAGTTGACAAAAGTATAATCGGTGGTGTAATCCTGAAAGTTGGCGATTGCGTGATTGATGGCTCAGTTAAAAACAAACTGAAAAAAATTCGTGCGCAGTTAATTAGTAAAAATTAAAAGAGGTGAAACCATTGAGCATTAAAGCAGAAGAGATTAGCTCTTTAATCAAGCAACAGCTTGAACACTATGATGACAAACTCGACATCAACGAAGTTGGGGTTGTAACTTACATAGGTGATGGTATCGCCCGGGCTCATGGATTGAATAATGTTCTTGCTAATGAACTATTGGAATTTGACAATGGTTCTTATGGTATTGCCCAAAACCTTGAATCTAATGATGTTGGTATCATTATTTTGGGTAACTTTGATGATATTCGTGAAGGTGACCAAGTCAAAAGAACCGGTGAAATTATGAGAGTGCCGGTTGGAGATGAGTTAATTGGTCGGGTCGTAAATCCATTAGGTCAGCCAGTTGATGGCTTAGGCGACATTAAGGCCTCAAAAACTCGTCCAATCGAGGCTTCAGCACCGGGTGTTATGCAGCGACAATCAGTTAATCAACCACTGCAAACTGGTATTAAAGCGATTGATGCTTTAGTTCCAATCGGTCGTGGTCAGCGTGAGTTAATCATAGGTGACCGTAAAACCGGTAAAACTAGTCTGGCAGTTGACACAATTTTGAACCAAAAGGGACAGGATGTAATTTGTATTTATGTCTTTATTGGTCAAAAAGAGTCAACTGTTAGAACACAAGTAGAAACATTAAAACGTTTTGGCGCAATGGACTATACCATTGTTGTTGAAGCAGGACCAAGTGAACCAGCACCAATGCTGTATATTGCACCATATGCTGGTACAGCTATGGGCGAGGAATTTATGTACAATGGCAAGGATGTTCTGGTGATCTTTGATGATCTATCCAAGCAAGCTGTTGCTTACCGTGAACTTTCTTTGCTACTTCGTCGTCCGCCTGGTCGTGAAGCTTATCCTGGTGATGTTTTCTATTTGCATTCACGTCTGTTGGAGCGTAGTGCAAAGTTGAGTGATGATCTTGGTGGCGGTTCGATGACTGCCATTCCATTTATCCAAACTGAAGCTGGCGATATTTCGGCTTATATTCCAACCAACGTAATTTCTATTACGGATGGTCAAATTTTCTTACAAAGTGATTTGTTCTTTGCGGGAACTCGTCCAGCTATTGATGCTGGTAATTCAGTTTCTCGTGTTGGTGGTAGTGCCCAGATAAAGGCTATGAAGAGGGTTGCCGGTACATTGCGTACAGATTTGGCAGCCTACCATGAATTGGAAAGTTTCGCTCAATTTGGCAGTGATTTGGATCAGGCAACCCAGGCTAAGTTAAACCGGGGACGCAGAGTTGTTGAAGTATTAAAGCAACCTTTGCACGACCCAATTCCAGTCGAAAAGCAAGTTATTTTATTGTATTCATTAACTCACGGTTACATCGATTCCGTTCCTGTTGAAGATATCGCGCGGTTTGAAAAAGAACTTTACGATAACTTTGATAGTAATCATGCAGATCTATTAGATCACATCCGTAAAACAGGAGAATTGCCAGATGAAACTGAGTTGAAATCTGCAATTTCACAATTTGCTGATAGTTTTTCACCAAGTAATAAATAGGAGGTAGCTTATGCCTGCATCTTTACTTGAGTTGAAGAAAAAAATTGCTTCAGTTAAGCAAACTGGTAAGATTACGGAAGCCATGAGAATGGTTTCTGCTTCAAAACTTAATCAAACTGAAAAGCGCGATGAGGGCTACACGATTTATAACGATCATGTAAGACAAACCTTGTCTCGCTTAATGAGTGCAGAAGTTGTCCGTCATTTACAGAAAGAAAATGTTGCTGTTGACGAAGATAGTATTGGCAAAATCGATTATGAAAATGTTTTTGGCTTAGGAATCGTTTCTGATATGGTTCAAGCAAGGAAAAAGGTCAAATCAACTGGTTATTTAGTTATAACTGGTGACCGTGGCCTTGTTGGCTCATATAACAGTGCCGTCATTAAAAATATGATGGGTCTTGTTCAAGATTCCAAAGCTGAAAATAAAGATATTAAAATTTTAGCAGTGGGCTCTGTAGGGGCAGAATTTTTTAAAAAGAATAACTTAAATGTTGTGTATGAAAATGCTGCTATTTCTGATGTTCCAACATTTGATGAGGTTTTACCAATCGTCTCAACAGCGATTAAAATGTATTTGAATGGTGTTTATGATGAATTGTATGTTTGTTATACGCACCACATTAACTCTTTGTCTTCTGCATTTAGAGTTGAAAAAATGTTACCGGTTGTCGATATTGATATTGGAATCAAAGAAGCTGAAGCACACAGAGATTTAGAATATGATATTGAACCAGATGTTAACGCAGTTTTGACCACTTTAATTCCACAATATGCTCGTTCAACTATTTACGGAGCTATTCTGGACGCAAAAACAGCCGAGCATGCAAGCTCAATGACTGCTATGCAGAGTGCGACAGACAATGTTAATGACTTGGTTTCAAGTCTGACAACTAAATTAAACCGTGCAAGACAAGCAGAAATTACCACTGAAATCACTGAAATTGTCAGTGGTGCTAATGCTTTGAAATAAATTGAGAAAAGGAGGTAGATGTTTTGAGTGAAGGTGAAGTTGTTCAAGTAATCGGCCCCGTTGTCGATGTTAAATTTCCACTTGATAAAAACCTACCTGATATTGACAATGCTTTGCGTGTAGTTAAATCAGAGGATGAAACTATTGTCCTTGAAGTCACGCTAGAGCTTGGGGATGGCGTTTTAAGAACAATCGCCATGGAATCTACCAATGGTCTCCGTCGCGGAATGAAAGTCGAAGATACCGGCGGTCCAATATCCGTTCCTGTTGGTAACGATACTTTAGGACGTGTGTTTAATGTTCTCGGTGAACCAATCGATAATGGTCCAAAATTTGATAAGGATCATGCTCGTAATAGTATTCACCGTAATGCACCAAAGTATGATGAATTAACAACTAGTCAAGAAATACTTGAAACTGGAATTAAGGTTATTGACCTGCTGGAGCCATATGTTCGTGGTGGTAAAGTTGGGCTGTTCGGCGGTGCCGGTGTTGGTAAAACAACTATTATTCAAGAGCTAATCCATAACATTGCGCAAGAACACGGTGGTATTTCCGTTTTCACTGGTGTTGGTGAAAGAACTCGTGAAGGTAACGACCTTTATTTTGAAATGAAAGCATCTGGCGTTTTAAGCAAAACCGCCATGGTTTTCGGACAAATGAATGAGCCGCCTGGTGCCAGAATGCGAGTTGCATTAACCGGGTTAACTTTGGCAGAGTATTTTAGAGATGTTGAAGGGCAAGATGTGTTGCTCTTTATCGATAACATCTTCCGGTTTACGCAAGCTGGTTCTGAGGTTTCAGCTTTACTAGGTCGGATGCCAAGTGCCGTTGGTTATCAGCCAACTTTGGCAACTGAAATGGGGCAATTGCAGGAAAGAATTACTTCGACAAAGAAGGGTTCAATTACTTCAATTCAAGCCGTTTATGTGCCTGCTGATGACTATACTGACCCAGCACCTGCGACTACTTTTGCTCACTTGGATGCTACTACTAATTTGGAGCGTAGCTTGGTTGAGCAAGGTATCTATCCAGCAGTTGACCCCTTAGAGTCAACATCAAGCGCTTTGGATCCTGAAGTAGTTGGTGAGGAACATTATGATATTGCAACTCGTGTACAACATATTTTGCAACGTTACCATGAACTGCAAGATATTATTTCTGTTTTAGGTATGGACGAATTATCTGATGAAGAAAAAGTAATTGTTAGTCGTGCTCGTAAGATTCAGTTCTTCTTGTCACAAAACTTCTTTGTTGCTGAACAATTTACCGGGGTTCCTGGTTCATATGTTCCAATTAAAGAAACAATTAAAGGCTTTAAGATGATTCTCGATGGTCATTTGGATGATCTTCCTGAAGATGCATTTCGTAGTGTAGGCCCAATCGAAGATGTTTTACAAAAAGCAAAAGATATGGGCGTAACAGCTAGTGATCCTGAAGCTAAAGCCTTGTTAGAAAAGTAGGGTGATGTCACATGGCAGATCCAGAAAAGCTTTTTAAGGTTAATGTTGTAACTCCAGATGGGCTAATTTTTTCACATCATTGCAGTATTGTGGAAATGCGCGCAATAGATGGTCAGCGGTCGATTCTGTATAATCACTTACCGATTTTAACGCCACTCGCAATTGGCGAAATCAAAGTAACTCGTAGTCGACAGATGAATAATGCTGTTAACCATATTGCTGTTAGCGGTGGCTACTTCGAATTTTCAAATAACGTTGCAACTATTATTGCGGATAGTGCGGAACGCTCCAGCAATATTGATGTTTCGCGTGCCGAGGCAGCTCGAGAACGTGCACAAAATGCAATGAAAGAAGCTAAAGCTGCGCATGATCAACGTTCACTGGAAAGAGCCCAAGTTGCATTAAGAAGGGCTGTAAACAGAATTAGTGTTTACAATTCAAGTAAATAGTATTAAAGTTTTAACGGACGCACAATTTTGTGCATCCGTTTTTATTTAATTGAAGAAATGTGAGAAGAAGTATGTTTCAACTTGGTGTACATGCCTTGATTAGTATTGTAATTTACTTGATTACAATCGGCTTATCGTTTCAAATTATGAAAAGCGTTCAAGTAGAGAAAATTATACGAAAAAATAAAATTTTTGAGGCTCAGCTTTTGTTGATTTTTGCTGCAATTGCTTTAGGCTTTTTAGTAGGCAACTTTTTCATTACTCTAATTGACACATCTTTGCAGCTGAGTAATTTCTTTTAAGACTTAATTAAACGAATGAAGCTAAAAGCAAACTTGGTATCTTTATGGTAAAATGTACAATGAATATTTATGGAGGATTATCGTGGCACGAGATATAGGAATAGATTTGGGGACAGCCAATGTGCTTATCAATGTTTCTGGCAAAGGAATAGTTTTGAATGAGCCCTCAGTTGTCGCTGTTAATACAAGTACAAATAAAGTTGTAGCCGTTGGTACAGAGGCTTATAAAATGGTTGGGCGGACGCCCGGTAATATTCGGGTAATTAGACCATTGAAAAATGGTGTCATTGCCGATTTTGATATTACAGAGGCGATGCTGTCCTACTTTATCGAAAAGTTAAATGTCAAAGGCTTTATGTCAAAGCCTAACATACTAATTTGTGCGCCAACAGGAGTTACGTCAATTGAACAAAAAGCGATAATTCAAGCAGCAGAAAAATCTGGTGGCGGTAAAGTATACTTAGATTTCGAACCTAAGGTTGCCGCAGTAGGTGCTGGTCTTGATATTTTTAAGCCGCAAGGAAACATTGTAATTGATATTGGTGGTGGAACTACCGATATAGCCGTTTTATCAATGGGTGAAATTGTAACTAGTCAATCTTTGCGCTATGCCGGCGATCATATGAACCAAGCAGTTGTTTCATATATTAAAAATAAGCACAATCTTTTAATTGGATCTCGGACCGCTGAACAGATTAAAATTGAAATTGGCAGTGCTTTCGAGCCGGATAAAGAAGAAACGATTACTGTTCGTGGTAGAGATGTAGTTGATGGGTTACCTAAGCAAGCCACAGTTTCAGCTCCAGAAATTCAAGAAGCACTTCATGATGGTTTAATGACTATTATTGCGGCCACAAAAGATGTTTTAGAAAAAACACCACCGGAATTATCAGCTGATATTATTGATCGTGGCATTATGCTTACTGGTGGTGGAGCACTACTTAAAAATATTGATAAACTTATTTCGTATTATCTTAAAGTTCCTGTATTGACTGCCGATCATCCTTTAGAGGCTGTAGCCTTGGGAACAGGTATTTTACTTAAGAATATTGAAAAGCATCAGCGTCATTGATAGAATTGGGAGATTGGCTTGCGTAAATTAATGATTTTTTTAGTTAAAATTTATCAAAAGGTTATATCCCCGGCTTTACCTAAAAGTTGTCGTTATTATCCAACATGTTCAACCTATATGATTGATGCATTAAAGAAATTTGGACCGGTTTTAGGGTTAGTCATGGGAATTTGCCGAATTTTACGGTGCAATCCATTTGTACGCGGCGGAGTAGATCCCGTGCCAGATAAATTTACTGTTTTACGTAATCCTCATCCAGAAAAATATGAAGATGAAATTATCGCTAAAAAATTTCATCCATATGTAAAGTAGGAGAAGTTATGTCAAGAAAGCCAGAAAATATAAACGTTGAGATAAATGAATTAAAAGGAAAGGAAAACCCAACTTGGGAAGTAGTGATTCCAAATAAAAAAGCGATTGGTTTAATTGAAAAGATTTCTGGTCGTTATCGTGCCACAACTGGAAAGACTAACAGTATCTTGTATTCAAAAAGTTTAGAAAGCAGCATTAACGACTTGCTTTCTTACTTTTCATTACATGAAAAATAGTTAAACAGTATCGGACAGTGATAATTAATGGTAAAAGTACAAAATAAAACTAGTCTTTTTGATCAGATAGCTTGGAATATTGTGATTCCTGTTTTAATTCTTGCGGCAATTGGTCTTTACTCAATTTACTTTGCGGCAGTTGATGATCCAAGTCATATGGGTAGCCCATTAAAAGCCGTATTGATGCAGGGATTATGGTACGTTATCTCGTTTGTAATTGTTATTTTTGTGATTCAATTCGATGCGGAACAATTATTTAGGATCGCACCTTATGTTTATGGTTTTGGGATAATGCTGCTTGTTGCCGTTTTATTCTTTTATAATCGGAGTATTGCGGCTGATGCGGGGGCAAAGAGTTGGTTTAAGCTCGGACCAATTTCATTTCAGCCTTCGGAGGTTATGAAACCGGCATTTATTTTAATGCTAGCGCGGGTTGTTCATGAACATAACCAAAAGATGGCACATACAATAAAAAACGATTGGCTACTCATCGGTAAGATGCTAGCTTGGCTTTTTCC
This sequence comes from Lactobacillus sp. B4005, assembly GCF_026536045.1. Lineage (NCBI taxonomy): Bacteria > Bacillati > Bacillota > Bacilli > Lactobacillales > Lactobacillaceae > Lactobacillus > Lactobacillus sp. B4005. The sequence goes on from NZ_JAFNOZ010000001.1 coordinate 339,876, forward strand.
GATTGCTGTCTTGTTAAAATTACAAAATGACTTTGGGACCATGCTAGTGTTTATTGCTATCGTTGGTGGCGTTATACTTGTTTCAGGAATATCGTGGAAAATCATCACACCGATGTTTGTAGCTGTCTTTATATTAGGAACAGTAACTATTTTTATGGTTACAACTGCTGGAGGACAGTCTTTTCTTAGCCATTTCTTTCAGCCTTATCAGTTTAGACGAATTATGTCCTGGCTTAATCCCTCGACGGATACTTCAAAAGCAGCCTACCAGCTATGGCAGAGCATGCAGGCGATTGGTTCAGGGCAGATATTTGGTAATGGTTTTGGGAACCTTAGTGTGTATGTTCCAGTTCGCGGCTCTGATATGGTTTATTCTGTCATTGGCGAGTCCCTTGGCTTCGTTGGCAGTGTCGCGGTAATATTGTTATACCTATATTTAATTATTCAAATGGTTCGTATTACTTTTGATACAAAAAATGCTTTTTATTCGTATGTTTCAACTGGGGTGATTATGATGATTTTGTTTCATGTTTTTGAAAACATTGGAATGAGCATTGATTTATTGCCATTAACCGGTATACCTCTACCATTTATTTCGCAGGGGGGATCAGCCCTAATTGGCAACATGATTGGAATCGGCATGATTCTCTCAATGAAGTTTCATAATAAGGATTACATGTTTAGCCAAGCAGGTGACTTCTAATTAATTTATTTATTCGCATAAAAAAACACTTCGAAAATTCTTGAAGTGTTTTTTTAGTTTAAATTAAATCCTGGTTCTCTTTTGAACGGCAAACTAGAACATCACAGTCAGCGGTTCTAGTAACATACTCGGTCACACTACCAATTAAAATTCGTTCAACTGCATTTAAGCCAGTAGCACCAACGATGATTAGATCAATTTGATGCTTCTTTGGAAATTCGTGAGCGATGATTGATTTTGGAGAGCCAAATTCAATTGAAAAGTGTACTTCTTCAACACCAGCTTTCCTAGCTTCGTCATAGTATTCCTGCAATTTTTCTTTCGCGTCATTTGAAACCTGTTCAACCATTTCAGAGTCAAAACTCGAAACATTTTGAAACGAACGGGTGTCAATGACATGTAAAATTTCAAGTACTGCCTCATTACGTTTAGCAGCAGCAACAGACTTTTTAAAAGCTAAATCTGCTTCTTTTGAACCATCAACGGCCACCTGAATACGGTGATATTGTTTCATCATATAAAACACCTCTCTGATACTATTTTACCAAATTTTTGCTGCACTAATCATTCTTTTGATTAATTAAAAGACTAAAAATTAGAATAGTAATGGAACTAAGAAACAAGGTTATTAAGTTCAGGTATTTATTTGCTTGAAATAATATGAAACAGCCGATAAGACATTCAATTGTTAAAATAATTGCTGTCCATGACATGATATGAGTAAAACTGGTGTTGCTTTTTTGACTGTAAATTAAAAATTGCCGCTTGCGGTTGCTCCATAAGTATAGGGCAGTTGCCAGTATGATTACCAGGTAAATCGTCATAACAAATTTAAGAATCATCAATTTCTCCAAATAAAAAAACGGTCATCAGACCGCTTCGTAATATTCTAAATAAATCCAAGTCGACTAAAGTAGCAAAACAATGCTTGTTGAACCCGCAGTGTTCAAATAAATGAGACGTATCGCAACGAATATGGATCCTATCAACAGATAGTCTTCCGATTCGAAAGTTATTTACAATCTCGCATGTTTTATGTTTGACCGGTCAACTATAAATAATTAAGCCATTAGTTCGACTCAGATCAATTATTATACTACCTAAGAGCATAATATTTGTCAAGGGTTTATGAATTATGAGGAGGCTTAATTCCATCGTAAAAGCAATTAATATATTTGCTAGGTTTAAACTCAATAAATTAAACTTTTTAGTATCGTTTAAAATTAATAATCTTTATAAGCGTAGTAATATTTTTTAATTCGTGAATATCATTGTACAATAATGCGATGGCCGGCGCTCCAATGTGATTTGCGCAAAAGCCAGAAATTTTTTCTTAGTTTTTAAAGCTAAAATTAAGCTTGTACTGCATTAATAGCTTTTAATTACAAAACTAATACGAAGTAAAGACTTAGGTCAAATTATAAATACACTCTTGAAAATTGTTAACCCGAATAGCCTGAATTTAAAGGGCTATTTTTTATTTAGATAAGTTGGTTAACAACAGCATTTTAATTTTTCATTGCTCGGTTCTAATTCATTTTAGTTTTTTAGCAGACTGAAACTCTAACTGCGCATCTTTCAGTAGCTTTTAGCAAGCTCACTTTTGAGAGCAAATCTTGACATTTTCATGAGAATAATCACGGGCAACCCTTATTTGCATATAACTAGATGGCCATGGATTGCTTCAAAAATAATAGTTTCAATGACTATGTGTAGCTGTTGTTCATAAAAAAACAATGTGTGCCGAAGACCTACCTAAAAGAGTAAGTTTGAAAATAGCTCTAACACTTTTGCTAAACGAGGTGAGTTAAGCCTAACCGATAATTTCTTTTCCAAATACATTGTTCTTATAATCAGAATAAAGTGTCCGACATCGTATAAAAAATTCTAATTTTAACTGATGAATATTTGGCTATAGAAAAGTATTTTTAATAGTTTGATTTAAAATCTGAATTTTATGTGGTTTATTAAAAGATCCGGTCTTCTTTATCACAGTATTGCTAGCAGTATTAAATCATACTAAGCATATGTAAATTAATAATGAATAACTAAATATAAATAATTAAGCTTAGGCAATATGTTTCAATTAGTTCTTTCTTATTGTTAAGCTTTTACTACTTATTTATTTAATTAAACCTGGTCATGTTTTTTTAAACAAGATTGATGTTGAAAAAGAATTAAAAGGTATAAAAGGTCTCACCTAAAAATATTATTCTTTTTACCTAAATGACAAACCAAGAAAATTGCTTAATACGTTATTTTATTTAAGCCGCAAAAGTTATGTGTTTTAGAAAAAAATAGACCAATAATCGAATATAAGATTAATTAAAATTACAAATTTAGTTTTTTATAAAAGCACATAAAAAATAAATTAAATATTGACATCTCAATAATTTGGGGCTATCTTAAACCTGTATAGTATTTGTCAATAGGAAAGGACGTTTGTATGTTAGGAAAGAATAATTACAAAGAACGCTTGAAGAAGATGGAAATGCAATCTAAGCAAGACCATTTTTCAATACGTAAACTAAGTATTGGAGCGGCCTCTGTATTACTTGGCTTTACTTATTTTGGTTTAAACAGTCAAACAGCGAAAGCTGATACTGTTGACCCTAATCAGGAAGTTAGTGAAAATGTAAACACAGATTCTGCTCAATCCTCTTCGAATAGTTCTGGGAAAAAGATTGAAGTCCAAAATACTCAATCTGACAGTATAAAAGTAAAGAATCCCAAGCTGTCGACTTATAAAGGTTTAACTTCATTTTTTAAAGGTACTGACAAGGTAATTGTGAAAAATGATAACAATAACAATAATCAACCTTTGAGTAAATCTAGTGAAACGCAATCTGTTGCTGAAAAAGACAATCAGATTGACAATTCTGCAGAAAAACAAGCAACTGATCAGAAGAATTCAGATCAGAATCAAAGTTCTGCTCTTACCAAATCGAGCCAGAGCAATGCTTCTGACATCACTGGTTCAACGGATGTAAAAGACGACACTAGTAAATTAATGGCTAATTCTACCGCTAACCAGGAAAAAGCTGATGAATTAACGGGGAGTGATATTCCGAATCTTGCCGTTACTGATCAAGAGCAAAAGGTTCAAGCTAGAGCTGATGACAACACAACAGGCTCTATACCAACGATTATTAATGGTGCTGCGTATATTTACACCTGGGCCCAACTTAAAACAGCTTATGGTTCCGCCGATGTTTCAAAAATTTATATTATGAAAGACATTGCTGCTGATACTGGCAATGACACACAAGATGAAATTAGCACTCCCGCAAGAAGATTATTAATTACCTCAGGTGGTAATACTAGGCATATTATTGATTTTCAGGGTTCTCATCCTGTTTTAGTTAATAGTAATAATCAACTTAGGATAACTTATCAAAATTTACAAATTTGGAGTTCAGATTATTACGGTATAATTAAAACCGATGTTTTAAATTATGATGCAGCTAGGGATAACAAAGCGGTTATTACGCTAGATGATATTGATTTTCATGGTTCCCAAATGTTATATGTAGGTAACCATAACGAAATTCACTTAAAAAATAACATTACTGCAGAAACAGTTAACAATAATTATACTAGTCCAGTAGATGGTACAGTACCTAAAGGTGGTGGTAATAACCAGCAGTTATTTGAATTTACTGGGGGTAATAATACCATTACTTTTGAGCAGCATTGTACTTTCACGGGTTCAACTTACGATGGTAATGTTATCGAAATGAGAGGCACCGATTGTAGCGTTACAGTTGCAAAAGATGCCACTGTTACTTTGAATCCATTATATAATAAAGATTCATTAGGAGGCGGTAGTGATAGCGGTGAAAATACTGATGGTGTATGCCACGGTATTTATACAGAAAGTTCCGGGAAAGTTGACGTTGAGGGAACTTTAAACATTAATGTTGGTAAAAACCCTAAGCTTAATTATAATGGATCACCAAATAATGCACGGGCTAAGGCAATTAGTCTTAAAGGTAATTCATTGTTTAATATTGGATCTGGTGGTAGTGTTAATATCACCACTAATGGTAATATTTCTAGCGGAAATGGTAACAATAATTTAGTTTATGACGGTGGTAATTTCATTATTAATCCCAATGGTTCTTTGATAATAACCGGGGAAGATATGGGCAATTACTCAAGTACATTGGTTGCAATTGCCGGGAGTGCAGATGTTGAAAATGGTACTTTTGAAATTCGTCTGAAAAATGGTGGATCGACTGGTGCAGGCAATCAGCCAATAACACTAATTGATGTCACTGGTACCAATAGTACTTTAACAGTTAATAATCCTAAGTCTTTAGTTCTGGATGCACACCTTAACACGAATCCTGGTACTAGTATCATCGGCAATAACCAGGTTACCATTTCCAACGTACGGCAAAAATTAGATCTTACAGATGCTGGTATTGGTAAGATTACCTTGCCACCTTACCACTTATTAAAAGTTAGCAAGACTAATGGAAAAATTACGGTTGCTCCAAATGGTATTGAATTATTAAATGGTCAGCAAGTTTTTAATAACGATACTCTTGCCAAAATCATGGCTGATGACCAATTAAAGACTATTTTTAATAAACTACCAAAAGAATTTTTGACAGTATTACAAGATGCTGCTAACCAAGGCATTACTTATGACAATCTCTTTAGTAAAATTATCAATTTTGCCTTCAACGATTCTTCACACATGGGTTATAACGATATTAGCTTTATTCCGGCCAATCCATCCGGCTTTTTGGATATTAATCCTGCTGATGTTAAAGTATCTTATAACGCAGATGGCTCTAGCACTATTAGTGGATCGATTTTGAATTATACAGATGAAAATGATGGCCCTTCCAGTGATGGCATATTTAGTAAAATTCTACCAGGTGGTACTCATGCTTATGTAAGAGCTTATATCAGGGACCTAAGTGATACAGAAACAGCTATTGCTCCCGACCCTAATAGCAATGTAGATGATCCATATGCTGATACAGCCGAAGCAGCTGATGCAGCTTCTAGTGATAAATTGCCACATGAATTTACTACTGTGGCTAAACTTAATAAAGACACTGGCCGTTACGAGTTTAGTTTCACAATTCCAAAAGATTCAACCAACGAGTTAGTTAAAGGCTATAAAGTTGTATTATATCCTAATGCTAATTTTATCGAATATAATCCACTGGCAACTAAATTGCTTGAAACAGATTTAAACCACAGACCAATTGCTGTTGACGTTTTAACAGCGGCTCAGGATACGGCAGCCAAAGCTATCAATGATAAGATAAAAGAGATTAATGATGCAGGCTTAGTGGTGATTAGTGATGATTTGAAGAATGCTATTGCTAATGCCAAACAAGTTGCTGCTACGTCAGATTCTAGCAACTATGATTCTCAAAGCTCAGTTTATGGTGCTGAAACCATTGCGGAAGTTAACTCAAGAAAGAATAATGCATTAAATAAGTTAATTAATGCTTATAATGATGCCCAAAAAGTATCTGGAGCCATAAATAACGCGATTACAAATTCTGGTGAAGCGATTGAGAACGCTGCAAAAGACGCAAAGCGAAGAGTAGGTAATAGTGGCCTTACTTATGATGAACAGCAAATATATATTGAAGCAATTGAAAATGCCAAGAATGCTGCTTTAGCAAAGAAAGGCGACGAAAATTTCGATCCAGAGAAGTCGATTTATGGCAGTACAAGTGTTGATGACGTTACGAATAGGCAGACTAAAGCTACTAACATTTTTAATAAGGAAGCTGCTAAAGGTGAACTTGACGGTTTTGCCAAAGACTGTGAAACAATATTAGGCTTAGACTCAACAAATAATAAGGGTGTTGAAGATGCTAAGACAGCTGCCATTACTGCTATTGATAAAATAGCTGATAGTGCTGTGCCTGTTGCTGATAACACAACAGATGTAAACAACAGTGAAAATGATGGTAAAACTAATATTTTAGATGCCGTTAAAGCGGCTGCTAAGGATCAGCTATCTAATAGTAATACTTCTGTGCAAGGTGCTATTGATAAGATTGATGGTCTGTCTGAAAAAGAGAAAGCCGATTATGAAGCTCAAGCTGGTGCGCTAGTTACAAACGATAAAAAAACTGGCTATGCAGATTTAATTGATCAAGATCCAACTGCTGCTGATATCAAAGGTCACTTAAATGATGGAATAGCAGCGTTAAATGAACTGGAAACCAAAGCAAAGGCTATTGGCCGTATTAATGATGCTGCAACTAATGCAAAAGCACAAATTGACCAGAATAAAGACTTATCTGATCCACAAACTTATAAGGATCAAATTGATTCTTTAGTTAGCAAAGGAACGGATGCTGTTAATAAAGCTGAAAGTGCAAAAATTGATACTACAGCACAGGAATATATTGATCAAATTAATAATGTTCCGAAAACAGCTGGAAACGATATATTAAATAATCAACGTAATACAGCAAAACAAGCAGTTGAAGCTGCAGCTAAAATAGCAAGTGATGCTATTTCTGCAATTTCTGATGATTTACTTGATCCAGCAACAAAGACTAAATACAACAAGCAAATTACAGATGCTGAAAATGCCGCAGAAACAGCTATCGATGCCGCTACAACCGCAAACGCAATTACTTCTGCACAAAACGCCGGTATTAATAATATTAATGATGTCTCACTTTCTGCAGAAAAAGCCAGTGCATTAACTGAATTGGCTACTGCTAAGGAAAAAGATCTTGGTCTTATAGACACTGCTCGTAAGGATGGCTCCATTGATGATCAAACAGCACAAACTGCAAGAGATAACATAAATGACATTTATAATCAAGCGGTTGTTAAAATCACAACCAAGGATAATGATATAAAGACTGTCGATACTGATAAAACCGACGCCATCCAAAAAATGGCTGATATTGCAAATAACATCAAGGGCAGTCAGGCAGAGCAAGATTTAAGAAAAGCGAAAAAGAATGCAATTGATGATCTAACGAAATCAGCTGATAAAGTTAAGACTGAGATTGCCAATGATAAGAACTTATCCCAAGTCGAAAAAGATGGCTATACAGCTAAAGTTGATCAAGCTTTAGCTGATGCTAAGACTGAAATCAACGCCGCCGAAACTCCAGAAGCAGTTAAATCCAGTGAGGATACGGCCAAAGGAAAAATAAATCAGGTCGAAAATGATGCATCACTTCAATCTGCTAAAGAT
>NZ_JAFNOZ010000001.1:347874-350919 GCF_026536045.1 Lactobacillus sp. B4005
GCGATAAAGGAATAACAAATATTGATGCAGTTACAACCACGGTAGCTGATGTTGAGGCAGCAGAAAAAGAAGCTGAGGAAAACATTGATGTTGCGGCAACAGTAAATCTTGATGCCAATAAGAATTCAGCCAAGAGTACTTTGGATACTGCAGCAACAAACGCCAAGACTGATCTTAAGAATAATTATGATAAGTTAACTGATGACTATCAAAAGTTAACTGAGGATCAAAAAGCAGCTACAAAAGCTGATTATGATAAAGCAACCCAAGCGTATGAAGATGCTATTAAGGAGGGTGGCACAATCGATCAGGCTTGTGCTGCTGCAAAGGCAAAAGTTGATTCAGCTAAAAATAATGATGAATTAAACAAGGCATTAACTGATGGGAACTCTAGCATTTCAAGTGCAGAATCGAAGGCATCGTTAGCCATCATCAAGGCTCAAGCTAAACAAGCTATTCAAAAGGCTGTAGATAAGGCGAAAACTGATTTAAAGGGTAATAATGGCGAAATTAATCCGAGTGATCAAAGTGCTCTGGATGAAGTTCAAAAACTTGGTAATTCAGATATTGATGCAGAAACTGATGCGGAGACCGTTTCAACAATCAAGGATAATACGATAAACGGAATTACTAACATTGTCACTAGCGCTAACTCAGCAAATGCAGATCAAATTAGAAAAGATCGTGACAATGCCATTAAAGAACTTGATAGGGTACTTAAGGGCGATAAAGATGTTGATATTTCTGGAGTACTAGACAAGATCGAAGCCCTTAAAGATGATACTGGTAAAACTGGCTTAACAGCTGATGAAATAGCTAAGTTTAAAGAACAAGCACAAACTGCCCACGATAAGGCGGTTACAGATGTAATTGGTGCTACTGATGATCAAATCAATGATTTCAAACAAAAAGGAATTGCAGCGATTAATCAAGCCTTAACTGACGCACAACTTCAGGCAGCTAAGCGCAAGGGTAATAGTGATCTAGATGCGGCTGCAAAAGACGCTAAGAACAAGATTGCACAATCCAATAAGCTTACTGATACTGAAAAGGCTGAAGCCAATCAAGCAATTGACAATGCTACAACTACAGCCAAAAAAGAGGTTGATGCGGCAACTAGTGTCGAAGAAATTTCTAAAGCTGTTTCTGATGGTAAGGCTGCAATTAATAATGTAGTAACCCAAGCAAATAGCTCCAAAGACTTGTCAACAAGAAAGCAAAATGCTAAGGCTGCAATTGATGCCGAAGCAGAAGTAATTAAAAAGAGAATTAATAGTGATGCTAACTTAACTATATCTGAAAGGTATAGACAAGCTGCTAATGTTGACTTAGAAGCAGGCAAAGCTAAAAATGCAATCGATCGTGCTGAAGATTCTGCAGATATTGTTAAAAAACTTGAATCAGGTATAAATTCAATTGATGCACAATACACATCTGGGAAACCACTCGCTGATCAAAAGACTGATGCAATCAAGTTAATTAATGATACTGCTACTACAGCTTTGAATACGGTTGACAAAGATGAATCAAAATCAGCAAATGAAAAAGCTAAGGAAAAGCAAGCTATTGATGATGCAGCAGCTGAAGCTAAAAATGCGATAAGCAAAGCTAAAGGTGCTGAGGGTATTAATGACGCTGTATCAAATGGAATTGCTAAAATTGAAGCAGCTCAAAAGCCTGTCATCACATTAGACGATCAAAAGAAAGCTGCTAAATCTGAAATTGATACAGTTGCTGATAAAGCTAAAAGCAAGATATCTTATGACTTGAATTTAACCAATGAACAAAAAATTGCTGCTAATGCAGCAATAGATACAGTAGCAGCTGCGGCTAAGTTGGCTATAGATAAAGCTACTGATGCTGATGAAGTTAATAATGCCGAATCTGATGGTTCTGCAAAGATTAATCAAACTGTGACTGATGCTATTTTGTTAAAGAATAAAGATAGAGCAAAGACTATTATCAGTCAATATGGTGATACCGCTAAAAAACAAGTTGATGGCATCAACTATCTAAGTTCTGATGAAAAGAAATCAACCAAAGAAAAAATTGATCAAGTTATTAACGATACAAAACTTAAAATAGGTTTAGCAAATTCAGATGAAACAATTATTTCTCTAATTGCTCAAGCTCAAGATGTGATTCAATCGCTTGTTCCAAATTCGAGTGGTTCCGGCTCTAACGGTTCAGGCTCAAATGGCTCCGGTTCCAACGGTTCCGACTCAAATGGTTCCGGCAGCAATGGCTCAGGATCAAACGGTTCTGGCAGCAATGGTTCCGGTTCTAATGGCTCCGGCAGCAATGGTTCTGGCAGCAATGGTTCAGGCTCAAATGGTTCTGGTTCAAACGGTTCCGGCTCCAATGGCTCTGGTTCAAACGGTTCAGGTAGCAATGGCTCCGGCTCCAACGGTTCTGGCAGCAATGGTTCTGGTAGCAATGGCTCAGGTTCTAATGGTTCCGGCTCCAATGGTTCCGGCTCCAATGGCTCTGGTTCAAACGGTTCAGGTAGCAATGGTTCTGGTTCAAACGGTTCAGGATCAAACGGTTCCGGCTCCAATGGCTCAGGCTCCAACGGTTCCGGCAGCAACGGTTCCGGCTCCAACGGTTCAGGTAGCAATGGTTCAGGATCAAACGGTTCAGGATCAAACGGTTCCGGTTCCAACGGCTCCGACTCAAATGGTTCCGGCAGCAATGGCTCTGGTTCAAACGGCTCAGGTAGCAATGGTTCAGGATCAAACGGTTCCGGCTCCAACGGCTCAGGCTCCAATGGTTCTGGTTCCAACGGCTCCGACTCAAATGGTTCCGGCAGCAATGGCTCTGGTTCAAACGGTTCAGGATCAAACGGTTCCGGCAGCAATGGTTCTGGTAGCAATGGCTCAGGTTCTAATGGCTCAGGTTCTAATGGTTCCGGCTCTAACGGTTCAGGATCCAACGGTTCCGGTAGCAATGGCTCAGGTAGCAACGGTTCCGGCAGCAATGGTTCTGGTAGCAATGGCTCAGGTTCAAACGGCTCAGGTAGCAATGGTTCTGGTTCAAACGGTTCAG